>DAMCAL010000037.1:0-20896 GCA_032059585.1 Burkholderiaceae bacterium
CGCAGGAGGAGGCGGTGGACGTGCGCATCGTCAGCGCCACGCACCGCGACCTGGCGGCGGACGTCCAGGCGGGCCGCTTCCGCCAGGATCTGTACTACCGCCTGAATGTGATCGAGTTGCTGATCCCGCCGCTGCGCGAGCGGCGCGAGGACTTGCCGGGGTTGTGCAAGGCGCTGCTGGCGCGCATCGCGGCGGAGCACGGCACCTCGCTGCCACCGCTGCCGCCCACCGTGCTCGCGCAGCTGTCCCAGCATCCGCTGACGGGCAACGTGCGGGAGCTGGAAAACCTGCTGCACCGCGCCGTGGCATTGAGTGACGGGCGCGAGCTGCAGGTGGACGACCTGGCCTGCGCGTTCGACACCCCGGCGGCTGCATCCACGCCCTCTGCGGCGCCGCTCGATGGGCTTGGCGCCGTCCCGTCCGAGGCGCCGCTGCCGCACGACCTGCAGGCCTGGCTGGACCACCAGGAGCGCGACATCCTCATCCGCGCCCTGCACGACTCGGGTTTCAACCGCACTGCCGCCGCCGCCCGGCTGGGCATCAGCCTGCGCCAGATCCGCTACCGCATCGCCCGCCTGAACATCGCCGTGCCGCAGGGCAGCGACGGCCATGACGAAACGGCCTGAGCGGCCGGGACGCGCACTCTGGCGCGCGGGTTGGTACGCCGGCGCGCAGGCCCTGGTGTCTCCCAACCAGGATCACCGGCCGCCCGGAGCCGAGGTGGACCTGCTCGTCATCCACTCCATCAGCCTGCCGCCCGGCGAGTACGGCGGCGGCCAGGTGCAGCGGTTGTTCGCCAACCGCCTGGACTGGGAAGCCCATCCCTACTTCGACCGCATCCGCGGCCTGCGGGTGTCCAGCCACTTCTTCATCGAGCGCAGCGGCGCCCTGTGGCAGTTCGTCGCCACTGGCGCGCGCGCCTGGCACGCGGGCCTCTCCCACTACCGGGGCCGCAGCGCATGCAACGACGACTCGCTCGGCATCGAACTGGAGGGGCTGGAAGGGCAGCCGTTCGAGGCCGCGCAGTACGCTGCCCTGCAAACCTTGTGCCGCGCCTTGCTGACCCAGCACCCCATCCGCTTTGTAGCGGGGCATGAACACATTGCGCCAGGGCGCAAACACGATCCGGGCGCCGCGTTCGACTGGAGCAGTTTGACGGGGCCACTGGCCGGCTCGGGCGTGCTGTTTCCTTTCGGCGTGTAGGTCCGAGGGCTGCGCTGGCAGCCTTTGCACGCACATGTCCTCGGCAGGCAGGCGGCACCTGGCTTGTCAAGTGCGCAACGCCCCCTGTCAGAAAAAACCGGCACTTCCTGTCCCAGGCAGGGCAGCAGGCATACACTACCCCTAGTGTTCCCCAGGGACACAGAACGCTAGATATAGCGCTTCAGAGCTGAAGGCCCCTGAAGCGCCCCGGCCTGGCAGCGCCGCCCTCCGAGCCTTGCCCTTCCCGCTCCCGACCATCGAAAGGACACCCATGCAAGCCGCCATTCCGTCGTCCCCTGCCTCAGAGCTGGTGCACTCCTTCCCCCAAACGGCTGCCGATGCGGCATCCACAAACACGCCTTCGCCGCTCCACCAATACCAGATCATCCGCCGCAACGGTGCCGTCGTGCCGTTCGAGCCGCAAAAAATCGCGGTGGCGATGATGAAGGCGTTCCTGGCGGTGCATGGCGCGCAGGGCGCCGCGTCGGCCAGCGTGCGCGAGATCGTCGAGGAGCTCACCCAGTCCGTGGTCCGGGCACTGATGCGTTCGCGCCCGGCCGGGGGCACCTTCCACATCGAGGATGTCCAGGACCAGGTCGAGCTGTGCCTGATGCGCGGCGGCCACCACGAAGTGGCGCGCGCCTACGTGCTGTACCGCGAGCGCCGCGCCCAGGAGCGGGCGCACAAGAAAGAACAGTTGATGCCGCAACTGCCGGCGCTGCACGTGCAGGACGGGGGCCAGCGCGTGGAGCTGGACGTGCTGCGCCTGCAGGCATTGACCGAGGCCGCTTGCGCCGGCCTGGGCGACGATGTGCAGGCCTCTCCCATCATGGCCGAGACGCTGCGCAACCTGTATGACGGCGTGCCGATGGCCGAGGTCTACAAGGCCTCGATCCTGGCGGCGCGCACGCTGATCGAAAAGGACCCCGGCTACACACACGCCACCGCGCGCCTGCTGCTGCACACCATCGTGCGCGAGGTGCTGGAGCAGGACGTCGCGCCGCAGGACATGGCCCAGGCCTATGTCGCCCACTTCCCGCAGTTCGTCCGGCGGGGCGTGGAGCACGAACTGCTCGACCCCGCCCTGCTGGACTTCGACCTGGACCGCCTGGCCAATGCCTTGAAGGCCGAGCGCGACCAGCAATTCGATTACCTGGGCCTGCAGACGCTGTACGACCGCTATTTCCTGCACGTCGCCAAGACGCGCATCGAACTGCCGCAATCGTTCTTCATGCGCGTGGCCATGGGCCTGGCCCTGAAGGAAGACGACCGCAACGCGCGCGCCATCGAGTTCTACGAGCTGCTCTCCTCGTTCGACTTCATGAGCAGCACCCCCACGCTGTTCAACAGCGGCACCCTGCGCTCGCAGCTCTCGTCGTGCTACCTGACCACCGTGCCCGACCACCTGGAGGGCATCTACGACGCCATCAAGGAAAACGCCTTGCTGTCGAAGTTCGCCGGCGGCCTGGGCAACGACTGGACGCGCGTGCGCGCGCTCGGGGCACGCATCAAGGGCACCAACGGCGAATCGCAGGGCGTGGTGCCGTTCCTCAAAGTCGTCAACGACACGGCCGTGGCCGTCAACCAGGGCGGCAAGAGGAAGGGCGCCGTGTGCACCTATCTGGAGACATGGCACCTGGACATCGAGGAATTTCTGGAGCTGCGCAAGAACACCGGCGACGACCGCCGGCGCACGCACGACATGAACACCGCCAACTGGATCCCCGACCTGTTCATGAAGCGCGTCATGGACAAGGGTCAGTGGACGCTGTTCTCGCCGTCCGACGTGCCCGAGCTGCACGACCTGTACGGCCAGGCCTTCGAGCGCGCCTACACCGCCTACGAGGCCCAGGCCGACAGCGGCCAGCTCAAGCTGTTCAAGCGCGTGCCGGCCGTGGATCTGTGGCGCAAGATGCTCTCGATGCTGTTCGAGACGGGCCACCCCTGGATCACCTTCAAGGACCCGTGCAACATCCGCTCGCCCCAGCAGCACGTGGGCGTGGTGCATTCCAGCAACCTGTGCACCGAGATCACGCTGAACACCAGCGACACCGAGACGGCCGTGTGCAATCTGGGTTCGGTCAACCTGTCGCGCCACCTCAAGGACTTCCGCATCGACCACGACAAGCTGCGCAGCACCATCGCCACGGCCATGCGCATGCTGGACAACGTCATTGACATCAACTACTACGCCGTGGACAAGGCGCGCCAGTCCAACCTGCGCCACCGCCCGGTGGGCCTGGGGCTGATGGGCTTCCAGGATGCGCTGTACGAGCTGCGCGTGCCGTATGCGAGCGACGCCGCCGTGCAGTTCGCCGACGAGTCCATGGAGGCCATCTGCTACTACGCCTACCTGGCCTCCACCGAGCTGGCGCGCGAGCGGGGCACATATGAAAGCTACGACGGCTCGCTGTGGTCGCGCGGCATCCTGCCGCTGGATTCGCTGGACCTGCTGGCGCGCGAGCGCGGCGGCCACGTGGAAGTGGACCGCAGCACGCGCCTGGACTGGGAGGCCCTGCGCAGCCAGATAGCGCAGCACGGCATGCGCAACTCGAACTGCGTGGCCATCGCGCCGACGGCCACCATCTCCAACATCGTGGGCGTGGACGCGTCCATCGAGCCCTCGTTCGGCAACCTGTCGGTTAAGTCCAATCTGTCGGGCGAGTTCACCGTCATCAACCAGTACCTGGTGCGCGACCTGAAACGCCTGAAGCTGTGGGACGACGTGATGGTCATGGACCTCAAGCACTTCAAGGGCTCACTGGCCCCCATCGACCGCGTGCCGCAGGACGTCAAGCAGCTGTACGCCACGGCCTTCGAGGTCGAGCCCGCATGGCTGGTGGAGGCTGCCGCACGGCGCCAGAAGTGGATCGACCAGGCGCAGAGTCTGAACATCTACATGGCCGGCGCCTCGGGCAAGAAGCTCGACGAGACCTACAAGCTCGCGTGGCTGCGTGGCCTGAAAACCACCTACTACCTGCGCACGCAAAGCGCCACGCATGTGGAGATGAGCACGGTGAACAAGCGCCAGCTCAACGCCGTGCCCACGCAGGCCCATGTGGCGGCCGCGGCCGCATCGGAGCCCGCCACCGACGTGAAGTTCTGCGCCATCGACGACCCGGGCTGCGAAGCCTGCCAATAAGGCCGCGGAACTCGCACGCCCACACGCCGCATCGCAGCCACGCGAGCCGTTGGATGACACAAGAAATCAACGCTGCGCAACGCTTCGATGCTTTCCTTTTTGAAGCACTGCTTCCATAATCCGCGCACTGGAAAAGCCATGCTTACCTGGGACGACGAAGTCAAGACCTCCTCGCAACATTTCCCGCAGGGCGGCCCGCACGATGGCCTTCCGCAGGAGCCGCGCCTGCAGTCCGTGCAGGCCGCTGCGGCCTCCTCGCCTGCCGCGCAGCCTGCACCCGCCGACATGGCTGCCACGCCCCAGAGCCGGCGCGTGTCCGCTGTCGACAAGCGCATCATCAACGGCCAGACCGACGTCAATCAGCTGGTGCCGTTCAAGTACAAGTGGGCGTGGGAAAAGTACCTCGCCACCTGCGCCAACCACTGGATGCCGCAGGAGATCAACATGACGCGCGACATCGCGTTGTGGAAGGACCCGAACGGCCTGACCGAAGACGAGCGCCGCATCGTCAAGCGCAACCTGGGCTTCTTCGTCACGGCCGATTCGCTGGCGGCCAACAACATCGTGCTGGGCACCTACCGCCACATCACCGCGCCCGAATGCCGCCAGTTCCTGCTGCGCCAGGCCTTCGAGGAAGCCATCCACACCCACGCCTACCAGTACATCGTCGAGTCGCTGGGCCTGGACGAAGGCGAGATCTTCAACGCCTACAACGAGGTCGCCTCCATCCGCGACAAGGACCAGTTCCTGATCCCCTTCATCGACGCCATCATGGACCCGTCGTTCAAGACGGGCACGCCCGAGGCCGACCAGACGCTGCTCAAGAGCCTGATCGTCTTCGCCTGCCTGATGGAGGGCCTGTTCTTCTACGTCGGCTTCACGCAGATCCTGGCTTTGGGCCGGCAAAACAAGATGACCGGCGCGGCCGAGCAGTACCAGTACATCCTGCGCGACGAGTCCATGCACTGCAACTTCGGCATCGACCTGATCAACCAGCTGAAGCTGGAAAACCCGCACCTGTGGACGGCCCCGTTCAAGGAAGAGATCTGCGGACTGTTCCACCAGGCCGTGGACCTGGAGTACCGCTACGCCGAAGACACCATGCCGCGCGGCGTGCTGGGCATGAACGCCTCCATGTTCAAGGGCTACCTGCGCTACATCGCCAACCGCCGGGCCACGCAGATCGGCCTGCCGGAGCTGTTCCCCAACGAAGAAAACCCCTTCCCCTGGATGAGCGAGATGATCGACCTGAAGAAGGAACGCAACTTCTTCGAGACACGCGTCATCGAGTACCAGACCGGCGGGGCGCTGTCCTGGGATTGAAGAAGGCAGACGGCGTAGCCATGGTTTTCCATTCACGCTCCAACGACGGTGTCGCGGCGCCTGGCGCCGCGGTCTTGGAGCGTTTGTCGCATTCGTGGTGGCGGACGCACGCGTCGTTGCCATGGATCGCCCGCTGCCCAATGCAGGTGGCGGGTGCTCTTTGTCAATCGACCCCCAGGAGAAAATGATGGCAACTGCGAAGAAACCCGCTGCCAAGAAGGCAGCAGCCCCGGCCAAGAAGGCGAGCGGCACCACCGCCAGCGCCAAGGCCGCTACGGCAAAGAAGACGACGGCTGCCGCTGGCACCGGCACGGGTGCCACCGCCAAGAAGGCGCCAGTGCCGGCCAAGCGCGCGACCGGCAAAGCCACGGCCACGGCGGTGAAGAAGACCGCGCCGGCCAAGAAGGCCGCAGCGCCCGCGGCAACGAAGAAGGCGGCGGCTCCGGCCAAGAAGGCAACTGCGCCGGCCAAGAAGGCCGCCACCCCCGCAAAGAAGGCTGCCGCACCAGCCAAGAAGGCGACGGCGCCCGTCGCCAAGAAGGCAGCGCCTGCCAAGAAGGCAGCGACCGCGAAAAAGCCGGTAGCGCCGGCCAAGAAGGCGATGCCAGGCAAGAAGGCGGCAACGCCAGCCAAGAAGGCCGCAGCGCCTGCGGCAACGAAGAAGGCGGCGGCCCCGGCCAAGAAGGCAGCAGCGTCGAAGACCGCCGCACCAGCGGCCAAGAAGGCAGCGCCCGCCAAGAAGGCGGCCATGCCGGCGAAGAAGGCTGCAGCGCCTGCTGCGAAGAAGGCAGCGCCGGTGAAGCAGGCGGCAACACCCGCGAAGAAGGCGACCGCAGCGCCGGCAAAGAAGGCCGCAGCACCAGCATCGCGCAAGAGTGCAGCCAACGGCAGCCGCAAGGCCGCGCCGGCGGGCCAGGCCTCGTCCGCCCCAAAGAGCAGCCCCGCGGCTGCACCTGCAGCGGCACCTGCCGCACAGACCACGCTGAGCCCCCAGGCAGCCTGGCCCTTCCCGACCGGCAGCAAACCCTAACGCGGCGCTACGCTCGCTTTCCAAACCCGGTGCGTGCACCGGGTTTTTTCTTGGTGCGCGGGGATGCGTATGCGGCTGCACCTCCCGCCGGTCGATCCCGGCCTCAGATTGTCAAGCCAAAAAGTGCCCGCAACCCTTGCCAGTCAAGCGCTGGCAGCTATGCTTTGTGTAGCAATATGCGTCAAGATGGCACGAAGTCCAGTGTGTAGTTCTGCGGCCCGCGCTGCGCGATCTTGAGGGCGCCCAGGCGGTTGCCCAGCTCGGCGCAGCGCACCAGCGGCCAGTCACGCTCCAGGCCGTAGAGCAGTCCGCCACGCCAGGCGTCGCCGCAGCCGGTCGGATCGACCACGTCCACGGCCTGCACGGGCGCCACCAGGGTCTTCGCGCCCTGCTCCCAGACCTCGCAGCCTTCGCCTCCCAGCGTCACCACCAAGCCGCGTACGCGCGCCGAGATATCGGCCAGACTCCAGCCCGTGCGCTCGCAGAGCATCTTGCCCTCATAGTCGTTCACCGCCACCCAGCTGGCCTGCTCGATGAACCGGCGCAGCTCGGCGCCATCGAACATCGGCAGGCCCTGCCCCGGGTCGAACACGAAGGGAATGCCCGCCGCAACGAACTGCGCGGCGTGCTCCACCATGGCCTCGCGCCCGTCCGGCGCGATGATGCCGATGCGCGCGTCGGGGTGGTCCACGATGCGGGTGCGATGGGCCAGCAGCATCGCGCCGGGGTGGAACGCCGTGATCTGGTTGTTGTCGCGGTCGGTCATGATCATGGCCTGGGCGGTGTAGGCATCGCCTGCCTGTCCCACGTGCCGCGTGTCGATTCCTTGCGCGCGCAGCCGCTCCAGGTAGTCGACGCCATCGCTGCCCAGCATCGCCACGGGCACCGGGTCGCCGCCCAACAGCTTCAGGCTGTAGGCAATGTTGCCGGCGCAGCCGCCGAAGTCGCGCCGCAGTGTCGGCACAAGGAACGAGACATTCAGGATGTGCAGCTGGTCGGGCAGGATCTGCTCGGCGAAGCGCCCCTCGAAAGTCATGATGGTGTCAAAGGCCAGGGAGCCGCAGATGAGTGCTGCCATGTCGCAAGAGGTCTCGGGTTCGGAGGCGGAAGGAAGAAAGCGCACCGCCTGGCGCGCTTTCACGGATAGAAGGCCAGCAGGCGGTAGCCCGCGACGGGCGTGGGCAGGTCCAGCACCTGCGTGGCGGCGCTGGTGCCCCAGGTGGCGCCGGGCGCCAGCTGCGCAGGCGCGCCCAGTTCCTCGTGCGGACGCAGCACACGCCGCACCAGCGGCTCGTCCTGGCTGTCGGTGAGCGTCAGCTCCACCAGCGGCATGGCCACCGCGTGGGTGGCCGTGTTCTTCAAGGCAAAGCGCAGCTCATGGCGCGCAGCGTCGCTGCGCGCGCGCAGGAACGACGAGCTGTCGATGACGATGGCGTCAGGCTCGCGCGGGGCGGCCAGGCGGCAGCCCATGCGCTCACATGCCGGCGCGAGCACCACCTGCAAGGCGGGATGGCGCGCCACCAGCGCGTCGCGGTGCCGCCATGCGATCTGTGCCGCCAGGAGCGCCACGAAGAACAGCAGCACCAGTCCTAGCACAACCCGCACCGCGGGCCGGCGCCAGAAGGCGCCGCGCCGGGCGGCAAGCACGAAGCCGGGCTCGGTCCCCGGCTCGAAGACCGATTCCTGGAAGTCCGCGTCAGCCGGCGTGAAAGCCCCGGCGCGGTCGGAGGGTGGCAGTATCAACGCCGGGGCATCAGGCTGCTCCTCGGCTGCCGGCTCGGCAGGCGCTGCGTCTGCGGCGCGTGCGTCCATGCCCGGCTCCATTCCCGATGGCTCGGTTGCGGTGGGCCGGGAGACCGCCGCAGCCGGGCTGGGCGGCGCATCGGCGTCGGCTCCCACGGCTTCGGGCTGCGTCTCTATGGCAGGGCTTTCACTCGGTGCCAGAGGTCCATGCCACAGCGGTTCGGGCGCAGGGTCGGCAACAGCCTGCACGGCCGGGCCTTCTCCCTGCTGATCTGCCGTCTCCGGCGGGTGGACCCCAGCAGGCGTTGCCGGTGTTGGCACCGGCGGCACCGCCCCGGACACCGGGAGTTGCGGGTCGGGCTCTGCCGTGGCCGTCTCCGGTGCGAGCGTGGTCCCAAGTATGGGAGCCGCCGCGAAGCCGGCCTGGGGGCCGAGCGCCGTATCGCCGGGCTCTCCGACAGCGAGCGGAGGGGGCGCCGGCGCATCCGCCTGCAGGGCGGAACCCTCGGGAGCAGGAGCGCTGCCGGGCTGGGACGCCGCGAGCAAAAAAGAGGGTACCGGCGGTGGCACAGGTGCCGGGCGGGACACCGCGGTCGCGGGTGTGGCCTCAGGGGCCCCCGCAGGGACTTCTTCTGTCGCGGTCGCAGGCGCAGGCGCGCTGCCTGCGGGGGGCTCACCCCATCCGCGCACTTCGAGCGAGGCCACGCGCGCCAGGCCGCGGCGCGGCGTGGCCAGCTCGTCCAGCGGCAGGTCGGGGAGCAACGGCGGCAGGTCGCGCGACTGCAGATGCGCGGTCGCGTCGAAGACCTCCTTGCACTGACCGCAGCGCACCCAGCCATCGGAGATGCGCAACTGGTCGGCCACCACCCGAAACGTGGTGGCGCAGCGCGGGCAGCGGGTGGTCTGGGTCATCGGCCGGGGATTTTAGGCGGCGCCGGCTCGCGAGGTCTCGCGCCGCCGCGTCAGCGCCGCGCCACCATCAGAATCCAGCCGTCCTCGGCATCGGCCACCGCCAGGTTCACCCAGGGTGCATAGGCCTGCTGCAGCTCCTCGGCCTGGCGCTCGAGGATTCCGGCCAGGACCAGGTGCCCGCCCGGCGCGACATGCGCGCACAGCAGCGGTGCGAGCACCTTGAGGGGTGTCGCCAGGATGTTGGCCAGCACCGTCTGGTACTCGCCCTGCGCGCGCTCGGGCAGGCCTGCCTCCAGCTGCACGCCGTTGGTGCTGGCGTTGTCCAGCGTCGCCTGCACTGCTGCCGGATCAATGTCGACTGCGTCGACCGGGGCGGCGCCGAACGTGGCCGCGCCGATGGCCAGGATGCCGGAGCCGCAACCGTAGTCCAGGACGCGCCCGAGCCCCTGCTCACCCCGGGCTGCGCCTTGCGCCGCAATCCAGCGCAGGCACATGCGCGTGGTGGGGTGCGTGCCGGTGCCGAACGCCATGCCCGGGTCCAGGCGGATGGTCTGCACCGCGCCTTCGGGCACGTCGTGCCAGCTCGGCACGATCCAGAACTGGGGCGTGATGGGCACCGGATCGAACTGCGATTGCGTCAGGCGCACCCAGTCCTGCTCGGGCACTGCAGCGATGCCGACGACCTCGCAGCCGGCGAAAAACTCCTGCGCGGCCAGCAGCGTGGCCGCTTCCTGGGCGCCGTCCCGGGACGCGAACAGGGCGGTGATGCGGCTGCGCTGCCAGGCCTGCCTCGGCGCCGGCATGCCGGGTTCGCCGAACAGCGCCTGTTCCGCTTCGGTCTGCGCGTCGGCGTCTTCCACCGACACGCTCAGCGCGTCGAGCACGTCGAAGGCGTCGCTCACTGCGTCCACCCGCTCTTGCGGGCACAGCAGGGTCAGGTCGAACATGGCAGGTCCTCTATCGCCGACGGAGCAGCAGGAGCAATCAACAAAAAAGCTGGCACCCGTTCCCAGGTGCCAGCGTCGCGCAGCGACCGGTGCGGCGGCTCAGCGCTTGCGCTGCGCCAGCCACTGCTCCAGGTAGTGGATGTTGGTGCCGCCGGCGACGAAGCTGGCGTCCACCATCAGTTCGCAGTGCAGCGGCACGTTGGAATTGATGCCTTCGATCACCGTCTCCAGCAGCGCCGTGCGCATGCGGGCCAGCGCCTGCTCGCGGGTGTCGCCGTGCACGATGATCTTGCCGATCATGGAGTCGTAGTTCGGCGGCACGTAGTAGTTGGTATAGACGTGCGAGTCGACCCGCACGCCCGGGCCGCCCGGCGCGTGCCACACGGTGATGCGCCCGGGCGAGGGCGTGAACTTGTACGGGTCCTCGGCGTTGATGCGGCACTCGATAGCATGCCCGCGGATCTGGATCTGGCGCTGGGTGAAGGGCAGCTTCTCGCCGGCCGCCACCATGATCTGCGTGCGCACGATGTCCACGCCTGTGACCAGCTCCGTCACCGGGTGCTCGACCTGCACGCGCGTGTTCATCTCGATGAAATAGAACTCGCCGTTTTCGTACAGGAACTCGAAGGTGCCCGCGCCGCGGTAGCCGATCTTCTTGCAGGCGGTGACGCAGCGCTCGCCGATGCGCTCGATCAGCTTGCGCGGGATGCCCGGCGCCGGCGCCTCCTCGATCACCTTCTGGTGGCGTCGCTGCATGGAGCAGTCGCGCTCGCCCAGGTAGACGGCGTTGCGGTGCTTGTCGGCCAGCACCTGGATCTCGATGTGGCGCGGGTTCTGGAGGAATTTCTCCATGTACACGGCCGGGTTGCCGAAGGCCGCCATGGCCTCGGCCTTGGTCATCTGCACGGCGTTGACCAGGGCTGCCTCGGTGTGCACCACGCGCATGCCGCGCCCACCGCCGCCGCCGGCGGCCTTGATGATCACGGGATAGCCGATGGAGCGTGCGGTGCGGCGGATCTGCACCGGATCGTCGGGCAGCTCGCCCTCCGAGCCCGGCACGCAGGGCACGCCGGCGCGGATCATGGCCTGCTTGGCCGAGACCTTGTCGCCCATGATGCGGATGGAGTCCGGCGTCGGGCCGATGAATTGGAAGCCGCTCTTTTCCACCCGTTCAGCGAAGTCGGCGTTCTCGGCCAGGAAGCCGTAGCCCGGGTGGATGGCCTCGGCATCGGTCACCTCGGCGGCCGAGATGATGGCCGGCATGTTCAGGTACGACTGCGGCGAGGGTGCCGGGCCGATGCACACGGCCTCGTCGGCGAGCTTGACGTACTTGGCGTCGCGGTCGGCCTCGGAGTAGACCATCACGGCCTTGATGCCGAGCTCGCGGCAGGCGCGCTGGATCCGCAGGGCGATTTCGCCGCGGTTGGCAACCAGGATCTTCTTAAACATAAGCGCCCCCGCGGCTCATCGCCCGCACGCTGGCGCGTGCCAGGGCAATTTGCTTCGCTCTGCCTGCGGCAGAAACGCCGCGGTTGGCGACCAGGATCTTCTTAAACATAAGCGCCCCCGCGACTCATCGCCCGCACGCTGGCGCGTGCCAGGGCAGTTTGCTTCGCTCTGCCTGCGACAGGAACGCCGCGGTTGGCGATCAGAATTTTCTTAAACATAGGGTGTGTCCATGGCGCTATGCACCGCCCGCAACCTCAAAAACCGGCGCACCCTGTACGGGACGCATGCCGCGCGAGGCCCGCGCCGCATCGCCGGCGTCCGCCACGGGCGCAAGGGCCCGCCGCCTGCGGCGCAGCCGCACCGGGGCTGCCATGTGCTTACTCGATAACGAACAGCGGCTGGCCATATTCCACGGCCTGGCCGTTCTCGCCCAGGATTCGCGTGACCGTGCCGCCCTTGTCGGCTTCGATCTCGTTGAGAATCTTCATGGCCTCGACGATGCACAGCGTCTCGCCTTCCTTGACCTGGCTGCCGACCTCGACGAACGGCTTGGCGCCCGGGCTCGAAGCGCGGTAGAAGGTGCCGACCATCGGCGACTTGACCAGATGGCCACTCGGGACGGCAGGCGCTGCCGGAGCTTCGGCCGCTGCCGGCGCGCCTGGCACAGCCGCGGGGGCTGCTGCCGGTGCAGCCACGGCCTGCATCGGTGCTGCCATCACCTGCTGCACCACTGTGGTGCCGGCCTTGACGATGCGCACCTTGCCCTCGGCCTCGGTGATCTCGAGTTCGGACACATTCGACTCCGAAACCAGATCGATGAGGGTCTTGAGTTTTCGCAAATCCATGGAAGCTCCAACGGCTGAAACGGGAAAGGGCGCGAATTTAACTCAATTTCGCCCATCATTGGCCTACTGCACCGAAAAAGCCGCAATGCGCCGCATCGTAACCGATGCGGGCCAGACATCAGGCGAGGCCCGACCACTCCTGCAGGTCGTCCTCGCTCAACTCGCCCATTTTACGCTTCAAGATGTTGCCATCTGCGCCAAACAGCACGGTGAACGGCAACCCACCACGTTCGTTGCCGAGGCTGCGGCTCAGGTCGGTGCCCGCCAGGCCTGCCAGGGCCACGGGAAACTGCAGCGGCACGCGCTGCAGGAACTTCTGCACGTTCGCCTGCTGGTCCACGGCCAGGCCCAGGACCTGCCAGCCGCGCGTGCGCTGCTGGGCGTGGAAGCGGTCCAGCATCGGCAGCTCGTTCACGCACGGCGGGCACCAGGTGGCCCAGAAGTTGAGCAGCAGCGGCTGGCCGCGCAGCGCCGCCATGGACAGCGGCTTGCCATCCACCCCTTCGAAGGACGCCGACCACAGCGACTCGGCCGCACCGGACTGGACAGGCGAAGGCGACATGCGCCAGGCGGCCAGGCCGGCGCCGGCCACGCCGGCGGCGGCTCCGATGCCGAGCATCAACCAGCGGCGGCGCGGTGGGCTGGAAGGCGGGGTACGGGACACGACAACGTCACTCATCATCAATTCATTCGTTTGTGGACTGGCCGGATGCGGCCTCGATCAGCGCGCGCACTGCGCGGGCGTCGCCTCGCGGGGCGCGGCCGCGCGCATCGGCCTTCAGTGCGCCGCGCAGATCGTCCAGGTCGTAGACCATCAGGTGCACACCGATCTCCTCGCCCAGGGCGGGCGCCCGGCTGCTCAGGCTGAGCACCTCCACCGGCTCGCCGCGAAAGCCCTTGACCGTGCGCGGCTCGTAGGCCACGCGGTGGTCGATGAGCGCGATCTCGGCGGACTTGCAGTCGTCGCAAAACAGGCTCAGGTACACGTCGGACAGCCGCGTCGCCGTGCCGTGCCAGACCGCACCGCCCAGGTAGGGGCGGAACTCGTGCATGCGCTCCATCCAGACCAGTGCCAGTTCGCGCAGCGCCCGCAGCTCGGCCGGCTGGGTGTCGGCGCAAAACAGGCCGATATAGGCCCGCACAGCGTCCTCGACGAGGTCGTTGTCGGGCAGCGCGGTGCGCGCGGGCAGGCCGAGCTCCTTGACGGCGCGGCGCTTGGCCACGCCCCACTCCAGCCCCTCCTCGACAGCCAGGCGGGCGGCAACGTTCGCGATCTCGACGGCAAGGGCGTTGGACATGGTGGCAGCGGCGGCCCCGGCGGGGGAAACCGGGCCATTGTGGCGCGCCTGCCCGCGCGCCGGCCAGCCAAGGCGCGCGCGCCATAGGGACTTGACCGGGGCGGCGCATCGCGTGCTCCTGAAAAAGGAGCTGTCGGCGCTTGCCCGCAGCGCGCTGCAGCCCCATTCGGCCTGAATGCCTGGCCCGCCGGGCGGCATTCTTAGAATGCACGCCATGCACATCCACATCCTGGGCATCTGCGGCACTTTCATGGGCGGTCTGGCGGCGCTGGCGCGCGAGGCGGGCCACCGCGTCACCGGTTGCGACGCGGGGGTCTACCCGCCCATGAGCGACCAGTTGCGCGCCCTGGGCATCGCGCTGATCGAAGGGTACGGCGCCGAGCAGATGGCGCTGCAGCCCGACATGTACGTGGTGGGCAACGTCGTCAGCCGCGCCCGGCTGGCGGACGGCCAGCCGAAGTTTCCGCTGATGGAGGCCATCCTGGACGCCGGCGCGCCCTACACCAGCGGCCCGCAGTGGCTCGCCGAGCACGTGCTGGCCGGCCGCCACGTGCTGGCGGTGGCCGGCACCCACGGCAAGACCACCACCACCTCCATGCTGGCGTGGGTCCTGGAAAGCGCGGGGCTGCATCCCGGCTTTCTGGTCGGGGGGGTGCCGCTGGACTTCGGCGTGTCGGCGCGCCTGGGCGCGCCGGTGCCGGGGCAGCCGCGCCCGCTGTTCGTCATCGAGGCCGACGAGTACGACACGGCGTTTTTCGACAAGCGCAGCAAGTTCGTGCACTACCGCCCGCGCACGGCCGTGCTGAACAATCTGGAGTTCGACCACGCGGACATCTTCGACGACCTGCCGGCCATCGAGCGGCAGTTCCACCACCTGGTGCGCACCGTCCCGCCCTCGGGCCGGGTGGTGGTCAACGGCCTGGAGGAAAGCCTGGCGCGCGTGCTGCACGCCGGCTGCTGGAGCAGCGTGGCCAGCTTCGGCAGCGCCGTGTCGGACTTTCACGCCGAGGGGCCGGCGCACGATTTCGCGGTGCTGCGCCGCGGCCATGCCGCTCCCGTGGGGCACGTGCGCTGGGGCTTGAGCGGTGTGCACAACCAGCTCAACGCGCTGGCGGCGATCGCCGCCGCCGAGCACGTGGGCGTGGCGCCCGCGCAGGCGGCCGAGGCCCTGGGGCGATTTCACAACGTGCGCCGGCGCATGGAGCTGCGCGGCACCGTGCGGGGCGTGGCCGTGTACGACGACTTTGCCCACCATCCCACCGCCATCCGCACCACGCTGGACGGGCTGCGCCAGCGCCTGGGACCGTCCGGGCGCATCCTGGCGGTGTTCGAGCCGCGCAGCAACACCATGAAGCTGGGCGCCATGGCCGCGCAGCTGCCCTGGGCCCTGGAGCCGGCCGACCGGGCCTTTTGCCACACCGCCGGGCTGGACTGGGACGCCGCCGCCGCCCTGGCGCCGCTGGGCGAGCGCGCCCAGACCGCCGCCGACGTGGACACCCTGGCGGCGCAGGTCGCCGCCGCCGCGCAACCGGGCGACCACGTGGTGTGCATGAGCAACGGCAGCTTCGGCGGCCTGCATGGGCGGCTGCTGCAGCGGCTGGAGGGCGCGTGACGCAGCCCGAAGGCCAGGCCCGGGACTTCTGGTTCGACACCGAACACGGCCGCGCGCTGGCGCGCCGCTGGCCCCGCCCTGCGGCCGCGGGCACATCGCCCGTGCCCGCCCCGCTGGTGCTGCTGCACGACTCGCTGGGCTGCATCGCGCTGTGGCGCGGCTTTCCGGCGCTGCTGGCGCGCTGCACGGGCCGCGACGTCATCGCCTACGACCGGCCCGGCTTCGGGCAGTCCGACCCGCGCAGCGACCGGCTGGCGCCGGATTTCGTCGCCCGGGAAGCCAGCGGCACCTTCGCGCGGTTGCGCGAGCAGCTGGCGCTGGAGCGCTTTGCCCTGTTCGGCCACAGCGTGGGCGGCGGCATGGCGGTGCACTGCGCCGCGCGGCACGCCGACGGCTGCGAGGCGCTGGTCACCGAGTCGGCCCAGGCCTTCGTCGAGCAGCGCACGCGCGACGGTATCGTGCAGGCGCAGGCTGCCTTCCAGGAGCCGCAGGAACGCGCCCGCCTGCAGCGCTACCACGGAGAGCGCACCGACTGGGTGCTGGACGCATGGATCGGCACCTGGCTGTCGCCGCAGTTCGCCGGCTGGTCGTTGCAGGACGTGCTGCCGCAGGTGCGCTGCCCGGCGCTGGTGCTGCACGGCAGCGACGACGAATACGGCTCGCGCGCCCACCCGGAGGCGATCGCACGCGGCGTGGGCGGGCCGGCGCAGCTGCACCTGCTGCCGGACACGCGCCACGTGCCGCACCGCGAACGCGAGGCCGAGGTGGCCCGCCTGGTGGCGCAGTTCCTCGCGGCCGGCGCTCAGTAGCTGCGCCCGCCCTTGTACAGCGCGTGCTGGCGGCGGTTGAGCTGCGCCACCTCGCCCAGGCGCGCCATGGCCGCACCGGCGTGGGCATGGGTGATGGCCAGGCCCAGCGCGTCCGCCGCGTCGGTGCCCGGCAGGCCGGGCAGCGCGAGCAGGCGGCGCACCATCTCCTGCACCTGCGCCTTGGCTGCGCGGCCGTGGCCGACCACGGCTTTCTTCATCTGCAGCGCGGTGTACTCGGCCACCGGCAGGTCGGCATGGACCAGGGCCGTGAGCGCCGCCCCGCGCGCCTGGCCCAGCAGCAGCGTGGACTGCGGGTTGACGTTGACGAACACGATCTCCACCGCCGCGCAGTCGGGCGCATAGCGCCCCGCCACCTCGGAGATGCCGTCGAACAGCACCTTCAGCCGCCCGGGCAGGTCGCCCAGCGCCAGGCCCGTGGTGCGGATGGTGCCGCTGGCCACATAGGCCAGCCGGTGGCCCTGCACGTCCACCACGCCGAACCCCGTGGTCTGCAGGCCCGGGTCGATGCCGAGGATTCTCATGAACTCACTTTTTCATAGCTGCCAGCGCTTGACAGGCAAGGGCTGGAGGCCGATTTGACCCTGCATCACGGCACTGTGCTGCGCCCCATGCGCGCCAGCAGGGCGCGGGTGCGCGCGGCCAGGTAGGGCGAACCGGGCGCCTTCTCGTAGCGCTTCGGGGCGGGCAGCATCACCGCCAGCCGCGCGGCCTCGGCGGGGCTGAGCTGGCGCGCGCTCTTGCGATGGTAGTGCTGCGCGGCGGCCTCGGCGCCGAACACGCCTTCGCCCCATTCGACGTTGTTCAGGTAGATCTCCAGGATGCGGCGCTTGGTCAGCAACCGCTCCAGGGCGAACGCCAGCACCAGCTCCTGGCCCTTGCGCACCAGCGTGCGCTCGCCCGACAGCAACAGGTTCTTGGCGAGCTGCTGGGTGATGGTGGAGCCGCCGCGGATGCGCGGCGCGCGGGCGCTGGCCGCGCGTGGCGCGGCGGCACGCGCATTGCGCTCCCAGGCACGCTGGATGGCCTGCCAGTCCACGCCCTCGTGGCTGGCAAAGCCATCGTCCTCGGAAGCGACCACGGCGCGCTTGAGGTGGTCGGAGATCTGCTCGTAGGGCACCCACTGCTGGCGCCAGGCCGGCGTGCGGCCGGCGGCCACGGCGCCCCACGCTTCGGACCGCTGGAAGGTCGTCGACTGCGGATCGAGCACCGCCATGGCCGCGATGCGCAGCACGAAAAACAGTTGCAAGGCCAGCGCCGCGCACAGCGCGAGCAGCAACCAGCGCAGCAGCGCCCGCACGTCAGCTTCCCGCCACGCGCTGCGTGACCCGCGCGCCACGGAACTGCCGCGCGCCCAGGCCCGCAGACGCCGTGGAGCCGCCGCAGCCGCTCCCGTGGCGTCGCCCCCCGGTCGGCAACGCGCAGCGTCGCGAGAGCGGGGGGAAGCCGCGCAGTGGCGCAAAGGGGCGTGTCATCCCATCTCTGCGCGCAACTCGGCCAGCACCTGCCCGGCGGGCGGTGCTTCGCCGCCGCGCCACAGCGCGAACGCCGCGGCGGCCTGGTGCACCAGCATGCCCAGGCCGTCGCGCGCCACGGCGCCCTGCGCGGCCGCCCAGTCCAGGAAGCCCGCGGCCGCGGGGCCGTACATCATGTCCAGGGCCAGGCTGCCGGGGCGCAGCACGTGCGCCGGCACCGGCAGCGCGCCACCCTCCAGGCTGCTCGCGGTGGCGTTGATCACCACATCGAAATTGGCCTCCAACGCAGACCCGTCCAGCGCTACCAGCTCTACTTTTTGTAGCGACGCCAGGTCCGCATGCCGGGCCACCAGGGCCTGGGCCCGCGCTGGCGTGCGGTTGGTCACCACCAGCCGGCGGGGGCGCCGCTCGACCAGCGGCCCGAGCACCCCGGCGGCCGCGCCGCCGGCCCCCACCAGCAGCACGGTGCGGCCGCCCAGGTCCACGCCCGCGCCCTGCTCGATGTCGGCCACCAGCCCCAGGCCATCGGTGTTGTCCGCGAACAGGCGGCCGTCGGCCTGCCAGACCAGCGTGTTGGCGGCACCGGCGCGGTGCACGCGCGCGCTGGCGCTGTGCGCGCATTGCGCCGCCTCGTGCTTGAAGGGCACGGTGACGTTGCAGCCGCGCCCGCCGCGCGCGGCCCAGTCCTGCAGCGCCGCGGCAAAGCCGCCGTGGGGCACCAGCACGCGTTCATAGACCAGCCGCTGGCCGGTGAGCTCGGCGAAACGCGCGTGGATCCACGGCGAGCGGCTGTGCGCGACAGGGTTGCCCATCACGCCGTACAGGTCGGGTGCGGTCATGGCGGCAGCGCTCATCGGACGTCGGTCTCCAGCGTCTGCTGGCGGGTGAAGCGAAAGCGCGAGACCACCGCGATCTGGTCGGCGCGCGCGCGCATGGCCGGACCGAAGGCGCCGAACGGCCCGGCGGCGCGGGCGATCGCCTCGGCGCGCCGGTCGAGCTGGCGGTTGCCCGAGCTTTGCGCGATCTCCGTGTCCAGCACCTGGCCGTCGAAATTCACCGTGAGCACCATGACCAGTTCGCCGTAGAGCTTTCGGCCCTGGTACTCGGGAAAGCTCTGCGTGCCTTTGTCCTCGACCTTGCGGCGCAGCGCGTCGTAGTACACGGCGTAAACCTCCTCGCGCGTGGCCGGGCTGATGTAGCGCTTGCGCGGGCGGGCGTTTTCCTCCTGGATGCGCCGCTCGATCTCGGCCAGCAGCTTTTGCAGGTGCAGGCGCTTTTGCTCCTGGGTCTGCTGCTGGCCTTCGTCGCTGGGCGCGCGCGGGTCGGGCACCGGCATCTGGGCCAGCGCCTGGCGCACCTGGGCCAGCATCTGCGTTTGCTGCTCCAGCATCCGGTCCATCTGGCGCTGCGCCTCTTCCAGGTCGTCGCCGATGCGGGTCAGCGCCGAGGAAGGCAGCGGGCTGGTGGCGCGGCCGGCTTGGGCGTCGCCGCCGCCGGCCAGCGATGCCTGGGCAATGGCCTGCGCCTTGTCGGGCACCTCGCTCGACTTGGCGTTGACCAGGATCACCTCGAGCGGCGTGTCCTCGAACACCCGGTTGAAGCCCTCCGGATCGACAAAGCGCACGGTGAACAGCACCGCATGCAGCGCGATCGACACGCCCAGCGCGATCTGCAGCGTGGACAGGCGCGGCGCGGCCACGGCGCGGGCCTGTGCCGCGGTCACGGCGCGCTGGGGACGGCGGCAGGCGGCGCGCCCCCGTCCTCCTGCTCGCCCTGCACGTCCACTGCGATGGCCAGCGGGCCGGCCACGGCGTCGCCCTCGCCGTCGCCCTGTTCCTCGTCCTCGACCGGGCCGTCGTCGCGGGCATCCAGCGGATCGTCCAGCCGCTCGAGCACCGTGCCGTGCACGTCCAGGGTGATCTCGTCGATGTCGCCCAGGCGCACGCGCACCCGCGCGCCGCGGCCCAGCGTGGCCGGGCCCAGCGCCGGCAGCACCAGCGGCAGCGCGTCGGCGCGCAACAGCAGGCCGCCGGCGCCCGCGTCGCGGATCACCGTGGCGTCCAGCTCGACGATGCCACGCTGCTGCAGGTACTTGAGCGTCCACAGGCGCTCCATGCTGGCCTGGTAGGCGTTGTAGGCGCCATACGTGGCGTCGAAGCTGCTGATGATGGAAAACAGCTCGGCGTCCTTGGGCTTGAACGGTGCGGCCAGCGCCGCCGTGCGGCCGTGGCGCGCGCAGGCGATCACCTGCCACTGGTTGACCAGGTCGACGTAGCGGCGCAGCGGCGAGGTGGCCCAGGCGTAGCTCTTCACGCCGATGCCGGCGTGCGGCAGCGCCTTGGTGCCCATGCGCACCTTCACGCCCGGCGCCAGGCTGGCCTGGCTGCGGTAGATGCCGGGCACGCCATAGTCGGCCAGCATCTGGCCCCAGGTGCTGTTGGCGACGATGGCCGCCTCGGCCACGATCAGGTCCAGCGGCGCGCCGCGCTTGCGCGTGCCGATCTCCACCGTCTCGCTGCCGTCCGGCTCGTCGCCGCTTTGGCCCTGCAGGCGGAAGGTGTAGTCCGGCCGGGTGAAGTTCTCCGGCTTGCCGCGCACGGCCTCGCGCTGGGCTTTCAGATGGCGCGCGAAGCGGTACAAAAATGAGAGCTGCTCGCGCAGGCTGGACAAGGCCTGGGGCGTATTTTCATGCTCGATTGCCGGGTCGGCCAGCCAGGCTTCGGTGACGATGTGGTCGAGCTGGTCGTGGCGCAGGTTGACGGCCACCGGCACACGCTCGAGCAGTGTTTCGTGGCCGGTGACGGCCAGCGTCGCCTCGTCCAGGGTCACATACAGCGACACCGCCGGGTTGTCGTGGCCCTCGTCCAGCGTGTAGCGCTGCACCACCTCATCCGGCAGCATGGTGATCTTGTGGCCGGGCATGTACACGGTGGACAGCCGCGTGCGCGCCACGCGGTCGAGCTCGCTGCCCGGCGCCAGGCCCAGGCCAGGCGCGGCGATGTGGATGCCCAGGCGCACCGTGCCCGTGCCCAGGCCGGTGAGCGACAGCGCATCGTCGATCTCGGTGGTGGCCGAGTCGTCGATGGAAAA
>DAMCAL010000038.1:0-20845 GCA_032059585.1 Burkholderiaceae bacterium
TGCACACCATCTTCGAGCTGATGAAGAGCACCGGCGCGCGCGTGCACCTGTGCCGGCTGTCCAGTGCCGCCGGCGTCGAGCTGGTGCGCGCTGCCCGCGCCGAGGGGCTGGCGGTGAGCTGCGACGTGAGCATCAACTCGCTGCTCCTGACCGACGTGGACATCGGTTACTTCGACAGCCGCGCGCGCCTGACACCCGTGCTGCGCCAGCAGCGCGACCGCGAGGCGCTGTCCGCCGGCCTGGCCGACGGCACCATCGACGCCCTGGTCTCGGACCACACGCCGGTGGACGACGACGCCAAGGCCGTGCCGTTCGCCGAGGCCGAAGCCGGCGCCACCGGGCTGGAGCTGCTGCTGTCGGTGGCGGTGAAGTGGTCGCGTGATGCCCGCGTGCCGCTGCAGCGCGCGCTGGCCGCCGTCACCAGCGCGCCGGCCGGCGTGCTCGGCACTGCACTGGGCACGCTGCAAGCCAGCGTCGGCCGCATCGCCGAGGGTGGCGTGGGCGACCTGTGCATCGTCGACCCGCAAGCGCACTGGACAGTGGAGCGCGGCGCGCTGGCCAGCCAGGGCAAGCACACGCCCCTGTCGGGCTACGAGCTGCCCGCCCGCGTACGCACCACGCTGGTGGGCGGGCACATCGCCTTCGAGCGCGGGCGCTGACGCGGCCGGTGCCCGCCGCCCGCTCCATGGCCCGCCACCTGCGCGCCGCCTGGCGGCTGCTGCGGCTGGTGCTGCACATGCTGCACGGCCTGGCCGTGGTGGCGCGGCGCTTTCCGCATCTGGACGAGGCGCAGCGCCAGGCCCGCGTGCAGGCCTGGGCGCAGGCGCTGCTGGCGCACGCCGGCGTCGGCCTGCAGGTGCGCGGCGTGCCCCCGGCCGCCGGGCCGGTGCTGCTGGTGGCCAACCATTCCTCGTGGCTCGACATCCCGCTGCTGCACGCGGCGCGCTACTGCCGCTTCGTCTCCAAGGCCGATGTGCAGGACTGGCCCCTGGTCGGCACACTCGCCAGCGCCGCCGGCACCTTGTACCTGGCGCGCCACTCGCGCCGCGCAGTGCAGCGCACGCTGCAGGCCATGCAGGCGGCGCTGGGCCAACGCCAGGTGCTGGCGCTGTTTCCCGAAGGCACCACGGGCGACGGCCACACGCTGCTGCCCTTCCACGGCAACCTGTTGCAGGCCGCAGTGGACGTCGATGCACCGGTGCAGCCGGTAGGGCTGCGCTTCCTCGACGCCGCCACCGGCGCGGTCACCACCGCGCCGTGCTGGCCCGGCGACGAGAGCCTGCTGCGTGCCGTGTGGCGCACGCTGGCCGCGCCGGCGTTGGTGGCACAGGTGCGCTTTGGCGCGCCGGAAGCTGCGGCCGGCCGCCACCGCCGTGCCTGGGCCCAGGCGCTGCAGGCCCGGGTGGACGCGCTGCGCCAGGGCTGATGCCGCACGTCGCCGGTATTGCTCTGTTTTCGATAGCTGCTTGCGCTTGTCTGGTAAGCGCTAGAGCCTGAAAACACTTGAAGTCCACAAGGGGCATCCGGCTTGACTGCCGGCCCGGCTGTGGTGAGCGTGGCCGCGATCCCGAGGCAAGCGCAACAATTTGTTTTGGTTGCACTGCTTTCGAACTGCTGCGTTAACGTGCGCGCTCGCCGCGGCCGCAGGCTTGCTCTGTGCATCTGCAACGCGCCAGCGGCGCACACCATCGGAGGGAAACCATGACACTGATCGAACGCATCACCGACATCCTGCTTCGGCCGCGACAGGCCTGGGAGCGCATCGACCACGAGCCGGGCGAGCCCGGGCCGCTGTACACGCGCTACCTGATGCTGCTGGCGGCGGTGCCTGCGGTGTGCGGCTTCATCGGCATGTCCCTGGTCGGCATGGGCGGCTTCGGCATGACCATCCGCATCCCTGTGGCCACCGGTCTGGTCAACGCCGTGGTGTCGTATGTGCTGAGCCTGGCCGGCGTGTTCGTGCTGGCCCTGGTGATCGACGCGCTGGCGCCCACGTTCGGCGGCGTGCGCAGCCGCGGCCAGGCGCTGAAGGTGGCCGTGTACGCCAGCACCGCGGCAATGCTGGGCGGCGTGTTCGGCCTGTTGCCGTCGCTGGCGGTGCTGGGCCTGCTGGCGGCGCTGTACTCGGTCTACTTGCTGTACATGGGCCTGCCGGTGCTGATGCGCAGCCCGGCGCAGCGCGCCGTGCCCTACACCGCGGCGGTGGTGGTCGCGGCCATCGTGCTCGGGGTGGTCATGGGGGCGGTGATGTCCCTGGTGGTGCCGCGCGGCGCGTCCCCGCTGGTCGGCGCGGCCGGGGCGCCTGGCATCACCATCGACACGCCCAGTGGCCGGGTGACGGTGAACGAGTCCGGGCTGCAGGAGGCCGGGCGCCAGATGCAGGAGGCTGCGCGGCGCATGGAGGAGGCGCAAAAGAGCGGCGGCGACTCGGCGGCCATGGGCGCGGCGGTGCAGCAGGCGATGTCCGCAGCCACGGGCGAGGCGGGCAAAGGTGCGCTGGCCTTGAACCCCACGGCGCTGCGCGCGGCGCTGCCCGACACCCTGGGCGGGCGCGAGCGCACCAGCCTGGACCTGCAAAACAGTGCGGCGCTGGGCGTGGCGACCAGCCAGGTGGCGGCGCAGTACGGCACCGACGAGCGGGCCGTGCAGGTGCAGATCATCGACATGGGCGCCTTCGGCGCGCTGGCGCAGCTCGCCGGCATGGTGCAGGGCGAGCACGAAAGCGACGGCAACGTCGACAAGACCTGGAAGGAGGGCAGCCGCACGCTGCAGCAAAGCTACGCCAAGGACGGCAGCCACGCCGAGATGCACGTGTTCTTCCAGAACGGCGTCATGGTGAACGTGGAGGCCGAGCAGACCAGCATCGCCGACGTGCAGGCCATGGTCGGGCAGATCGACCTGGCGCGGCTGGAGGCGCTGCAGCGCCCGGCCAAGCCCTGAGGCCCGCCAGGGCCCGGCCGTGCGCGCCGGGCCGGGTTTTCTATGGGCGCGCGAACGTGACCACGTGGTCCACCTGCGGGCGGATGCCGATCCACTCGCCCACGGCGTGGTCGTGGTGGCTGGGCACATGGGCCATCACCGTGAGGCCTCCGGCCAGTTCCAGTGTGTAGAGGAACTCCGCGCCGCGAAACGACTTGCGCAGCACCCGCGCCTGCACCGGCGCGTCGTCGTCGTGCACCAGGTCGTCCGGGCGCAGCAGCACGTCGCACAGGCCGCCTTCATAGCGCGAGGGCAGGGGGCAGCCGTCGACGTCGGTCAGGTCGCCCAGCGGCGTGCGCGCGACCACGTGCCCGCCCTGGCTGACCAGCTCGGCCGGCGCGAACACGCCGTGGCCGATGAAGCTGGCGACGAAGCGCGTGGCCGGGCGGTGGTACAGGGCATACGAGTCGTCCCACTGGTGCAGGTGGCCGCTTTCCATCACGCCGATGCGGTCGCCGATGGCGAAGGCCTCCATCTGGTCATGCGTCACGAACAGGGCGGTGGCCCCGGCCGCCTTCAAAATGCCGCGCACCTCGTGCGCCAGGCGCTCGCGCAGGTCCACGTCCAGGTTGGAAAACGGCTCGTCCAGCAGCATCAGGCGCGGGCGTGGCGCCAGCGCGCGCGCCAGTGCCACGCGCTGCTGCTGGCCGCCCGACAGCTCGTGCGGAAAGCGCGACTCGCTGCCGCCCAGGCCGACCAGCGCCAGCGCCTCGCGCACGCGCTGCTGCTGCTCGGCGCGCGGCAGGGCGTGGATGCCGAAGGCCACGTTGCGGCCCACGGACAGGTGCGGAAACAGCGCATAGTCCTGGAACACCATGCCGATGCGCCGCTCCTCGGGCGGCATGCTGCGCCCGGGCGCGCCGACGCGCTCGCCGCCCAGGTGGATGGTGCCGCCGGCGACCGGCTCCAGCCCGGCCACCGCGCGCAGCAGCGTCGTCTTGCCGCAACCCGAGGGGCCGATCAGCACACCGATCTCGCCGGCCGCCAGGCCCAGCGTCACGCCCTGCACCGCGGCCGGGGCGCGGGCGCCGTAGCGCACGTCCAGTTGGGAGACTTCCAGAAACATGGCGACCGATTCTAGGCGTGCCGTTGCGTAGAATCATTCCCATTTGCACTGCCCGCGCGGCCGGGTGGCGCGTCCTGCGCGTGGCGCCGCCTCTTTCCTTCCCTTCTTCCCCTTGCTCCGCTTCCTCGCCGCTCCGCTGCGCACTGCGTTCCTGATCGCTCTCGCCCTGGCGCTGGTGCTGCCGGTGCTGTCCACTTTTGCCGCCTGGCTGCCCGGCAGCGTCGGGGGCGAGCAGGCCGGCGCCATCGTGCGCGAGATGGCCGCCACCGTGCTGCCCGAATATTTGTGGACCACCCTGTGGCTGGGCGTGGCCGTAGCCGCGGGCGCGGCGCTGGTGGGCACGGCCAGCGCCGCCGCCGTCACGCTGTTCGATTTTCCGGGCCGGCGGGCGCTGGAGTGGCTGCTGCTGCTGCCGCTGGCCATGCCGGCGTACGTCACCGCTTACGCCTATACCGACTTCCTGCAGTACAGCGGCCCGCTGCAGGTGGGGCTGCGCGAGGCCTTTGGCCTGCAGGGGCGGCTGCTGCCCGAGGTGCGCAGCCTGGGCGGGGCGGTGTGGGTGTTCATCTTCTCGCTCTACCCCTATGTCTACCTGCTGGCGCGCACGGCGCTGTCCGAGCGGGCGGCGCACCTGATGGAGGCCGCGCGCCTGCTGGGGGCGTCTCCGGCGCGGCGCATCCGCAGCGTGGCGCTGCCGCTGGCGCGCCCGGCCGTGGCCGCCGGCGTGGCGCTGGTGCTGATGGAGACGCTGGCCGACTTCGGCGTGACCAGCTACTTCGGCATCCAGACCTTCACCGTGGGCATCTACAAGGCCTGGCTGGCCATGGACGACCGGCTGGCCGCGGCGCAACTGGCCACCATGCTGCTGGTGCTGGTGGCCCTGCTGCTGCACCTGGAGCTGCGCGCGCAGCGGCGCATGCGCTTCGCGGCCGGCGGCGGCCGCGCCGGATCGGCCGAGGCCGAGCCGCATGCCCTGACCGGCTGGGGCCGGGCGCTGGCGTGGCTGGTGTGCCTGGGGCCGGTGGTGGCGGGCTTTTTCGCGCCGGTGCTGTTCATGTTGCGTCCGCTCGCGGCCGACTGGACCGTGCTGCCGTGGGGCCGGTTTGCCGAATGGGCCGGCAACAGCGTGCGGCTGGGCGCCATCACCGCCTTGCTGGCGGTGGCGATCTCGTTCGTGTTGGCCTATGCGGTGCGCCGCAGCCGCGACGTCGTCACCCGCGCCGTGGTGCGCCTGGCCAGCCTGGGCTATGCCGTGCCGGGCGCCGTCATCGTGGTCGGGCTGCTGCTGCCCGTGGGCTGGGTGCAGGCGGCGGCGCCCGAGTGGCGGCTGCCGGCGCTGATCACCGCCACCGCGGTGGGCATCGTCTGGGCCTACCTGGTGCGCTTTTGCGCGGTGGCGCTGCAGTCGCTGCAAAGCGGCTACGCGCGCATTCCCGTCAGCCTGGACGACTCGGCGCGCATGCTGGGCGTGGGCGGCACGCGGCTGCTGTCGCGCGTGCACTGGCCGCTGCTCAAGCGCTCGGCGGCGGCGGCGGCGTTGCTGGTGTTCGTCGACGTAATGAAGGAGCTGCCGGCGACCATGGTGCTGCGCCCCTTCAACAGCGACACGCTGGCCGTGGTGGCCTACCAGCTCGCACGCGACGAGCGCCTGGGCGAGGCGGCGCTGCCCTCGCTGGCGCTGGTGGCCGTGGGGCTGGTGCCGGTCATCCTGCTCAGCCGCGCCCTGCGCGCGTCGCGCCGCTGACCCGGCGCGACCGGCGCGCCTACACTCGGGCGCATGCCCGTGCCGACCGACATCACCATCTACCACAACGCCCGCTGCAGCAACTCGCGCGGGGCGCTGGCCCTGCTGCGCGAGCGCGGCATCGAACCCACCGTCGTCGACTACCTCGCCACGCCGCTGGACGCGGAGCAGCTCGCGGCGCTGCTCGCGCGCCTGGGTGTGCCGGTGCGCGAAGTGCTGCGCAGCAAGGAGGCCGCGTACCAGGCGCTCGGCCTGGGCGACGCCGCGCGCAGCGACGAGGAGCTGATCGCCGCGGTGGCCGCGCACCCGGAGCTGCTCAACCGCCCGATCGTGGTCACGCCGCGCGGCGCACTCCTGTGCCGCCCGCCCGAGCGGGTGCTGGAGCTGCTCCAAGAATAATGGCCAAAATGGCCTCCAGCGCTTGTCCAGCAAGCGCTGGAAGCTATTAAAGATGTCGCGTCAAGTCCGCTGCCCGGCGGGCTGGCTGCACGCGGGCACCTGCCAGGCCCGCCATGAAAAAACGGCGGCCCGCGAGGGCCGCCGTCTGGGCGCGATGGATGGTGCGAGGACGGGCGCGGCCCCGTCCCCGACCGGCTCAGCGCTGTTCGGCGCCGCCCACCTTGTAGACGCGCGCGTCCTTCTCGCCGGTCACCTCCAGCACCCCGACGGCGCCCTTGCCGGCGCGCGACAGGGCATGGTCCACCAGCGCGTACTGGCCGGGGTACTCGACCTTGAACTCGACGATGGTCGCGCCGCCGGGTGCCACCAGGGTCGTCTGCACGTCCTTCTTGACCGAGCTGATGGAGCCTTCGCTGTAGACCTTGTCGAAGATCTCGCCGATCACGTGGAAGGACGAAATCTTGTTCGGGCCGCCCACGCCGAAGTAGATGCGCACCGTCTCACCCACCTTGGCGGTGAGCTTGTGCTCCTTGGTCAGCGAGCCCACCGCGCCGTTGAAGACGTAGTACTCGGGCAGCTCGGCGGCCATCTTGTCCAGGTCGGCTTCCTGGTGCGTCTTGGCGCCGTGCGGACGCGTGGTGTACATGTCGCCCTGCATCACGTAGTACTCGCGGTCCACCTTGGACAGGCCGCCCTCGGGCTCCACCAGGATCAGGCCGTACATGCCGGCGGCGATGTGCTGGGGCACCAGCGGCGTGGCGCAGTGGTAGACGTACAGGCCGGGCTTCAAGGCCTTGAAGGTGATGGTCTTCTCCTGGCCCGGGGCGACCTGGGTGTGCTCGCCGCCGCCGTGCCCGCCGGTGACCGAGTGCAGGTCGATGGAGTGGATCATCTTGCTGTCGCGGGCGTTGGCCAGGGTCAGCTCGACGCTGTCGCCCACGCGGGCGCGCAGCATGGGGCCGGGCACCTTGCGGTCGAACGTCCAGTAGGTGAAGCTGGTGCCGTTGTCCAGCTTGCCGTTCAGCTCCACCGTCTCCATGCGGTACTTGAGCAGCTGCGGCGCGCGGTTGCCGATGGGGGCGGGCACGGCGGCCGGATCCATGGCGACGCTGATGGCGGCGGCGTCCGCCGGGCGCGAGGCCGGTGCGGTGTACAGCTGCGCGCCGCTCAGGGGCGAGACCTTGGCGGCCGTGGGCGCGGCGCTCTTGCTGTTGCCAGGCACGGCCTCGAAGGTGCCTTCCATGCCGATCTGGCGGTGGCCCGGGATGGTGCAGTAATACGTGAAGCTGCCGGCCTGCGTGACCGTGAAGCGCACCGTGACGGTGCCGGTGCTGGCGTCGAACTTGGGCGACTGGACCTGCAGCTCGTCGATGGCCAGGTCGTGCTGCGCGCCTTCGCCGCTTTTCAGTACCAGCTCCACCGTGTCGCCCACCGCGGCGCGCAGCACCGGGTTGGCCACGCCGTGGTCATCGATGAACACCATCTTGCCGTCCACGATGCCGGTTTCCAGCACGAAGCGCTTGGCGGCGCTGGGCGCGGTGGCGGTCGCGTCGGGCGCGGCCGCGGACGTGCTGGCCGCGTGCTGGTGGGCCGGCGCGGCGGGTTGCTCGGCCAGCGCTGCGTACGCCAGGGTGCCCACGAACAGGGCGCCAGCGGCGAGGGCCAGGGGAAGGCGGGTGAACGAACGCGGGGATTGCATGACAACTTTCCTTGAGAGGCAGAACTTGCAGATGTCTCCTCGGCCGGGTGCACATGCATCGGTGGAGACGGTTGCTATCTTAATTAAATATTCACAGGAAATGAATGTTATGAGTCGAATTGTTTGATCAATGTCAACTAGGGTTCGCCCTGGGTTCTGGCGGCGGTTGAAAAACCGGCCAGCGTGCTGCACGGGCGCCAGCACACGGTGGGGGTTGCGCCATGGCCGGATGTCCGACGCCCGATGTCTGGGGTCCACACAGCTGGCCCGCCCGTTCGTGTCGCTATGCTTGGCCGCATGTCGACCACGCCCCTGCCGTACCGCCCGCCGCGCCATCGCGCGCTGGCCGCGGTGCGCCGCCCCGCGGCCGCATGATCCGGGTGGCGCTGCTGTCGGGGCTGGGCCACACCATCGTGGTGGTGCTGGGCCTGCTTATCTATGTGCTGGGCACGCGCATCAACCACCAGCGGCGCCATCCGTCCGCGGCCCTGGGCTGGGTGCTGGGCATGGTGATGCTGCCGTATGCCACGCTGCCGCTGTTCCTGCTGTTCGGCGTGCGCAAGGTGGCGCGGCCCGGGCGGCGCCACCCCAGCCAGGCGCGCGCGCCGGTCGGCGAGGGCCCGGCCTGGGCGGCGCAGCTGCTGGCGGGCATGGAAGTCGCGCCCGCCGTGCGCAACGCGCGCATCGTGCTGCACGAGGACGGCGGCCAGGCGCTGGACGGCCTGCTGGCGACCATCGCGTCCGCGCGCCGGCAGCTGGACGTGGGCACCTACGTCTTTGCGCACGACGAGATCGGCGCCCAGGTGGCGCGGGCACTGCTGCAGGCGGTGGGCCGGGGCGTGTCGGTGCGCCTGCTGGTGGACGCGGTGGGCAGCTTGCACACGCCGCCGGGCATGCTGCGCCAGCTCGCGCGCCAGGGGGTGCAGGTGCGCAGGTTCATGCCGATCCTGCGCAACCCGCTGCGCGGGCACACCAACCTGCGCAACCACCGCAAGCTGGTGGTGGCAGATGGCGAACGGCTGTGGAGCGGCGGCCGCAACCTGGCCTGCGAATATTTCCTGGACCGCCCGCAGCGCCCCGCCTGGGTGGACCTGAGCTTCGAGGTACACGGTCCCGTGGCCGCGCACGCCCACGTGCAGTTCGGCACCGACTGGCGCATCGCCAAGGGGCGGCTGCTGCGGCGCATGCGCCGCGCCCCGCCGATGCCGGCGCTGCCCGGCCCGCAGTTCGGCTCCCTGGCGCAGTGGATCGCCAGCGGCCCGGACCATGCCGATGACACGGTGCATGCGCTGCTGCTGGCCGGTGCTTTCCATGCGCGCCAGCGCATCGTCGCCGTCACGCCGTATTTCGTGCCCGACGACGGGCTGCTGGACGCCTGGTGCCTGGCCTGCCGGCGCGGCGTGCAGGTGGACCTGCTGGTGCCGGCGCGCTCCAACCACCGGCTGGCCGACATCGCGCGCGAGCGCGCCCTGCGCCAGATGGTGGCCGCCGGCGCCCGGGTGTGGCTGTCGCCGGCCATGCTGCACGCCAAGGCGGTCTTGATCGACGACGACCTGGGGCTGGCCGGCTCGGTCAACCTGGACGCGCGCAGCCTGTTCCTCAACTACGAGGCCATGACCGCGTTCTACGGCACGCAGGAGCTGCAATGGCTGTCTGACTGGTGCGCACGCCTGATGCGCCAGGCGCAGCCCTACGAGGCGCAGCCGCCCTCGCTGGCGCGCGACCTGCTCGAGGGCGTGGTGCGCGCGCTGGGCTTTCAGTTGTAGGCTGGCCGAGGGGGTCTGCGGCGGACTACAGGCACACGGCGGCGCGGCCCCTAACGTGTGGGTTTTCTGCCACCCCGCGAAAGGCCGACCATGGACCCGACACGCCCCTCTACCCCGCCGCCTGCCGCTGGCGGCGCCCGCCCGGCCACCCCGGCTGCTGCGTCCCCCACGGTGCGCGACGAAAAGCGCGCGATGCGCTGGATCGCCATCCTGGTGGCCGTGGTGGTGTTGGCAGTATTGGCCTTCAACGTCATGGCGCCGAAGGACCGCCTGCGCGCGCCGGACGAAGCGCCCACCCCGGCCGCCGGCACCGCCGCGCCCACCGTGGACCCGCAGCGCCAGCAGCCCGCCACCACCGCTCCCGGAGACGGTACGGCCCGCAGCACCACGCCTGAGGCAGCCGATTCGCCCACGCCCGTCGGCCGCGAGGGCATGGGAGCGCCGACCGGCGCCGTCCCGTCGGTGCAGCCGCCCAAGCAGGACGTGCGCTGACGGGGTTCAGGCCGTCGCTTGCCGCGCTCAACGCGCGGCGCGCCGGCTGCGCTCTGCCGTGGGCACCTTGCTGCCCCGGATGGCACCCGCAGCCTTGGCCTGCGCGGGAAACGCGCGGCGCACGGAGCAGTCGAACGGTCCGCCGAGCTGCTGCACGGCTGCGGCGTAGCGCTCGGGCGTTTCCGCCGCCATGCAGTCCTGCGGCACCCACACTTCGAAGCCCAGCATGCGCGCGTCGGTGGCCGACAGCATCACGCACATGTCGGCGGCCCAGCCCACGATGACCAGCTTGCGCGTGTGCATCCGCCTGAGCAGGTGCTGCAGCGGTGTGGAGTGGAACGCCGAATGCTGCGGCTTCAGGATGACCAGGTCATCGGGCGTCGGCGTGAGCAGGCGGGCGATCTGCCCGCGCTCGCCCGGCAGCATCTGGCAGGCGGCCAGGATGTCGCGGAACTCGCTGTGCCAGGTGCCGTAGTTGTCGTTGGCATACACGGCCGTGACGCCGCGCGCGGTGAGCCGCTGCTTGAGCCGCGCGACGCGCTGCGCCGCCTCCCAGGCGTGCGGCAGCAGGTCGCGAGCAGCGGGAAAGGCCATCGGGTTGATCACATCCACCAGCAGCAGCACCTGTTCGCTGCGCGGCAGGGACGTGCTGCGCAGGGCGCGCACACGGCTTGAGGACATGCGAAAAGCTCCAGACGGGGGGCGACACGAAACGGCGTTCGCGACGATAGCGTGCCCCTTGCGTGGGCTCTGTAGGAGGGCTCCGAAGCCTGCGGTGCCGGCGATGTCGGCCCGGCCGGTCGGGGTTCAGCCAATGCCACCACCGCGCGCGGCGCCGGGTGGCTTGGCGCTGCGCCGCCCCCGGTCGATGCCTATTGCAGCGCCGCAGGGCGCGCGTAGCCGGGGAAGTGCTTGTCCAGCACCTCCTTGAAGAAGGGCGTCTTGAATGCAGCGGCGATGTCGCCGGCCCAGGGCGTCCCCTTGTCAGCCCCGCGCACGGCGGCCACCAGCAGGTAGTAGTCGGGTGTCTTTTCCAGCGCGACGGCGTCCGTCAGCTTCAGGCCCGAGGAGATGGCGAAGTTGCCGTTGATCACGGAGAAATCGGTGTCCTCCAGCGCGCGGGGCAGCAGCGCGGCCTCCAGCGGGATGAACTTGAGCTTCTTCGGGTTTTCCAGGATGTCGCGCTCGGTCACCTTGAGCGGGTCCACGCCCGGCTTGGCCTTGATCAGCCCGAACTGCTCCAGGAAGACGAAAGTGCGGGCCAGGTTGGTCGGGTCGTTGGGTACCGCCACGCGGTCGCCTTCCTTGATCTCGGCGATGGTGCGGCGCTTTTTAGAGTACAGGCCCAGTGGCGCGATCGGGCCCTGCACGATCTCGGCCAGGTCGAGCTTGTTCTTCTCGGCGAAGTTCTTCAGGTAGATGGTGTGCTGGAAGTAGTTGGCGTTCAGCGAGCCCTGGGCCAGGGCGTGGTTGGGCTGCACATAGTCGCTGAACTCCACCAGCTTGACCTTGTAGCCCTTTTGCTCGAGCTGCGGCTGGATGCCGCGGCGCAGCACCTCGATGTTCGAGCCGGCCGTGGTGCCGATGACGAGTTCCTTCTTGGCCTGCGCCAGCGCGGCGGCGCCGGACAGGCCCAGGGCTGCGGCAGTCACGCCCAGGATGAGGTGGCGACGGATGAAGGGCATGGTGGTCGGAGCTCCAGGTGAACGGATGAGAAGGAAGGAAGGAAGGCGGGCAGGGGAGAAGGCGCGGTCAGCGCTTGTCCAGCCGGTGGGCGATGGCGTTGCCGCCGAACTGGATGATCTGCACGATGACGACGAGCAGGGTCACGGTGAGCAACATCACGTCGGTCTCGAAGCGGTAGTAGCCGTAGCGGATCGCCAGGTCGCCGATTCCGCCGCCGCCCACCACACCGGCGATGGCCGAGTAGGACAGGAAGCTCACGGCCAGCACCGTCAGCGCCAGCACCAGGCCCGAGCGGGCCTCCAGCACCAGCACGCGCCAGACGATCTGCAGCTCCGAGGCGCCCATGGCGTGGGCCGCCTCGATGACGCCGCGCGGCACCTCGCGGATCGTCTGCTCGACCAGGCGCGCGAAATAGGGGATCGCGGCCACCGACAGCGGCACTGCCGCGGCCACCGGCCCGATGGAGGTGCCGGCCAGGGTGCGCGTGAACGGCACCAGCGCCACCATCAGGATGATGAAGGGGAAGGAGCGCACCGTGTTCACGATCCAGCTCAGCACCAGGTAGGTGGGCCGGTGCTGCAGGGACTGGCCCGGGCTGAGCAGGAACAGCAGCACGCCCAGCGGCCCGCCGACCAGCACGGCAGCGCCCAGGCCGATGCCCAGCATCACGAACGTCTGGCCGATGGCCACCCACAGCTCGGGCAGCAATTCAAGGTAGGAATCAGGCATACACGGACTTCCGGACGGAGGAGGCGGGCGGGGTTGCGCCAGGTGGGGCGTCGGGGGCAAGCGCTGCGGCCTGGGGCGGCACCGCTGCCGCGTCGGACGGGTCCGCTGGCGTGGCGCGGGCGGCGCGCCAGTGGCGCTCGCGCACCAGCTCGGCCAGCTCGCGGCCCAGGGCGCTGCGGCGCTCGTGCAGCACGTCGGCCATGGCGAACTGCTCGACCACCTGGCCGCGCTCGAGCACCGCGACGTGCGAGCACAACTGCTCCACCACCGACATCTCGTGCGTGACGATGACGATGGTGACGCCCAGGTGTTCGTTGATCTCGCGCAGCGTGCCCAGCAGCGAGCGCGTGGTCTCGGGGTCCAGCGCGGACGTCGGCTCGTCGCACAGCAGCACCGCGGGGCGCGGTGCCAGGGCGCGGGCGATGGCCACGCGCTGCTTTTGCCCGCCCGAGAGCTGGGCGGGGTAGCTGGCCTTCTTGTCGGCCAGTCCCACCAGTGCCAGGCACTCGTCCACGCGCTGTTCGATCTGCGCGCGCGAATGCTGGCTGTGCACGCGCAGCGGAAAGGCCACGTTCTCCTGCACGGTGGCGTTCTGCAGCAGGTTGAACTGCTGAAAGATCATGCCGATGTTCTGCCGCGCCTGGCGCAGCGCGCTGCGCTGCAGCCCGGTCAGCTCGCGCCCGGCCACCCGCACCTGGCCGGCGTCCGGCCGCTCCAGCAGGTTGATGATGCGCAGCAGCGTGGACTTGCCCGCGCCGCTCTGGCCCACCAGGCCAAAGACGTCCTGCTGGCGGATGGTCAATGTGGTGGGGTGGACCGCATCGAAGGACTGCCCGCCGGGCAGCCGGTAGGCCTTGCGTACGTCCTGCAGTTCGATGAGAGGCGGGCGCAGGCCGGGTGCGGAATCAGGGGTCATGGCAGGGCAGCGGTGCAGGTCGCCGCGGCGCGTTGGATCAGCGAAAAAGAGCCGCGAGTATCGGTAAAACGCGGGCGAAGGGGAACGAACATTTGGCTGTGTGCTTATTCTCAATAAAACTAAAGAGCGCTAACTTACAGGCGGCTTCAGTTATATGCGAAGGGCAGTGGCATACCGGTTGGCGCGCTGCGCTTGCCGGCCCCGGCACGCAGCGGCGCGGCAAAGCGCCTTTCGGAACAGCAAAGCGGGCTGGGCGAGCGGATGGCGATGCGGGCAACGCAGCCCGGCAGGGAGCCGGCGGCACCCGCGCATGGGCGGCGCGGCAGGCGCTGGCCGTCGCGGGCCCGCGCTGCAAGTTGGCCTCCCCGGCAGGAATCGAACCTGCATCTGAGCCTTAGGAGGGCCCCGTTCTATCCATTGAACTACGGAGAGCGGCGGAGCCGGCGATTGTAAGCGGGCAGCGATGGCCGCACGGTGGGGTGGAAACGAACGGACGACGCTATTTATTTGATAGCTATCTGCGCTTGTCCCACAAGCGCTGAGGCCGACTTTCATTCAAATCAGTCGTAGCGCACCGTATAGATCAGATCGACCGCGCTTTGCTGCCCGGTCTGCCCGCGCAGGGTCAGGCGCTTGGACAGGTCGTAGAAGATGAACAGCGTGCCCAGCGCGCCCGACAGGCTGCGTTCGTAGGTCACGTACAGGTCGCGCGACAGGCGCTTGCCGAAGGTCAGCGCAGCGCTGCTGGCGTCCTCGCCCTGGCCCGGGCCCTTGAAGCCGATCTCGTCCAGGCCGATGCGCTGGGCGATGCCGCCGCTGCTCTTGTCGCCGTTGCCGCTCAGGAAAGCCAGCGCCGCCTGCTGCAACAGCGCGGCCTCGGCCCCGCCCCCGGCGGCGCTGCGCCCCAGCACCACCCAGGACAGCTTTTCCGCGTCCGGCAGCTCGGGCTCGGAATACAGACGCACGCGCGGCGCCTGGGCGCTGCCGGTGACCTGCACGCCCGCGCGCACGGCGATGTTGGGGCGCAGGGCCAGCACGTCCAGGGCCGGGTTGTCGTAGGGGCCGTTGAAGCGCAGCAGGCCGCTTTCCACGTCCAGCGCCTGGCCCCAGGCGCGGTAGCGGCCCTGGTCGGTGCGCACCTCGCCGGTCACGCGCGGGGTGCCACCGGTGGCGGCGCTGGAGCGGATGTCCAGCTGCCCGGTCAGCCGCGTGGTGATGCCGTGGCCCTGCAGGGCGAAGTCGTCGCCCAGGTTCAGGGTCAGGGCGATGTCGGGCGTGCGCGCGGCCTGCACGCCGCCTTGCTCGCGGGCCTGGGCGGCCTTGGCGTTCTTTTGCGCCTTCTCGGCGGCGGCGCGGTCCAGCGCGGCCGAGCGCACCACCACGTCGTCGCCCAGCGTGGGCGCGCCGGCCTCGGGCAGGATGATGGTCGCGCGGTCGGTGGTCAGGTCGCCGCGCAGCACCAGCTGGCCGTTGTCCAGGCGTGCGCGCAGCTCACCCGAGACGCTGACCTGCCGGTCGGCACGCACCAGCACCTGCAGCGCCTTGGCCTGTGCGCGCAGGTCCATGCGGATACCGGAGGCGCCCCCCTTGCCGCCGCCCGCGCCCATGCCGGCCCACGACAGCGTGCCGCTGCCGCTGAGCGTGCCACCGTCCTGCGGCGCGGCGGTGCGGTTGCCGCTGAAACCGGCGATGCGCGCGCGGCTGCCGCGCCCGCCCTTGAGGTGCAGCTCGGTGATGACCAGCTCCTGGCCCTGCAGCGTCGCGCGCAGGCGCCCATCCTGCAGGTCCACGCCGTCGAGCAGCGAGCGCACGGCGAACCGGTCGGCGGCCAGGGTGCCGCTCCAGCGCGGCGCAGCGCGGCTGCCCGACAGGCGGACGTCCGCGCTCAGCGTGCCCTGCACGCGCCAGCCCGGCGGCGCCAGCAACGACCACACGCCCACCTCGGGCAGTTCGGCGTGCACGGTGGCGGCGAGCGGCGCGTCCTCGGTCCAGGTCCAGGCGCCGTCCGCGGACCGCGCCAGGCGGGTGCTGCCCTCGGCCTGCACCTGTCCGGCGCGCTCGCTGTTCCAGGCCAGGCGCGCCCGCACGTCGTCGCCATCGGCGTTGACTTGCAGCGATAGCTCGCGCAGCCCGGCCGGGGTGGTGGCGCTGCCCTGCGCCTTCGGCTTGCCCGCGCCCTTGCCTTCGCCGCTGCTGCGCACCACGGTGACGGGCGCCGTGTCGGCGGCCTCGCCGGTGTCCAGGCGCACGTCACCGCTGGTGCGGCGTACGCTGGCACTGGCGCGCAGGCCGGCCGTCGTGGCCGACACGTCCCAGGCGCCCGCAAGCATCAGGTCGCCCGACACGCCCAGGCGCGCCAGCGCCCCTTCGCCCTCGGTCTTGAAGGCGTCGGCCCAGGCCAGCGGCAGCCCTTCCAGGGTGCCCTGGCTGGTCAGCTCCATGCCGGCGCTGTCGGCGCCCTGGGCATAGCGCAGGGGCTGCCAGCGCAGCAGCGGCTCGCCCGGCTGCGGGCCGGCCACCCGGGCGCTGCCGCCCGAGGCCTCGACCACCAGGCGCGGCGCCTGCTGCAGCGCCACCGTGACGGGTTCGGCCAGGCGCAGTGTCCAGGGGCCCGGCTGGCCTTTCATGCTGGCCTGCACGCGCAGCTCGCCCACCCGGGCCTGCCAGCGGCCGGCCCCCTGGCTGGCGGCGTGCGCGCGCAGGTGCAGGTCGGCCTGCTGGTCCTGGTTGTGGCGCAGCACGCCATCGAATTCGAGCGCCAGGTCGGCCAGGCCGCCGCGCAGCGCGGCGCTGGCGCCCTGCAGCTCCAGCACCGTGGCGGCGCTGCCGCCGCCCTCGGGCACGCGCGAGAGCACCAAGCGCGGCGCGCGGGCCTGGGCTTGCAGCGTGAAGGCGCCCGCGCTGCGCGAGGCAGGGCCGGCGCTGGCTGCCGGCGCGCTGGCGGCTTGCCATTGCTGCTGGGCGGCCTGCCAGCCGCCGCGCCACTGCGCGTTCAACTGCGCCCGTCCGTCCAGGCTGGCGCCGGCCAGGGGGATGCCCATGCCGTCCAGCCACGCCTGCGTGCGGGCTGCGTCGGTGATGCGCAGCGCCAGGGTGCCGGCGCCACGGTCGGGCGCGATGTGGCCGTCGGCTTCGGCGCTGGCGCCGGGCAGCTCGGCCTGCACGCGGCCGCGCGCGGCCAGGGTCTTGGTGTCGATCTGCAGGGCCTGGCCGCGCACCTGCGCGCCTTGGGCCTGCACCAGCAGCTGCGCCAGGTCGATGCGGTCGCCGCTCCAGGTGCCCTGGGTGGACAGCCGCTGCAGGGCGATGGGCGCCGGGTCTGCGCCGCCCCGCGGGGTGCGTGCGCCCCTGGGCAGCGCGCCGGAGCGCAGGTCGGCGGCGAAGCGCACGGCGGCGCCGTCGCCGGCGGCGCTGCCGCTGGCGCTCAGGGTGCCCGTCAAGGGCGCTGGCGCCAGGCGCGTGTGCAGCTGCGCCGGGTTGACATTCGCCAGCCGCGCCTGGCCTTCCAGGGCGTGGGTGGCGGGCGTGAAGCGGCCCTGCAGTGCGATGCTGCCGCCCCCGGCCCGCACGCGCGCTTCGGGCACGTCCCAGGTGCTGCCGTCGTAGGAGGCCTGGGCCTGCACCGACTGCACCGGCAGGTGCTGCGTGTCCCAGGGGCCGGGACGGGCGTTGGACAGGTCGGCCGCGATGCGCCAGCCACCTTCGCCTTGCGGCGCCACGCTGGCCGTGCCGGCCAGCTCGGTGGCGGGCGCCTGGGGCCACAAGAGCGCCAGGTCCAGGCCCTGCACGTCGGCCTCGGCCTGCACCAGGGGCTGCGGCTGCCAGGGGGCGATGCGCGCCTGCACGTCGGCGCGCATCAAGGCGTCGGAGGCGCCGTCCTGCGTGCTGCCGCGCAACTGGGCGGTGGCGTCCAGGCGCGCGTCGCGGCCGGACAGGGTGCCCTGCACGTGCGCCTCGGCCTGGGCGGTCACGGTCTGCTCGCTGCCCGGCACGCCGGTGCGCACGGTGCCGGTCAGGGTGGCGTCGAGCGGCATGGGCGCGCGCGCACCCAGTGTCGCCTTGAGCGCGTAGCGGCCCTGGGCCACCTCCACATGGTCGATGTCGAGCTGGTGCTGGTCGCCGTCGTAGCGGTAGTGCCCGGCCAGGTCGTCGATGGCCAGCGGCTGGGCGGCCTCGCCGCGCCCGGCCCAGACCAGGTGGTCGATGCGAAACGGCAGGTCCACCTTCACGGGCAGCACCAGTTCCTGCAGCGGCTCGGTGGGCGCCTCGTCGACCGGCGTTTCGCCTTGCGGCGTGATGGTGATGGTGCCGGCATGCACTTCGCCCAGGTTGAGCTGGCGCTCCAGCAGGGCGCCCAGCTTCCAGCCGATGTCCACGTCCCGGGCCTCCACCGCCAGGGTGGGGCTGCTCCAGCGCAGCCGGCCGATATGCCCGCCGGTGCGCACGGACCCGGTCACCTGCTCGGCCTGGAGCTGCTGGCCCTCGGGCAGGTAGCGCGCTGCACGCTCGATCGCGCTGGACAGCGAGGTGCTGCGGCCCGCCCACCACCACAGCCCCGCCGCCAGGGCCACCACCACCACCAGCAGCAGCGCCAGCGCGCGCCACACCCAGCGCCAGCGGCTCTTGCGCGCCGGCGCGGGCTTGGGCGCCACGGCGGCGGCATAGGGATCAGGGGTGTGCGGAGCGGGCATAGAAAGGCGTGAAGGCAGGCGGCCCGAGGTTAAAGCCGTTCAAGCGAGCGTCCGGCCCGGCCCGCGCCGGGCGCTGTAGGAGAGGGCGCGCAGAGGCTGTAGGAGCAGCTGGCGCCGCGGTCGGCCGCCAGCAGCGGGGACGGTGGAATATGCGCCAAATCGTGCCTCGACGCTTGTGGGGAAAGCGCGGGCAGCTATGAAATTAGGAGCAATCAGAACGTGTAGCCCAGGCGCAGGTGCAGGCGCAGCTGCCGCTCCTGCACGCCGTAGGCCAGGTCGGCCTGCAGCGGGCCGACCGGGCTGCGCCAGCGCAGGCCCGCGCCGATGCCCACCCGCGGGCGCAGGTCGCCCGGTTTGTCGGCCACTGCGCCGACGTCGATGAAGGTGGCGCTTTCGAAGTCCGCACGGTTGCCGCGGATGGCGATGGGGCGCTGCCACTCGACGCTGCCCACGGCCAGGTAGCGGCCGCCGAACAGCATGTCGTGCTCGGTGCGCGCACCGATACGGCGCCAGCCGTAGCCGCGCACGGTGGTGTCCCCGCCGGTCAGGAACAGTTGCGTGACGGGAATGGTCGCGCCGCCCCGCGCCAGCACTGCGCCGCCTTCCAGGCGCAGCGAGATGCGGCTGTTGCGGCGGATGCCTTCGCCCATCTCCACCCGGCCGGTGTCGATGAAGGACTGCCAGCGTGCCAGCAGGCGCACGAAGGGGTCGCGCTGCGGGCGCAGCGTGGTGCCCACGCCCAGCTCCCCGGCCAGCCCATAGCCGCGCGTGGGGTTGGTGTTGTCGTTGAAGTAGCGCCCCGTCCAGCCGTAGTTGGCGGTGACGGCGCTGCTGGACGGGGGTGCGTTGGTGCCCTGGTTGGTGGCGGTGTCGAACTGCAGGAAGTAGTTGCGGTCGATGTGGCCTTCGGTCTTGGACCGCCCCGCGCGCACCCGGCTGCTGTTGACTTCGTAGTCGCCCGTGGTCTCGCGCTGCAGTTGCAGCCCGGTGAACCAGCGCCAGCCGTCTTCGTCCGGCAGGGCGGTCCAGTCGGTGGACAGCAGCTTGTGTTTGCGGTCGAACTCCAGCTTGGACAGCGCCCGCCAGCCGATGCCGGGCAGGCGGTTGTGCGTGTGCTCCAGCGACACCCGCGGCCCGCTGTCGGTGGACAGGCCGATGCCGAACACGGCCTTTTGCAGCGGCGCCTCGCGCACCTGCGCCACCACCGGTGCCTCGGCCTGCGCCGCGTCGCGGTCGATGTCCTCGGTCTGCAGCGCCAGGAACACCGCGTCGTAGTAGCCGCTGCTGGCCAGGCGCTGCTGGGCGTCCAGCAGGCCTTGCTCGCTGTAGGGCTGGGCCACGGGCAGGCGGGCGATGCGCCGCGCGCCGTCCGGGTCGTAGCGCTCGCTGCCCTTGACCTGCAGCGCGCCGAAGCGCACGTCCGGTCCCGGTGCGTACTGCACCTGCAGCGCGGCGCGGGCCCGGTCGGCGTCCACTTCGGCGCGGCTGTTGTCCACGCGTGCCAGGGCGTAGCGGCGCGTCTGCAACTGGCGCAGGCCTTGCGACTTGGCGTCGTCCCAGTCGCGCTGGGTGAAGGGCGCGCCGGGCTGCAGGCCGAAACCGCGCTGCAGCTGGTCCTGGCGCCGCGCCAGGCGCGGGGCGTCGGGACGGCCCGGCGCATCGCTGCCCAGCACCTGGATGCGGGCGCTGTCGATCTGCGTGCGCTCGCCCGGCTCCACGCGCACGGTGATGGTGCGCGCCGGCGTGTCGCTGCGCTCGCCCGCGCCCGGGGCAGGGTTGTCCTGCAGCGCCAGGGTGATGGTGGGGCTGAAATAGCCCAGCGTGGCCAGCAGTTCACGGGCGTCGGCCTCGGCCGCACCCAGCAGGCGGCGCAGCTCGGCGTCCTGCAGGTCGGGCAGATGGGAAAAGCGCTGCAGCTGCATGTGGCGCGACAGGTAGTCGCGCACCGTGCGGTCCTGCGCCTCGACCTGGAAGGCGAAGGCGTCGGGGCCGCTGCCTTGCGGTGCGTCGGACTCGATGGTCTCGCGCCGCTCGTCGGCACGCGGCTCGCCGTCGAAGGCGTTCTTCAGCACGCTGCAACCCGGCAAAGCCGCGCCGAGCACGAGCACCAGCAGCAGCGCCGGCCACCGGGCCGGCGCGCGTGCGCAAAGAGGGTGGAGGTGGGGGCGGGCAGTCGTGGAGGTCACGCGGGAATTATTTCGACAGCAGGCGCACTGCATCTTCCAGACCCTTGAGCGACAAGGGGAACATGCGCTGGCCCATGAGCTGCTGGATGATGGCGATGCTTTGGCGGTATTGCCACACGCCCTGGGGCTCGGGGTTGATCCAGGCGTGCTGGGGGAAGGTGCTGGTCAGGCGCTGCAGCCACTCGGCGCCGGCCTCCTCGTTGTTGTACTCGACGCTGCCGCCGGGCTGCAGGATCTCGTACGGGCTCATGGTCGCGTCGCCCACGAAGACCAGTTTGTAGTCCTTGTTGTACTTGCGGATGATGTCCCAGGTCGGGAATTTCTCCGCGAAGCGCCGGCGGTTGTTCTTCCACATGAAGTCGTACACGCAGTTGTGGAAGTAGTAGAACTCCAGGTGCTTGAACTCGCTCTTGACGGCAGAGAACAGCTCCTCGACGCGCTGCACGTGCTCGTCCATGGTGCCGCCCACGTCCATCAGCAGCAGCAGCTTCA
>DAMCAL010000039.1:0-20750 GCA_032059585.1 Burkholderiaceae bacterium
CTGCGCGGGCTGCACTACCAGATCGAGCAGCCCCAGGGCAAGCTGGTGCGCGTGGTGCGCGGGGCGGTGTGGGACGTGGCGGTGGACCTCCGCAGGAGCTCGCCCACCTTCGGGCAGTGGGTGGGCGCGGAGCTCTCCGAAGACAACCAGCACCAGTTGTGGGTGTCGCCGGGGTTTGCGCATGGCTTCGTGGTCTTGAGCGAAAGCGCGGACTTCCTGTACAAGACCACCGACTACTACGCGCCCGCGCATGAGCGGTGCATTGCATGGAACGATGTGCAATTGGCGATTGCCTGGCCGTATGCGGGCGAGCCGCGGCTGTCGGCCAAGGATGCGCAGGGCGTAGCGCTGGCTGAAGCCCAGCTCTTCGCCTAACGCTGCAGTCCTTGCTGCACTGAGCGGTACAGCACGTCCGAGCCGAACTGCGGGTTGTGCGGGTCGAACGAGAAAAGGTTGTGCCCGCGCGGCACGCGTTGTCCCTCCCACTCGGGCTCCAGGAAGAATGACAGGAACTGCGCGCCTTGGCGCGCATGGGTGTCGAGCACCTGCATGAGCTCCTGCGGCCCCATCGCCTTGAGCGGGTGGAACTCCGTGACGCCGTAGCGCTGCTGGCCCGAGCGGCGCAGCCACTGTGCGAACGAACGGCCATAGGCCGCCTCGCCATACAGGCTTACTCCTAGGCGCAGCGCCCCGTGGGGGCGCAGCGAGTCCTCGATGGCAAAACGCGTCGCGTCCCAGCCCGGATTGGCGAAAGGCATGATCTGGTGCGTGTAGCGAGGCACGTTGGCCAGGCAGGACTGGGCCACCTGCCGGTCGAAATACTCGAGGTAGCGCGTCACCTGTTGCGCGCGGAATTCGTGCCACCGCAGCGCCAGGGGGTTGTAGTAGTACGCCGACTGCTCGCGGGGGAAGTCGATGTGGAACTCCGTGCCGGCCGCTGCGCTCTGGGCGGCAGGAAGCTTGCCGCGCAGCGGCTGCTCGCGCGGCGTGCTCTGCTGGCGGTCCATGATGGCGATGCGCCGCTCGCCCAGGCGCACCAGATGGCCCGGCCGGTCTTCCAGGAAGAGGTCCAGCCGGTGGATGCCGGCCGGCAAGCCACGAAAGTCCAAGTCTAGACGCCACCCAGTGTCGGCGGTGGCGAACTCGGGGCGGGCCGCCAGCACGTCCTGCCGGTTCAGCGTCACTGCCGCCCGGCCGTGGTGCTGGCCGTCCAGGTACACCTGCACCTGGGGCACATAGCCCGGCGCCGGCGCGGCTACGTGCGCCCAGCCGGAGACGGGCAGCCAGCCGTGGGCGAAGGCGTCGATGTGCTCGGTGTAACGCGCCAGCGGCTGCGTCCGGATGTCGCGCGAGGGTGGATCGATCTGGTCGAACGAGGGGTAGTCGCTGCCCAGAAAGCGGTTGAGCTGCGCGATGCTGCGCCATTGCTGCGCCAGGTAATCGCGAAAGCCCTGCACCGACACGGCGGAGTAGTCCGTGATGCGGTAGGGCGACTCGAAGCCCATGCCGCCCTGGAAGTCGGGGAACAGATGGTGCAGCTCTCCCAGCAGCGTCACGGCGCGCACGCGGTTGCGCTCTTCGGGCGCCAGGCGGCAGGTGGCGTCCAGCACCGCGCGCATGGCTTGCACGCGCCGCCGTGTCAGGCTGTTGTCGGTGGTCGCCAGGCTCCAGTTGTAGATCTGTGAGTCGTAATAACGATCGCGCCCCAAGCGGCCGGTCTGCGTCCAGGCCATGTTGGCGCTGTCTTCGGCCAGGGCGGCCTCGATGGGTGCTTGCGTCTCGAAGTGCGTGGAGAACAGGTACAGCACCACAGGACGGGGCACATCGCGCACCGTACTCACCAGCCGGTCCACCATCGCCTGGTCAATTACCCACTCGCTACCCGAAGGCTTGAACAGCTTGAGCAGCGGCACGGCCAGCGTATAGCCCAGCGTGTAACGGCCCGGCTGGCCGCCGTCCAGCTGCTGCAGCGTGGCCTCGACCAGGGCGCCGGCCGAACCCTGCTGCGCGGCACACAGCTGCGTGAGCGAGGTAGGCGTGCCAGGCTGCCCCGGCGGCTGATCGATGCAGGGCTCCATCACGCCAATCATCGGCGCCAGCAGCATCTGGGCAGCGGACTGCATGGCGCCCAGCGGCTGCGTCGCGCGCTGGTGCCACAGAGTGCCCCAGACCCCTGCAGCCACCACGCCGGCGCCTACCGCGAAGGCGGCGATTCGGGTCAGCGCGGATGTCGGAGCTGGGTACATGAGCAAGGAAGCGGTGAAGGAAGAGACCTGCCGGGCGGCGTCGGACTGTAAGGCATGGACATCGGGCCGCGCAGGTACACTTGTTGACCCCACGCTTGGCCGTCTCATCGAAAATATAGGCCAGCGCGCCGTTTTCCGCTTCTCCATGACGACCCTCTCCACCTTCGACAGCCCCGAGCCCGCGCTCGTGCAGGGCCCAGATACCCCGCGCCCGCGCCTGGGCGAGTTGCTCGTGCAGGAGGGCAAGGTGAGCGCGCGCGACATCGAGCGCGCGCTGCTGGCGCAGCAGGAAATGGGTGGCCTGCTGGGCCGGGTGTTGGTACGCCTGGGCCTGGTTTCTGAAGTGGATGTGGCCCACACCCTGTCGCGCCAGTTGCAGATCCCCTTTCTCGCGGCCGAGGCCTTTCCCGATGCCATGCCGGACGTCGAGGGGCTGCTGCCGGAGTTCCTGCAGACGCACGGGGTGTTCCCACTGGCGGCGCCAGAGGGCCAACTGCATGTGGCCATGGCCACGCCGCAGGATCCGTTCGTGCTCAAGGCGCTGCGCCTGGCCACCGGGCGGCACGTGGTGGCACATCTGGCCCTGGAAAGCGCCATCGAAAAGGCGCTGGCCGAGCCGCTCGAGGAAGCGCAGGACGACGATGACGACGGCCTGTTCGGCGACGGCCTGGATGGCGGCGACTTCGTCGAGCACCTCAAGGACCTCGCTAGCGAGGCGCCTGTCATCCGCCTGGTCAACACCATCATCGGCCGGGTGATCGATCTGCGCGCCTCCGACATTCATCTGGAGCCGTTCGATGATGGCCTGCATGTGCGTTACCGTGTGGATGGCGTCATCCACCCCGGCGAAGTGGTGCCTCCGCGCCTGTCCGCGGCGGTCAACTCACGCGTGAAGCTGCTCGCGCACCTGGACATCGCCGAGCGTCGCCTGCCGCAGGACGGGCGGATCAAGACGCGGGTCAAGGGCCGCGAACTGGACCTGCGTGTCTCCACCGTGCCGACCGTACACGGCGAGAGCGTGGTCATGCGGGTGCTCGACCGTGCCAGCGTGCGCCTGCAGCTCGACACCATGGGCTTCGAGCGGGACACGCTCGCGCGCTTCAACGAGTTGCTGGCGCGTCCCCACGGCATCCTGCTGGTGACCGGTCCTACGGGCTCGGGCAAAACGACCACGCTGTACGCCGCGCTGTCCAAGATCGACTCCGAGGCCAACAAGATCATCACCGTCGAGGACCCGGTGGAGTACCAGCTGGAGGGCATCAACCAGATCCAGGTGCACCCGCAGATCAACCTGACGTTCGCCAACGCGCTGCGCTCCATCCTGCGCCAGGACCCGGACATCATCATGATTGGCGAGATGCGCGACGGCGAGACCGCGCAGATCGCCGTGCAGTCCGCCCTCACCGGCCACCTGGTGCTGTCCACGTTGCATACCAACACGGCGGCCGGTGCCGTGATCCGCATGCAGGACATGGGAGTGGAGAGCTACCTCATCACCTCATCGGTCAACGGCGTGCTTGCGCAGCGCTTGGTGCGCACGCTGTGCCCGCATTGCAAGCAGGTCTATGACCCGGGCGAGCAGGTGCGCGAGAGCACGGGCCTGGCGCGCTTTGCCCGAAGCGACCAGCCCATCTACCGCGCCGTCGGCTGCGAGCAGTGCCGGCAGTCGGGCTACCGCGGCCGCACTGGCATCCACGAGCTGTTCATGCTGGACGAGCCGATGCGCCGCGCGATCATCGACGGCAAGGACGCCAATACACTGCACCTGCTGGCCACGCAGGGCGGCATGCTAAGCCTGTACGAAGACGGGCTGCGCAAGGTGGCCGCTGGCGTCACCACGCTCGACGAACTCGCGCGCGTGACGCAGGACCAGAGCGATGCCTGAATTCGTCTGGCGGGCCGCCACGGCGGCGGGGAAAGTCCAAGAAGGGAGCCTGTCCGCGGCGAGCAGCGCCGCGGCGTTGCGCCAACTGCGTGAACAGGGCCTCACCCCCTTGCGCATCGATGACGCAACCACGGCGCAGTCGACACCCGGAACTTCCGCAGCCATGAAGCCCGGCGCGGGCGGGGTGGGCGTCCCACCCATGCGCAGCCGTCAGGCGAAGGGGCCGGTCAATGCTTCCGATATCCTGGCCTTGACCTCGGAACTGGCCATCATGCTGCGCGCCGGTCTGGCGCTGGACAACGCCCTGCGCGTGCTCATCGACATGAGCCACAAGCCCACCGTGGCTGCACTGGTGCAGGGCATTCTGGAGGCCGTCAAGGGTGGCACGCCGCTCAGCCGCGCGCTGGCGGCCCATCCCGGGCTGTTCAATGATTTTTACGTCAACATGGTGCGCTCGGGCGAGGTAAGCGGCCAGATGTCGGCCGTGCTGGATCGGTTGGTCGAGCACCTGGAGCGGCAGCGCGCGCTGCGCGAAAGCGTAGTATCCGCCACTATCTACCCGGCGATCCTGCTGGCCGTGGCCGTGCTGTCGCTCGTCGCCATGCTCGGATTCGTGGTGCCGCAGTTCGAAAAGCTGTTTTCCGACATGGGCGACGCGCTGCCGCTGCCCACGCGCATCGTGATGGAAATGGGCCACGCATTTCGCCAGTACGGTCTGCTCATCGGCATCCTGGCTGCAGGAGGCGTCATGCTGCTGATGCGCTGGCTACGTTCTCCTGCAGGCCGGCAATGGTGGCAAACGCGACTGCTGCGCCTGCCGCTCGTGGGACGGTTGGCGCTCAGGTACCAACTCACGCTTTTTTCACGTTCGCTGGGTACCTTGCTGGGCAACGGCGTGCCCATGCTCACCGCGCTGCACATCGCCACCGATACCGTGGGCAATGCCGTGCTGCAACAGGCGCTGGCAAAAGTGGCTCCCATCGTCAAGGAGGGCGGCAAGGTGGTGCAGGCCATTTCGGCCGTCGGCATTTTTGAACCTTTGGCCATCAACCTCATCCGAGTGGGGGAGGAAACCGGCCGCATCGGCCCCATGATGCTGGAGCTGGCCAACATCCTCAACCGCGAGGTGGAGACCGGCATCAAGCGCCTGCTGACGCTGGTAGAGCCGGTGCTCATCCTGGTGCTGGGGGTGCTAATCGCTGCCATCATCGTTTCCATCCTGCTCGGGATCATGTCCATCAATGACCTTGCCATATAATTTTCGTTTGCCCAAGGATGCTTGTCCCATGGTGAATTTGCACGCCGCCCGTCTCGGCTGCACTCCATTCAGCCGTCGCCGCGCGCGCGGCTTCACGCTGATTGAACTGCTTGTCGTCTTGGCCATTTTGACCATGTTGGCTGGACTGGTGGGGCCAAAGGTGCTCAATCAGTTGGGTGGGGCCAAGTCGAAAACCGCCGCGGTGCAGATTGCCGACCTGGACAAAGCCCTAGAACTTTTTAAGCTGGATGTTGGTCGCTACCCATCGGCTCAGGAAGGGCTGGAGGCTCTGGTAGCAAAGCCTGGCAATGCTGCCGGCTGGAACGGCCCATACCTTAAGGGGGGTGTTCCAGCCGACCCCTGGGGTAATGCGTACCGTTTTGCTAATCCGGGAGCTAACGGCGGCATCGAAATTCTCTCGCTAGGAGCGGATAACGCTCCCGGCGGGGAAGGTGAAAACGCCGATATACGGAATACTCCCTGACATTGCCTGCAAAAGGCGCACAGGTTTGCGCATTCCTGGCTCGTCAGGAGGGTGCCTGTTTCATGCGGCGTCAGCACGGCTTCACCTTGGTAGAGCTGTTGGTGGTTTTTGCCATCATGGCGCTGGTCGTATCAATCACGCCGACAGCATTCGAAAGAATGCGTGAATCTGCGCAGTACCGCGATACCTTGCGCACCATGCAGGCCGACATGCGTACAGCGCGTCGGCAGGCGCTGCTCACCGGTCAGGAAACTCGCTTCACCGTGGACCTGCGTCAGCGGACATTCGGAGTGCAGGGGAATGTACAGCGCCCAGTGCCCTCGGCACTGGATGTGCGCGCCACGGTAGCAGGGGTGGAGTTGGACGCGACGGGCGCAGCATCTATCCGTTTTCTTCCGCGTGGCGGCGCCACAGGAGGTAGCGTCGATGTGCTGCGATCCTCTGGTACAGGCGTGCGCTTGCGAGTGGACTGGCTTTCTGGCTTGGTATCCCAGGAGGCGATTGGTCAATGAAGCGTTCAGGCGCCGGCTGCAATGGCGGTATGACCCTCCTGGAAATGCTGGTTGCCGTTGCCATCATGGCTATGGCGCTGGGCATGCTCTACCGCTCCATGGCCAGTAGTGCGCGTGCAGCAGGCGACGCTGCGCTCCACCAGCAGGCCGTATTCATTGCAGAGGGCTTGGCGTTTGCCAACACGTCCCTTCCGGAGGAGGGCTGGAGCGAACAGGGGCAATCGGGCATTTTTCACTGGGCGGTACAGACTCGGCGCTACCCAACGGCGACGGAGCAAAGCCATCCGGGCGCGGTGCCCCTGCATGAGCTGTTTGTTTCGGTGGCCTGGGGAGAGCAGGGCCAGCAGCGAAACGTCCACCTGCAAACGCTGGTGCCTTATCGTGCTCCCGCCGTGGGCGGCAATGGGACCGTACGATGAAGCTCGACCGCCGGGCAGGATTTACCCTTGTGGAGATGCTCGTCGCGCTGGCACTGCTGTCCCTGTTGGCACTGGGCATGGCCTCTGCGCTGAGCTCCATGGGACAAACGCAGGAACGGGTGGATCAGCGCTCCAGAAGCGCCGACGAGTTTCAGGCGACGACTGCATTCGTTCAGGGCATCCTGAGTTTGCTTTCTGACCGGCGAATGGCTCTGCAGCAGCAGGGCGCTTCCCCTTTTCTGTTTCTCGGCCAGCGACATGCCATCGAATGGTTAGGCATCATGCCGGCGCGGCATGGGATGGGCGGGCGGTATTACTTTCGATTGTCAATAGAGTCGGCCGCAGGAGGGCAAGCGCTCGTGCTGCGTTACCAACCATGGCAGGCAAAGGCTGAGTTGCCGAATTGGAGCGAAGCGCAGTTTCGCGTTCTCGCGCCTGATGTCGTTGGTTTCGAAATCGCCTACGGTGGAGCCGACATGCCGCCAACGCAGTGGAGCGAACAATGGGCCTCGGCGGAAGCTCTCCCCGTGCGTGTGAGGCTTGATGTGGTAGCGCGCGACGGGGCTTGGCCACTTTGGATCGTTGCTACCCGGAAGCTGTCAGCTGGCGGCGGCAGTGCCGGAGGGTATGTAACGGGGCCAGGAAAATGAGCACGCAGATCTGGATGCTGCGTAACCGCGGCATGGCACTCATCATGGTGTTGTGGATTACTGCGGCCTTGAGCATCATTGTGGCCGGCCTCGGCTATGCCGTTCGGGCCGACGTGCGCCAAGCTGCGGCGTTGCGTGATAGTGCATCTGCGCGTGCGACGGGGCGGGCTGCCATCACTCTGGTGTTGCAGGAGTTGTCCGCGATGAATGCGCGACAACTCGACCGCCCTCGGCACGCCAGCGTTACGTACGGTGGGGTAGCCATCGACGTTGTCGCGCTTCCGCTCAATGGTTTGGTGGACATCAACCGTGCCCCCGCTGCACTACTTGCCGCGTTGCTGCAGCATGCAGGGGCCATGTCGCCGGATGCAGCGCAGAACCTCGCCGCTGCTCTTGTGCAGCTACGTTCGGCGCGCACTCCGCACGGTAGGGATAGCCTGTTTGACGCCATTGAGGACCTGCTTGAAGTACCCGGCGTGGACTACGAGCTCTATGCTAGACTCGCGCCGCTCATCACGGTCAATGCGGGGGGCGGCGGACAAATCAATCCCTATGCCGCCCCTGTGCCATTGCTGGAAGTTCTGGCCGCAGGCAACGATGCGGCAGTGGCTGCGTTCGTGGGAAGCCGAGACTCTGGAATTGCAGACACGACTGGCTTCGATCCCTCGTTTCTCACCAATCGAGGCTCGAGCAGGCTGCGGCTTCACGCGCTATTTGCGGAAATCCCTCCAACCAAAGTTTCGACGGTCACTTGTGAGGCCAGCCTTGCTGTTCCGCGCACCGAAGCCGTGCCCTGGAGTCTGGCGAAGTGTGAATACCAGGTCCAGGCAGCCCAAGTGCGGTGAACAGCCTTTGCGCACACCATGACAGCACCTCTCCAACAAGACCGCTTTCTGGGCATCGCCTGGCGCGAAGCCTGGATGGCTATGGCAAGGCCTTGGCGCAGCGCCGCTACGTGGCCGTGGGTGAGATTCTTTACGCCTTCATTGCCTGTGGCACTGGTCGGTGCGGATGACCGCATCTGCACATGGTCAGTCCAACTGGGGGGCGAAATGTCGGGCCCTTTGGCTCCGAGCGCCTCGGACTATGTCGCAGTGGAGCTCCCTCAGGCAATGGTATTGCAGCGGCACGTCGTCATGCCGCTGCTGGACAACGAACAGCTCGTCAGAGCCGTTGCGCTGGACGCCCGCGTCAACAGTCCCTTTCCGGTAGACGATCTGTGCTGGGGGCACCATGCCATCACTCAGACGCAGACGCAGCGGACCGATGTCCGGATCGTTCTTGCCTCGCGTCGCCAGATTGCCGCGTTTCTTGCCACGCGCCAGTCTGTGTTGAGTGGATACAAGCACGAAGCCGAGATCTGGATGCCCACAGGGCAGGCCGCGCGTCCTTACGTTATTTTGCAGGGCTTCGGTGAGGGAGCGCGTTTGGCACGCCACCGAAGAGGGCGCAGAGTGCATCTTGCGGCGCTTGCTCTCGCGGCCGCTTTGCTTTTAGGAATCGCCATCACGCCCACGTTGCAGTTGCGCGCGCGCGCGATTGAAGCAGTAAGGGCTTACGATGAATTGAATGTGCACGCACGTGAAGCCGTCGCCAGCCGCGAAGCGCTGGTGCGTTCGGCCGAGCGCAGTCAGCAGGTGCGCAAGCTGCTGGATGAAAGCCTGGACCCTGCACATACCATTCCTCTGCTCACGAAAGTGCTCCCTGATGATTCCAGCCTGACTGCTTTGCGCATCAAAGGGCGTAAGGTGACGCTGGAAGGGCAGACAACCAACGCTGCCGAGCTGATGCAACTGCTGGGGCGGCAGCCAGGCTTTGAAGAGGTCGTGGCACCGGTCCCTGCAACCCGGCCGTTCGGCAGCAACAAGGACATTTTCAAGATCGAATTCATGCTCGATCCGGAAAAACAGGCCGCATCGCCCACGGCGGCGCATGGTTCGGCCTCCTTGGCTTCGTCGGGGACACAGGAGCCAAAAAAATGAGCCGGCGTCTTCACAAGGACCGGTGGATACTCATCGGCACGTTGCTGGTGGTGCTGCTGCCCATCTTGGCGGCCGGTATCTTGGTTTATCAGAAACATCGCTGGGCGGCTGACCGCTTGGCCGAACTTGAGCCGCGTCATGCGCGGCTTGCAGGCATCCTCAGCGCGCAAGCGGAACTTGAAGCAGCGAATCAGCGCGCCAGGGAAGAGCTGGACGTCTATTTCCATGCGCCTGAGAAAGGATTGAACCAGGCGGGGAACGAGGTGCAGCAACAAGTCCGGGATATGCTGTCCGCAGGGGGCTTGCGCGTAGGCAGCAGCCAAGTTCTGCCGCCCAAGACGGATCAGCCCGGCCTCGATCGCATCCAGTTGACCATCAAGGCCGAAGGCGAACTGCTGGCAATGCAGACCGCCATGGCAGGCCTGAGAGCCATCAGGCCGGCAGTCTTCGTGGACGGCCTCGTCGTGAGCGTGATGGGTACACCGCGCGTCGATGCGCCGCAACCCCTTTCCATCCAGCTGGAAATATCGGCATGGAGAATCCGTCCATGAGGCCGCCTACGCTCCGGGCCGGACTGCTCGCGCTGAATTTCGGATTGGCGCTCGGCTTATTGGGAATGTGGTTCACTCCCCAAGGCCATCTACGGCGCGTCCACTGGGACGCGCCTGCACCGCTGGCGCTGAACACTGCGAGCATCGTCGTTCCGTTACCGGCACGCGAGCCGCCCGAGCAGAGCAGGTTTTTGGAGACCTTGGAGCGTCCCCTGTTCTCGCCCTCGCGCCGTCCTCCACCTCCGCCGCCGCCTCCGCCGCCCCCATCCACTCCAGAAGAAGCGACGCCCGCTCTGGCCAACATCCACCTCTACGGGCTCTACGGCGCCGGCAACAGCGGCGGCGCCATTTTTCGTGTGGACGGAAAAAATGAGCGTGTGACCATCAATCAGACAATCAAAGGCTGGAAGCTGACGTCTATTGGAGAGAGCGGCGTGACATTGCAGCGCGGCTCGCGCCAGCAAGTTCTGGAACTGGTGCATGTCATTCCTGCCGCAGGCGGTGCGCCAACGGCTCAGGCGCCCACCGGTGCGGCTGCAAGGGCGAATGCACGCACGACGGGTGGAGCGCGGTCTGCGCCTGCAGCGGCAGTGTCGGCACCGGAGCCAGCACCTGCACCAACCGTGGCCCCGGAAACAGTCTCCGGGCCTTCGGACCAGAGGGCCTCACCCGCGTCCAAACAGCCGGCATCGCCACCAAAATATCGCGGGTTGCAATCAGCAAGATAGCGCTGCGCCCGGATCCTGGAATCGAGGCACGTCGCTGGCGTGCCGCACCTGAGAACGACCACCATGACATACAAGCGACTCGTCATTCCATCGGCCGTGCTGGCGCTGGCGGCGTGCGCCGGCCCGGCCACCACGACCATATCCGGCGACATGCTTTCGGCTGAAGCGCCACGAGCGGTCGTGCAACAGGCCTCCGCCCCGCAGGCGACGGACGATGGCGCCGTCGAGGTTGACACCGCGCAGCCGGCCTCGGCAAAGCTGGAGCCGCGCATCATCAGGGGCAATGACGCCGTCATCGCGCCTGCGCGCAGCGTCCCTCCGGTCGAAGGGCCGTCACACACCTTCAAGTTCGAGGACGCGCCCATCAGTGAAGTCGTGCACGTCATGATGCGCGACATCCTGAAGGTGAACTACGTGCTGCACCATCCAGTGGCCGGCTCAGTCACGCTGGCCACCAGGGCTCCAGTTCCCGCGGACAACGCGTTGGCCATGCTGGAGTCGGCCCTCCTGGCCAATGGACTGGTCATGGTCAGAGATACTCGCGGCACTTATCATGTCGGCAAGGCAGAAGTGCTGCGCAACATTGGCACTTCCGTGCGTCAGCCGGTCAAGGGGGTGCTGCCTCCCGGCTACGGAGCCATCGTCGTGCCGCTACAGTACATTGGCGCTGCCGAAATGGCGACCATTTTGCGGCCGCTGATGCCGACCGAGGCATTGGTGCGGGTGGATAACACGCGCAATCTCTTGGTGATGGTAGGGACGCGTGTGCAAGCCGAAGGGTGGCTGGAACTCATCAACACCTTTGACGTGAACATGCTCAAGGGAATGTCGGTTGGCGTGTTTCCACTCAAGCATGCGACGGTGGCCGAGGTCGAGGCAGCGCTCCAGTTGCTGGGCTCTGCCGCAGGTGCTCCCGTCGCTGCAGCGCCTGCCGCCCCGGCCGGACGCGCCAGCGCGCAGCCAGCGGCCGCGAGCCAAGGCGGCACGACGGCCAGCCAAGTCTCTGCCATGGATGCCGACAGCTTCCCGCTACGCGGTGCCATCCGCGTCATGCCCATTGCCCGCATCAACAGCATCCTGGTGGTCACGCCGCGTGCCGCGTACCTGGAAGAAGCGCGCCGCTGGATTGAAAAGCTCGATCAGCCCAGCGACAACGGTGCCGAGCCGCAACTTCACATCTACAAGGTGCAGAACGGCAACGCGCAACATCTGGCCAGTGTGCTGAGCGGCATTTTTGGTGGTGTGGCACCTACTGGCCCTGCGGCCACCGGCGTCGCTCCCGGCCTGTCCAGCGCAACGGCTGGTACCTCTGCCTGGGGACAGCCCGCAGGCGGTGGTGCATTCGGTGGCTTTGGCGCCACCGCCACGACGCCTTGGGGAAGTGGCGCCGGACGATCAGGCTTCATGCAGGGGGGCACGACAGCGGGCGTTGGTGTGTTCGGCAATCAAAACCGGATGGGACAAGGGACACAGGCAGCAGGCCCTGCAACCACCGGTACAGCTCCGGTTGCGACCAACATCGGAAGCGTGCGGGTAATGGCGGATGAACTCAACAACTCCATCCTTGTGTGGAGTAGCAAGGGCGAGTTTCAGAAGATCGAGAGCACGCTCAAGCGTCTGGATCTGCCACCGACGCAGGTGCTGATCGAAGCGTCCATCATCGAAGTGACCCTCAACGACACGCTCAAGTACGGCCTGCAGTGGGCGTTCAGTGGTGGCGCTGGCGACTATTTTGGCCGTGGACAGTTGTCTTCCGGTGCAAATAACCCCGGCAACACCGGCAGCCTGAACATCGCCGCCGGCAGCGGCTTCACGTACTCGCTGACCAATGGTGCAGGCAACGTGCGCGTCATCCTGGACGCCCTGGCCAGCAAGACAATGGTCAAGGTCATCTCCAATCCGTCGCTCATGGTGCTGGACAACCACATGGCGATGATGGCTGTGGGCAACCAGGTGCCGGTGCAGACCAGTACCACCAATTTCATCACCAACGAGAATGCCGTCACCAGCACCGTGCAGTACCGCGACACAGGTGTGAACCTGGCCGTGACCCCGTCCGTAAACGCCGGCAACCTGGTGACCATGCAGATCGACCAGACCGTGACCGACGCGGCCGAGGGAAGCGGCGCCACGGCCAACAACCAGCCCGTGTTCCTGCAGCGCCAAATCAGCAGCAAGGTTGCCGTGCGTTCGGGCGAATCCATCGTGCTTGGTGGCTTGATTAAGGACAATCAAAGTTCAGGCAGGAGCGGGCTGCCCATCTTGCAAGACCTGCCCGTGGTCGGCAACCTGTTCGGCACCAATACCAACGGCGGCGCGCGTACCGAGTTGCTGGTCGTGATTACCCCCAAGGTGGTGCGCACTGATCCGGAAATTCGTGAGGTGAGCGAGGAACTGCGCGACCGTCTGAAGGGTCTGGAGTTGATCGAACTGCGTGACAGCGCGGCCGCTCGCGGCCACCGCAGCAGTTCTGGAGTGCTGCGCCCTGAACCTTCCCAATGACGAAAGCATCGATGACCATGACCATGACCATGACCATGACCTCTTCCTTCTCGGCCTTGGCCCGCAAGCTAGTGTGCTGCAAAACCTTGGTAGCAGGCGCAATGTCCCTGGCATTGTTGACCGGCTGCGCGGCCCTGGCGCCCGCCACTCCGGAGGCTGCCGTGATGTCCCGTGCCGAGCAGCGCTGGAAAGCGCTCATGGCGAACGACTGGGCCAGTGTGCACACGTTCCTCACGCCTGCTTTCCGCGCCACCATGCCGGCTGATCGTTACAAAGAGCGTTTCATTGGCGTTCCCAAATGGAAGAACGTCACTGTCAAGTCCGCGAACTGCGAGCCTGAAAAATGCACGGTCGTGGTACGCATCGAAGCCGAATACGGCGCACGCGCCGGCATGCAGACGCTGAGCACCGATGTGCCCGAGACCTGGCTGAAGGAAGACGGCCAGTGGTACAAGTACGAAAGCAGGTAAAGGCGGACGTCCTGGGCAGCAGTCCAGGACACAGGCCCAGCGGCCGCTCTTTCTGTCTATGAAACCCCTTGCCAGACAGGGCTGGCCCTGGGCAGCCCTGCGCTGGCTGTGCTTGCTCCTGTTGGCGTGGCACACGCTGGGCGCCTTCGCACGCGACGCCGCCGTGCAGGGCTCTGTAGATCGCGTCTCGTATGATCCGGCGCGCCGCCAGATCACTGCCGAAGGTTGGGCAGCGTCCGCACAGCCGCAGGTATTCATTACCGGCATGCGGGTCGCAATAAGCGGTCAAACCGTGTACCGGGGGGGGCGCTGGCAAGCACAAGAGCGCCGCGACGTGGCCGAAGCCACGCAACGCCCCGAATGGCTGCACTCGGGCTATCGGATCCTGGCTCGCCTCCCATCCAGTGTGGCTACAGGTACGCAGTCCGTCCAGGTATTCGCTCGGCTGGGTAACGGCCTGGAGGTCGAATTACCGTCCGTTGGTCCGGCGGCGAGCATTGACGTTCAAGCACTGGGGCCTGCGCTTTTGCCTGCTTGGTTGTTGCTCGGCCTGCTCGGCCTGCCCGCCGCAGCGCTGTTGACGCATATTGCGCTTGCGGACCGGCGGCCAGCGATCACACGTTGGTGCGGCCGAGGTGCTCTGGTAGCTACCACAGCCCTGGCTTTCATGGCTTTGGTGGTTACGGGCACCACGGGCTCCTCGCTGCCTTTGTTGCTGCAGGGCAGCACGATCGTGCAGGGCAATGCTCCTGCATGGCTGGGCCAGCCGCGCCCCATCCGCAGCGACGAGTGGGAAGTGATCACACCCCTGGCGCTGAGTCAGCGTGCGCACACCCCTCCTCATCCAGCGCTGAATGGCAATTTGGCCGTCGGCGGGCAAAACATGCTGGTGATAGGCATGAGCGGTGTGCCTGTCGCTCACATCAGCACCCTTGCCAAACCGGCCACCTGGGGCTTCTTCGTATTGCCTTTGCCGCAAGCGCTGGCCTGGTATTGGTGGCTGCCTTTCTTCGGCGGTTTTGCCGCCCTGTGGCTTCTGCTTTGGCACATGGCCGGTATGGAATGGAGAGCCGCCTTCGCTTGGGCGGCCTCCTTAGCTTGGTCTCCCTACAGCGCAGCGTTCTCTGGCTGGCCAGCTTATTTGCTTGGTTTTGGTGCCGCTGGTCTGTTGTGCGCGGTGGGTGTGGTGCGCACGCTGCGCGCTGGCGTGGCTGTCCTGTATGGACTGGGCCTCGGTGTGGCGGCGGCTGGCTATGCGTTGGTGCTTTACCCCGCGTGGCAGATTTCGCTGGGCTACCTGCTCTTGGCTTATGGGCTGGCATGGGCGTGGGATCAGCGGCGCTCACTGCACTGGGCCGCGGCGCAATGGCTGGCACTTCTTGCCGCTGCTGCAGTGGCCGCGTTGCTGCTGGTCGCATGGTGGCAGGATGCCGCGCCTGCCGTGCGCGCCATACAGGCGACCCTGTATCCCGGCCAACGCACCACCAGCGTCGGCGGCGATATCGATCCCTGGTACCTGATCAAAGGCCTGCTTAGTCCCGCAACCATGTACCAGACGCCGCCGCTCATGGACGCCAGCGACGCTGGCTCCCTCATCTGGTTGCTCATTCCGTTGGCATTGCTGATGGTCGCGCGCCTTTGGCAGGTGCAAGGGACGCGCGCCACAGGCCTCGCCCTAGCCGCCTATATCGCCTTCTTGCTGTACTACCTGTATGTCGGGTTGCCCGAGCCGCTGGCCCGCATCAGCCAATGGGGGCGTGCCGTCAGCTACCGCATGGATCTTGCCCTGGGCCTGGCCCAGGTGTTGCTGCTGGCATGGCTGTGGCGCGCCTCTGCAGCGCCCTCCATCTGGTGCGGCGCCCTGGCTGCTGGGCTGAGCCTGGTCGCTGCCGCCTGGTGCCATGCGCTGCTGCCGCCGGCCATAGCCGACACGCTTTCCCCTGCCTTTGTGTGGCTGTCGGCACTTGCCTGGGCGCTTGCGGCCTGGTGGCTGGGCGCAGGCCGCTTCGGTGCTGCCACGGCGCTGGTCACGACCTGGATGCTCGCCGCTGCCTTGCCCTTCCATCCGCTGGTGCGGGCGCCTGCACCACTGGAGCTTACGCCCGCGATCGCGCGACATATCGCGCCAGGGCAGCGCGTGGCTGTCATCGGCGAGCGCCGCTGGTCGCTGCTGCTGCCTGCCGCTGGCGTGGCCGTGGTCAACAGCGTGCATTACCACCCGCCCGAGCGCCTCTGGCAGCGGCTGGATCCGCAGGGCAGCCAAGCTGCGGTGCACAACCGCTACCAGCGGCTGTTGCTGCGCTTGCAGGCCCAGCCTGAAGGCCGCCGGCCTTTCGACATGCATACGCCGCGGCTGGACGAAGTCGTGCTCTCGCTCGACCCGGTACGCTTTTCCTTTGCGCTGCTGGAGGCCGACCAGGTGCTGGCGCCGCTGGACGATGCGGCTGCCCTTGCCGCCAACCCTGGTCTTGCAGAAGTCGCACGCGGCGCTGACTGGGCGCTGATGCGCGTCACGCCCGACTGAATATTGAGCGAGAGCAGTCAAATACGCGCTCGGTGCGCATGGGTACTGCGCCAGCAGCTACTAAAAAAATAGCGAACCTGATGCCGGCCAGACGCCTTGTACGCTGCGGCGGCCATGCCGTTTCAGCGCTGCACGACGGCGAACCACAGGTAGCCCCCGTGGTGTCCCAGCTCGCGCAGGCTGGTATTGCCGCGCAGCTGCTGCGCCGCTTGCATGGGTGCCGCCACGCGCGTGGCGCCCGTGGTAGCGAAATCGAAACGCAGCGGATCAAGTGTCACGCGCACGAAGTCCATGTCCCCGCGCGCCACGAAGGCCGGCCCGGCGGGCGGCAGCGGCGCCAACGCAAAGACCAGATGTTGGTAGCGGTTGACCTCATTCCAGTCGTCCACCGACAGGCCCATGCGCTGCCACAGGGTCGGGTGAGGGTAGTACAGCACCCCGTTGACCATCGGCACGCCCGCTGCTGCCAGCGTCACTGCCGCCTTGGCGTCGCTGCCCAGCGCCAGGGTGCGCTGCGCTTGCCCGTGCTCCGTGGCCAGCGCTCCCACTTCGGGCGACAACTCCACAGATCGTGGCGCGCGCGACAGCGGGTTGAATGGCAGCGATGCAGCGAGGTGCAAGAGCAGCACCAAAGAGACGGCCGCTGCCACCCGCCCGCGCATCAGCCACCAGGCGGCACCCCCCACAGCAAACGCTACGGCCCAGTGCAGCGGTGCACTTGCAACTGCCAGGACACCCTGAGGCAGCCAGCGGAACTCCCACCAGACCAGGGCCGCGCTGGCCAACGCAACCACGCCTGCCGTACCCAGGCCCATCGGCCATGGCCCAGCCCGGCCAGGCTTGGGGGCCGGCCACGCTGCGGCCGCCAATGCGAGCGCCACCGTGCATGCCAGACCCAACGCCAGGTCCAGCCGGACCGTGGTCACGTGGCTCCACAACGTCAGCCGAGCCAGCCACATCGGCACGCCGGCGTAACGGAACACCAGCCAGAACGCTGCAAATACCAGGCAGGCGCGCAGTGCCCAGCGCTGCGGAGAGCGGCGCATGCCCAGCCAGGCTGTCAGCAACAGCAGCGGTACCGGCAGCAGCGCGTAAGAGCTGATCTCACTCTCGTTCAGGTGCAGCGAAGGCACGAGTTTTTGCGCCTGCGGCCCCAGGCCCTGCGGCAACGCCTCGGCGTTCAGGTATCCGCGCAGCGTCCACCATGGCACGTCTACGATGCCTGCGCCCTGCTGCGCCGTGCGCCCGCCCGGGTATGCGGTGCTGGCCATGCGCGCCACCGCGTCGCCGGTATCCAGCCACCAACTGCCCAGCACCACGCCCGCTATTGCCAGTGTCATGCCCAGGCCCAGCCATTGCGCACGCCCCCAGCGCAGGCGGTCGCGATGGTCCGCCGCCCAGCCCAGTCCAAGCAGGGCCACGAAGGTGCCTACCGTGACCTGCCAGGGTGGGTACAGCACCAGCACCCACCCGGCCAACAGCAAACCCATGGCAGCGCCCAGCGGCCCCGCCATGATGGGCCGCGTGGTCTGCACGAAGGCTGCAAACGCAACCAAAAGCGCCACAGGAAAAAAGGCAGCGTACAGCGGCCACAGCGACCAGCCGGCCGCATAAGGCGCTGCGCAGAACGATGCAGACAGTGCCAGCGCCAGCCAGGGCCGCCGAGGCAGCCACAGTGACAACGCCGCCCACAATGCCAGCAGGCAGGCAAAGAATGGAAACTGCCACTGCCACGCCATGGCTTGGCGCAGCGGCAGAAAAAAGTAACCCCAGGTGGCCGGGCGCGCCAGCGCGGCCGGCTGCGCGATGGGCGTGCCCGTCATGCCGATGACGCCCATGTTCTGCCCCTCAAGACCCAGCAGGGTGTTGACAACCGGAAACGGCGGCTGGTGGCTCCACTGGGACAGCGCATTCGTGGCCAGAATGCCCCATTCATCGGCCCGGATATAGCGCGGCGCCAGCACATGGGCGTCGCTGCCGCCGAATTGCACCAGCGACGCCTCCGGCCCCTGCGCCAGCAGGGGCCAGGAGCTGCCCGTCACGCCGCCCGCCACCAGCGCGCCGAACAGTGCCGCCAGCGCCAGGGCGATGTGGCGCGGACGCACGGTCCATCGTGATCCCATGCGCTGCGCGAAGCACGCCACGCGCGCCCAGCAGCCCAGGGCGAGCCAGGCGGCGACCAGACTCAAGAGCACCCAGTGCCGCACGGGCGTTTGCGCGGCCTCCACATGCAACGTGCCAGCCTGGCCTGCTGGCAACGCCAGTTCGCCGCCTCCGGGCCAGAGAGCCGTGACCAGCACCGCCTGCTCCCCCTCGGGCAGGGGCCCAGGAAGCTGCACACTTGCCGAAAAACCCGCCAGTCCTGCGGAGGCGCCCAGCGCGGCCTGGACATCCGTGCGCGCTACTTGCCCCAGCGGGCTGATATCGTATTGGTCGCCACCCACCGCCACACGCAGGCCAGTCGCCGGCTGGCCCTGCGCTGAATCCCAGGCCCATCCTTCGACATGGACACGCTGGGAAGCGTGCTCGTAGCGCAGCGCATCCACATGGCCGGCCAGAGCGGCGGCGGCATCCGCAGCATGGCCCTGCAGCGTTGCGACGACCAGCAGCATGCACGCCAGCCAGCGCAGCATTCGATGGGCAGCCGGCAGGCGTAATGCCGCGCTGGTCACTGCGTGTCAGGCGAGAAAAAGCGCGGCGCCTCGCCCCAGAAATGCCAGGCTGCCGGTTCCTGTCGGATGTTTTTGTCCAACTCGTCAAAAACCTCTTGGGCCAGCGTACTTACATCGCCACGCAGGCCCAGAGGTGCGATGTACAAGCTGCGCCCGCCCGTGGCGAAATCCAGTCCCGTTACGTAGAGCGCCACCGGGATGCGCTGCTCCACCGCCAGGCGCATCAATGCTTTGGGCACCAGCGCTCGCCGGCCCAGGAGGCTTACCGGCTCGGCGGACGCCACCTGGTCGGAAGGGACATCCACCGCCGCCACCACCTGCTCGCCACCGCGCAGCGCACGCAGCGCCGGGCGCAGGCTGGCGGACACGTCCAGCGCCGCACACGCCAGCACCCGCCCCACCTCCGCCGTTCGTGCCCGGGCATACCAGTGCAGCACCGTGCGCCCGCGAAAATGCGCGCCCTGCAGCGGCGCCACCAGCGGATGCGCCCGCAGGCCCTGTGCGCGTGCGTGGCGCAGGCCCCACATGCCCGCGCCCCAGTGGAAGGTGCACAGGATGGCGGCAGAGCCGGTCGCGGGCCACTCGCCCTGCGCCTGCAGGTGGCGGCGCAGCCAGGCGTCGGAGCGCGTACGGCTGAGGTAGAAGTCCGCATGGTCCACCAGCGTCACCAGCCGGCGCTTGAGCAGCCAGTCCGCCTCATCCACCGCCCAGCCACGTGCGCGCGCTTCATGCAGGGCGGCGTGGCAGGGCTGGCGGTACAGTCCATCCCAACGCGCCAGCCGCCGAAACACCCGAAAGCACAAGGGCCACGGTAGCACCGCCGCCAGACCCGGCAGCAGCACCAGTTCCAGCAGGTCGCGGAGTTCGGTGCGCAGGCGGCGCAGCAGGGGCTGCATGGCGAAAGCTCAGTCCCACTCGTGCGGCAGATGCACCAGCCCCGGCGTGCTCTGCGCATACACATGGCGAAAGTGCACGCAGCGCATCCATTGGTCGTAGACCACCAGCCCATGCGAGTCGAACAGGTAGGCGCTGGCGACGTACTCGCCCGTGTGCAGCGGCAGCGCCGCAAAGCGCACCCGTGCCTGCCACAGGCCGCCGCCCAGGTCGCGCGGTGCCACGCCCGCCTTCTGGGTCGAGGTCGAGGTAATGCCCACCCCATGCGCCTGTTCCAGCATGACGCCGATAGCGGGGCACTCCCCCGGCGGCGCCTGTACAGTGATGGTCAATTCAAGATCCGGGCCTTGCAGTACAGGTGGGTTGCTGCCTTCATCCAGATGGCCTGCGTGCACTGACACGATTCCCGCCTGGCCAGGCGGCAGGCCGGCATGCGGTGCTGCAGGCGCGCCTGCATCTGCATGCAACGGCGCGGCGCCAGCCTCGTCACCAGCGTCCTGTGCGCGCACAAAGGCTTCGTACTCGGCCAGCACCTGCTCGGTGGGGCCGAAGGCGCGCTGCGCGCCCTTGTCCAGCCACAAGGCCGCGTCGCACAGCTGGCGCACGTGGTACAGGCTGTGCGAGCAAAACAAAACGGTGCAGCCGTTGCGGCGGAACTGCTCGATGCGCTCGACGCACTTCTTTTGAAAGTGCTGGTCACCCACCGCTAGCGCTTCGTCGATGATGAGCAGATCCGGCTCCACGGCGGTTACCAGCGCAAACGCCAGTCGCACCACCATGCCCGACGAATACGTCTTGACCGGCCGGTCGATCGCCTCGCCCAGCTCGGAGAACGCAATGATGTCGGCCTCCAGCGCGCGCATGGCCGGGGCGTCGATGCCGATCAGGCTGCCGCCGAAGTACAGGTTGTCGCGGCCGGTGAAGTCCGGGTGGAAGCCCGCGCCCAGCTCCAGGATGGCGGTCACGCGCCCGT
>DAMCAL010000040.1:0-20231 GCA_032059585.1 Burkholderiaceae bacterium
CGCAGGTAGCGCCCCGCTTCGCCCAGGATGAAGGCGACCTCCTCGCGCAGTGCCACCGGCTCGCGCGCCAGGTCGTGGCGCGGGCTGTCGGTGGTGCCCAGAATCAGCTTGCCCAGCCACGGCACGGCGAACAGCACCCGCCCGTCGGCCGTCTTGGGCACCATCAGCGCGTGGTCGCTGGGCAGGAATTCGCGGTCCACCACCAGATGCACGCCCTGGCTGGGCGCGACCATGGGCGGCAGCTGGCGCCCCACGGCCTCGCCATCGCGCTGGCGCAGCGCGTCCACCCACACGCCGGTGGCGTTGACCACGCAACGCGCCCGCACTTCGAAGCGGCGGTGGGTTTCCGCGTCCTCACCCACCACCCCGGCCACCTTGCCGGCGTCGTAGAGCAGATCGGTGGCGGGGCAGTAATTCACCAGCAGCGCCCCCTGCGCTGCGGCCGTGCGCGCCAGGGCCAGGGCCAGGCGCGCGTCGTCGAACTGTCCGTCCCAGTATTTGACCCCGCCCTTGAGCCCCTCGGCCACCGCGGTGGGCAGGCAGCGCAGCGTCTCCATGCGCGACAGGCACTGCGTGTCGCCCAGGCCCGCCTTGCCCGCCAGGGCGTCGTACATCTTCAGGCCAGTGCCGTAGAACGGCGTTTCCCACAGCTTGTACGACGGCATCACGAAGGCCAGCGGCTGCGCCAGGTGCGGCGCGTTCTTGAGCAACGTGGTGCGCTCGTGCAGGGCTTCGCGCACCAGGGCGATGTTGCCCTGCGCGAGGTAGCGCACGCCGCCATGCACCAGCTTGGTGGCGCGCGACGACGTGCCCTTGGCGAAATCGTGCGACTCCAGCAGCACCACCGAAAAGCCACGCGCCGCAGCGTCCAGCGCCACCCCCAGGCCAGTGGCACCACCGCCCACGACCGCCAGGTCATAAGTGCGGGGCTCGGCCAGGCGCTGGAGCAGCGCGGCGCGGTCGGTGGGCAGGGGGGCGGTGGTGGTGTCGACGGTCATGGCGGCGATTTTCCCTCAGTTATCGCCCCGGGCCGGTTTTACCCGACGCCCGCCTGCCGACGCCCGGTCGCCCACGCGACCGCCCGCCGGCCGTATGCTCGGCCTCCTATGACGAAGACCTACCTGCTCGCCCTCGACCAGGGCACCTCCAGTTCGCGCTCCATCGTCTTCGACCCGGCCGGGCACATCGTCGCCCAGGCCCAGCAGGAGCTGCCGCAGATCTACCCGCGCCCGGGCTGGGTGGAGCACGACGCGCGCGAGATCTGGCGCACGCAACTGGCCACCGCGCGCCAGGCGCTGGCGCAGGCCGGCATCGGCGCCGACCAGGTGCGCGCCATCGGCATCACCAACCAGCGCGAAACCACGCTGGTGTGGAACCGCAAGACCGGCGCGCCGATCCACCACGCCATCGTCTGGCAGGACCGCCGCGCGGAACCCGCGTGCGCCCAGCTGCGCGAGCAGGGCCACGGGCCGTTGATCCAGCACAAGACCGGCCTGCTGGTCGACGCGTATTTTTCCGCCACCAAGCTGCAGTGGCTGCTGGCGCACGTGCCCGGCGCGCGCGCGGCGGCAGAAAGCGGCGAGCTGGCCTTCGGCACCATCGACAGCTGGCTCATCTGGCAGCTCACCGGCGGGCGCCGGCACGTCACGGACGTGAGCAACGCCAGCCGCACCATGCTGTTGAACGTGCACACCAACCGGTGGGACGACGAGCTGCTGGCGCTGCTGGACATTCCGCGGGCGCTGATGCCCGAGGTGCTGCCCTCGGCCAGCCTGCAGTTCGGCCAGACCGACCCCGCCTTGCTGGGCGCGGCGGTGCCGATCGCCGGCGTGGCGGGCGACCAGCAAAGCGCCCTGTTCGGCCAGGCGTGCTTTTCCGCCGGCATGGCCAAAAACACCTACGGCACGGGCTGCTTCCTGCTCATGCACACCGGCCAGCGCTTTCAGCAAAGCGCCAACGGGCTGCTCACCACCAGCGCCGCGCAGACCGGCGCGCAGACCGAGTACGCCATGGAGGGCAGCGTCTTCGTCGGCGGCGCCGTGGTGCAGTGGCTGCGCGACGGCCTGAACGCCATCCGCGCCAGCGGCGAGGTGCAGCAGCTCGCCGAGAGCGTGCCCGACTCGGGCGGCGTGATGATGGTGCCGGCCTTCACCGGCCTGGGCGCGCCGTATTGGAAGCCCGAGGCGCGCGGCACCATCACGGGCCTGACGCGCGGCACCACGCTGGCGCACATCGCCCGCGCGTCGCTCGAGTCCATCGCCTACCAAAGCGCCGCGCTGCTGGGCGCGATGGGCCGCGACGCGGTGGCCGCCGGCGGCGCGCCGGTGTCGGAGCTGCGCGTGGACGGCGGTGCCTGCGTGAACGACCTGCTGATGCAGTTCCAGGCCGACCTGCTGGGCATTCCCGTGGTGCGCCCGGCCTGCGTGGAGACCACCGCCCTGGGCGCGGCGTATTTGGCGGGCCTGGCCAGCGGCGTGTACGCTGGCCAGGACGAGCTCACCGAGCTGTGGCGCGCCGAGCGGCGCTTCGTGCCGACCATGCCGCGCGCCCAGGCGCAGGAGCTGATGGCGCGCTGGGAGCACGCCGTGGCCCAGGCCACGCTGGAGCGTCCTGAGCAAAAATCATAGCTGCTCGCGCTTGTCCCGCCAGGGTTTGGCAGCCTTTTATCCTTCAAACCCTTGCGGGGAAAGCGCTGACAGCTCCTTTTCTCAGAGCGCACGCCGCCCTGCTCCCTGTTGCCCACCTTCCGCACCCGCCATGACCCGACCCGCTGCTGCCTCCTCCGACCTTCCGCCCATCGCCTTCATCGGCGGAGGCAACATGGCCAGCGCCCTGGTGGGCGGGCTGCTGCACCAGGGCCTGCCCGCCGCGCGCCTGGACGTGGTCGAGCCCGCGGCCGAGGCGCGCGCGGCCCTGCAGCAGCGCCTGGGCGTGGCCGCGCGGGAGCAGCCCGGCGCGGCGCTGGCGCGCGCGCGGCTGGTGGTCTGGGCAGTCAAACCGCAGACCTTCCACGCGGCCGCGCAGGCGGCCCGCCCGCACCTGGCGAACGACGCGCTGCACCTGAGCGTGGCCGCCGGCATTCCCAGCGACAGCATCGCCCGTTGGCTGGGCAGCGAGCGCATCGTGCGCGCCATGCCTAACACGCCGGCGCTGGTGGGCCACGGCATGACCGGCCTGTTCGCCCGCCCCGCCGTGGGCGCCGACGGCCGGGCACTGGCCGAGCAGGTGGTGGCCACCGTGGGCGAGTTCGTCTGGGTGGACGCCGAGGCGCAGCTGGACGCCGTGACCGCGCTGTCCGGCTCGGGCCCGGCCTACGTGTTCTATTTCCTCGAGGCGATGACCCGCGCGGGCGAGCGGATGGGGCTGCCCGGCGCGCAGGCGCACCGGCTGGCGGTCGCCACCTTCGCCGGCGCTGCCGAGCTGGCACGCCGCTCCGACGAGCCGCCCGCGGTGCTGCGCCAGCGCGTGACCTCGCCCGGGGGAACCACCCACGCGGCCATCACCTCGCTGCAGTCCGATGGCGTGGCCGAGCGCTTCGAGCGCGCGCTGGCCGCGGCCGAGCGCCGCGCGCGCGAGCTGGGCCAGGAGTTCGGCGCCGGCGGCACCTGAGCGCGCGCCCAGCCGTCGGGCGATCCGCCCGAAATCCGCGTGCTGGCCTCGACCGGCGACGGCCAGGTGGCGCACGCGCCGGCCAAGCTGCGTATCCGCGGCAGCAGCACCCGGCTGGCGACGCTCAAGTCCTACCGCGTCAAGTTCAGCGACAAGGGCACCGCCTGGAACGGCGAGGACACCCTGCAGCTGAACAAACACCCCTACGACCTGACCCGGGTGCGCAACAAGCTGGCGTTCGACCTGATGCGCCAGGTGCCCTACCACGAGAGCCTGCGCTCGCAGTTCGTCCACCTGCGCTACCGCGCCGGCGCGCCGGGCGAGGCGGCGGCGGACATGGGCCTGTACACGCACGTGGAAAAGCTGGGCAAGGACTACCTGGCCCGCCGCGGCTGGGTGGCCGGCTCCAACGTGTACAAGGCCGAGAGCTTCGACTTCTCCGGCAGCGCCGCCCTGCAGGTGCTGCCGGGCGGCGCTGCCGGCCCGGCGTTCGACCAGGTGCTGGACATCGAGGCCGACTCGGGCGACCACCGCGCCATCGTGCAGGCGGTGGCCGCGCTGGAGGACGACAGCCAGCCGTTCGCCGCCACGTTCGAGCGCCATTTCGACCGCAACAACTACCTGGCCTGGCTGTCCACCGCCATCTTGCTGGGCAACTGGGACACGACGACGCAGAACTTCGGCCTGTAACAGCCGCTGGGCACGCAGAAGTTCTATTTCCTGCCGTGGGACTACGACGGCGCGCTGGGCTTTGCCCAGCAGCCGGGCGAGCAGCTCTCGCCGTCCGAAAAGCCCGGCATCGGCAACTGGTGGACCAGCCCGCTGCACCGGCGCTTCCTGCAGCAGCCCGGCGCCGTCGCCTTGCTGCAGGCGGCGGTCCAGGAAGTGCGCGAGCGCCACCTCACCGACGCAGCCGTGCGCCAGTTGCTGGACAGCTACCGCCCGGTGGTCGAGCCCCTGGTGCTGCGCGAACCCGACAGCGACCACCTGGCCACGCAGGGCAACGCGCCCGCCGCACAGCAGTGGGCGGCGGAATACGCGCGGCTGCTGACCGTGATCGCCGCCAACCACGCCACCTTTTTGCAAAGCCTGGAGCGGCCGCTGCCGTTCTGGCTGAGCACGCGCGACAGCGCCGGCCGCCTGGTGCTGGACTGGGGCTGGCCCGCGCCGCTGCACCCGCGCGGCAAGCCCATCGGCTACCGGGTCGAGGTGGCGCGCGCCGACCCGGCCCTGCCGCCTTTCGATGCGGCGGCGCTGGTGTCCACGCCGCCCCCCGCGCCGGCCGCCACCACCCTGGACGCCGGCGCCCTGCCGCCGGGCGACTACCTGGTGCGCGTGACCGCCAGCGATGGCGATGGCAATGCCACCACGGCGTTCGACAGCGCCGTCTTCGGCGGCAGCGTGCTGCCCGGCACGGCCTGCGTGCGCATGCCGGGCGCCGGCGCCTGCACGCCCCGAACCGTTGAGCGCCGCACCGCCCGGCGCTCAGCGCAGGGCAAAGCCCAGCGCCACGCCGGCAAAAAGGGCCGCGCCGATCCAGTGGCTCTTGCTGAACGCCACGAAACACCCGGAGCGCGTGCGCCCGCGGATCAGCGCGAAGTGCCACGCCACCTGCAGCCCCGCCAGGCCCAGCCCCAGCCACAGCGGCCAGCCCAGCCCCAGCGGCGCCAGCACGGCGGCGGTGATCGCCAGGCACAGTGCAAAGCACAGCATCACCGCGGCCACGTCGAAGCGGCCCAGCGTGATGGCCGAGGTCTTCAGGCCGATCTTCAGGTCGTCGTCGCGGTCGACCATCGCGTACTCGGTGTCGTAGGCCAGCACCATCAGCAGGTTGGCCAGCCACAGCGCCCAGGCCTGGGCCCCCACGCCGCCGCGCACCGCGGCAAAGGCGATCACGATGCCGAAGTTGAAGGCCAGCCCCAAGAAGGCCTGCGGCATGGCGAAAAAGCGCTTGGTGTAGGGGTACAGCACGGTGAACAGCACGGCGGGCACCGACCAGGCCACGGCCTCCCAGCGGGTGGTCAGCACCAGCGCCAGCGACACCAGGGCCAGCGCCGCCGCCAGCGCCAGCGCCTCGCGCACCGACACCTGCCCGGTGGTGATCGGCCGCGCCTGCGTGCGCTTGACGTGGCGGTCGAAGTCGCGGTCGGCCACGTCGTTGATGCAGCAGCCGGCACTTCGCATGAGCACCGTGCCGGCCACGAACACGGCCAGCAGGTGCCAGCCGGGAAAACCGTCCGCGGCCACCCACAGCGCCACCAGCGTCGGCCACACCAGCACCAGCCAGCCCGCCGGGCGGTCGAAGCGGACCAGGTTCAGGTACAGCGCAAGGCGGCCGGGGGGGGATGCGGGCGGTGGAGCGGAGGAAGCGGACATGGCGGCAGGGGTGGCGCAGGCGAGAGCGGGCGGCGACAAAGGCGCCCACGGCAGGCGGCCGGACGGGGCTGCGCCACAGGCGTGCGCCGATTGTGGCGCAGCAGGTGGCGGTGCGTCAGCCGCGGCGGCGGCGCAGCGCCCACTCGGCCGCGCCCACCACGCACACCAGCCAGACCAGCGCCAGCAGCCAGCCGGCGAGCACGTCGCTGGCGTGGTGCACGCGCAGCATCACCCGGCTGGCGCCCACCCCCAGCGCCAGCAGCACCAGCGCCAGCGCGGCGGGCAGGCGCCGCGCCCGGCGCAGGTGCGGCAGCAGCAGCCAGGCGAGCATGGCGCAAAACGCCAGGGTGCCAGCGCTGTGGCCGCTCGGAAAGCTGTGGCTGCTCTCGGCCACCCAGGCCTGTGGCGGGCGGGCCCGCGCCACTGTGCCCTTGAGCGCGCGCGTCCACAACCCGGCGCCGGCCGTGGCCACCAGCCACGCGCCGGCATGCAGCCATGCGCGCTGGCGCACCAGCCCCAGCAGTACCGCCGCGCCCACCACCAGCAGCAGGCCCACGTGGCCCAGGTGCGTGAATGCCGCGAGCGGAACGCGCCAGGCCGCGCCGATGTGGCGCTCCACCCACCGCGCCACCGCGCCGTCCAGGGCGAGCCAGTCCACCGGAACGGGCCACCCCTCCATGGCGGCGGTCATCGCCGCCAGCACCAGCGCCGCGCACAGGGCGGCCAGCGCCAGGGGCGGCCAGGCGCGGGCCGGCAGCGCGGGGCCGGGCACGCACGGGGCGTGCGCGCCGCGGCGCAGCCAGAAAAAAAGACCGCACAGGGCGGCCAGCGAAAGCGCTGCGCCGCCCGCGGCGGCGAAGCGGTCAACCCAGGTCCACACCACGGCGGCGCTCCGGGGGTGCAGGCCGCCGCGTGGCGGCCGCGGGTCGGGCGGCGGTCACTCCTCCAGCAGCGACCGCAGCATCCAGGCGGTCTGCTCGTGCACCGCCAGGCGCTGCGTCAGCAGGTCGGCGGTGGGCTCGTCGCTGGCCTTGTCGGCTGCCGGAAACAGCGAGCGCGCGGTGCGCGCCACCGCCTCGTGGCCCTCGACCAGGATGCGTACCATGGCAAGCGCCTCGGGCGGCTCCTCGGGGGCGTCCGGCAGGCTGGCCAGCTTGCCGTACTGCGCATAGGAGCCCGGCGCGTGGTGGCCCAGCGCGCGGATGCGCTCGGCGATGGGGTCCACCGCGTTCCACAGCTCGGTGTACTGCTCCATGAACATCAGATGCAGCGTGTTGAACATCGGCCCGGTCACGTTCCAGTGGAAGTTGTGCGTGGTCAGGTACAGCGTGTACGTGTCGGCCAGCACGCGCGACAGGCCTTGCGCGATGGCGGCGCGGTCGGCATCGCTGATGCCGATGTCGATGCGCGGCGCGCCGCTGCGGCTGCGGGTGGCTGCGCCGTGGGGGGCAGTGGATTTGGCCATGAGATTCCTCCGGAAAAAACGGTTGCGGACCATGCGGCGCATGCGCCGCGCGGGCCCGTCAGGATAGCCGCTTGACGCCGGGCAGGTCGCAGGCGTAGACCGCATTGCGCAGTGCGGCGATGGCCTCGTAGCGCGTGAAGCTGCGGCGCCAGGCCAGCACCACGCGGCGCACCGGCGGCGCGCTGCCGTCGTCCTCCACGATCGGCAGGTAGCGGATCGGCGCCAGGTCGCTCTTGCGCCGGCGCACGCCCGTGTGCAGGGCCTCGCGCGGCACCGACAGGCGCGGCACCAGCGTCACGCCCATGCCGGCGGCGACCATGTGCTTGATGGTCTCCAGCGACGAGCCCTCGAAGGTGCGGCGGATGCCCTCGGCATTGGTGGCAAAGCGCGCGAACTCGGGGCAGGCCTGCAGCACGTGGTCGCGAAAGCAGTGGCCCGCACCCAGCAGCAGCATGGTCTCGTTCTTCAGTTCGGTGGCCGAAACCGCGTCGCGCATGGCCAGCGGGTGGCTGGCCGGCAGGGCCGCCATGAAGGGCTCGTCGTACAGCGGCGCCATGGCCAGGCCGGTGTCGGGGAAGGGCTCGGCCAGGATGGCGCAGTCGATCTCGCCGGTGCGCAGCATCTCCAGCAGGCGCACGGTGAAGTTTTCCTGCAGCATCAGCGGCATCTGCGGCGTACGCTCGATGGAGTGGCGTACCAGCTCGGGCAGCAGGTAGGGGCCGATGGTGTAGATCACGCCCAGCGTCAGGGCGCCGGCCAGTGGGTCCTTGCCGCGCTTGGCGATCTCCTTGATGGCGGCGGCCTGCTCCAGCACGCTTTGCGCCTGGCGCACGATGTCCTCGCCCAGGGCGGTGACGGAGACCTCGCCGGCGCTGCGCTCGAACAGCTTGACCTCCAGCTCGTCCTCGAGCTTCTTGACGGCCACCGACAGCGTGGGCTGCGAGACGAAGCACGCCTCCGCGGCGCGGCCAAAGTGCTTTTCCCGCGCGACGGCGACGATGTATTTCAGCTCGGTCAGGGTCATGTCATGTCAGTCAGAAGGGGTGAGTGAGGGGGCTTCTCACGCCTTGAGGAAGTCCGATTTTCCGCCAAGCCAGCGCTCCATGTGCTGCGCCGCCAGTTCCGGGTGGCGCTGCAGCATCAGCGGTGCGGCCTCGCGCGCCCAGTCCAGCAGGCCGGTATCGCCGGCCAGGTCGGCAAAGCGCAGCAGCGCGTCGCCCGACTGGCGCGCGCCCAGGAATTCTCCCGGGCCGCGGATGTCCAGGTCGCGCCGCGCGATCTCGAAGCCGTCGTTGGTCTCGGCCATGGCTTTCAGGCGCTCGCGCGCGGTCTCGCCCAGGCGGCCGGAGTCGCCCGTGGAGTACAGCAGCACGCAGGCCGACGCCGCCGCGCCCCGGCCCACGCGCCCGCGCAGCTGGTGCAGCTGCGACAGGCCGAAGCGCTCGGCGTGCTCGATGACCATCAGCGAGGCGTTGGGCACGTCCACGCCGACCTCGATGACGGTGGTGGAGACCAAGAGACCCATGCGCCCGCTCTTGAACTCCTCCATTACCGCGCGCTTCTCGGCCGCCGGCATGCGCGAGTGCAGCAGGCCGACCTGCACGCCGGGCAGGGCCTCGCTCAGCTCCTGGTGCGTGGCCGTGGCGTTGGACAGGTCCAGCGCCTCGCTCTCCTCGATCAGCGGGCAGACCCAGTACACCTGCCGCCCGGCCGCCACCTGGGCGGCGATGCGCTCGACGATCTCGTCCTTGCGGCTGTCGGCAATCAGCTTGGTGACGATGGGCGTGCGCCCGGGCGGCAGCTCGTCGATGGTGGACACGTCCAGGTCGGCGTAGTAGCTCATCGCCAGCGTGCGCGGGATCGGCGTGGCGCTCATCATCAGCATGTGCGGCTCGGCCGCCGGGCTGCCCTCGGGCCCCTGCGCCAGCTTCTTGCGCAGCGCCAGGCGTTGCGCCACGCCGAAGCGGTGCTGCTCGTCGATCACCGCCAGCCCCAGGCGCGCGAACTGCACCTGCTCCTGGATGACGGCGTGCGTGCCCACCACCAGCGCCGCCGTGCCATCGGCGATCGCCTTGAGCATGGCGGCGCGCTCGCGCTTTTTCTGCCCGCCGGCCAGCCACGCCACGCCCTGGCCGCGCTCGCCCAGCAGGCGCTGCAGCCAGCCCACGAGTTTGGAGAAATGCTGCTCGGCCAGGATCTCGGTGGGCGCCATCAGCGCGCACTGCCAGCCGGCGTCGATGCAGATGCACGCCGCCAGCGCCGCCACCACCGTCTTGCCCGAGCCCACGTCGCCCTGCAGCAGGCGGTGCATCGGCCGGCTGTGCTGCAGGTCGCGCGCGATCTCCTCGCCCACGCGCTGCTGCGCTGCCGTCAGGCCGAACGGCAGCGCGGCCAGCAGCTGCGCGTGCAGCGGCGCGTCGGGGCCGGGGCGCAGCACCGGCGCCGCCAGGCGGGCGCGCTCGCGCCGTGCGGCGTGCTGCGACAGCTGCTGCGCCAGGAGCTCCTCGGCCTTCAGCCGCTGCCAGGCCGGGTGGCTGCGGTCCTCCAGCGTGGCCAGGGCCGCGTCCGGCGGCGGGTGATGCAAGAACAGGAGCGCCTCGCGCAGTGTCCACGGGCGCTGGAGGCTGTTTTGGCCATGGATGGCCAGCGGCGGCGCCGGCAGCGCGTGCGGCAGCGTCTCGGGCAGCTGCACGCGCGTCAGCGCCAAGGCGATGGCCCGGCGCAGGTAGGCCTGCGGCAACTGCGCGACCGTCGGGTAGACCGGCGTGAGCGCCGCGGGCAGCTCGGCGCCGGCGCTTCTCACCACCGGGTGCAGCATCTGCCGGCCCCAGAAGCCGCCGCGCACCTCGCCACGCGCGCGCAGCCGCGCGCCCACCCCCATGGTCTTGTGGTGCGACGGGTAGAAACTGAAAAAGCGCAGCTCGCAGGTGCCGCTGGCGTCCTGCAGCGTCACCACGAGCTGGCGCCGCGGCTGGAACTGCACCTGCGACGACGTCACCGTGCCCTCGATCTGCACCGCCGCACCCCCGCGCGCGCTGGCGATCGGGGTGATGCGCGTCTCGTCCTCGTAGCGCAGCGGCAGGTGCAGCGCCAGGTCGATGTCGCGCACCAGGCCGAGCTTCTCCAGCGCCTTCTTGGCCGGACTGGCCGCGGCCTTGACAGTCGTTTGCGATGCAGCCGGCCGGCTGGCGGGATCGGCGGGAGAACGTCGGGCTTTGGGCACGGCGAAAAGGCTAACATGCCGGGGTTTTTGCTGCGCCGTCCTCCCACGTTTCATGCTCAAGCGCATCCCTGTAGAAGATCTGTCGCTGGGCATGTACCTGCACGCGTTCTGCGGTTCCTGGCTGGACCACCCGTTCTGGCGCACGGCCTTCGTGGTCGACGATCCGCAAGACCTGGCCCGCATCCGCGCCACGCCGGTGCGCGAGGTCTGGATCGACACCGCACGCGGCTGCGATGTGGCGGTCAGCGCCGGCGGGCCGGCGGCAGCGGCGCCCGCCCCCGCGGCGCCGGCGCGGCCCGCCCCTTCGGCGCCGGCCGTGCGCGACCGGCAGCCCGCCAGCACGCTGCAGGAAATCCAGCGCGCCGCGCAGATCTGCACCCGGGCCAAACAGGCCATGGTCGCCATGTTCCAGGAAGCACGCATGGGCCGCGCGGTCGACGTGGCCGCGGCCACCGGCCTGGTGGAGGAGATCTCCGACTCGGTGGCGCGCAACCCGAATGCGCTCATCAGCCTGGCGCGGCTGAAGACGGCTGACGACTACACCTACATGCACTCGGTGGCCGTGTGCGCGCTGATGGTGGCGCTGGCGCGCCAGATCGGCCTGGACGAGGCGCAGTCGCGCACCGCCGGCATGGCCGGGCTGCTGCACGACCTGGGCAAGGCGGCCGTGCCGCTGCCGGTGCTCAACAAGCCGGGGCGGCTGACGGAAGCCGAGTTCGCGCAAGTGCGCGACCACCCGCGCCAGGGCTGGGCGCTGCTGCAGGCCGGCGCGGGCGTCGACCCGGCGGTGCTGGACGCCTGCCTGCACCACCATGAACGCACCGACGGCACCGGCTACCCGAACCGCCTGGCGGGCGAGCAGCTCAGCACCATGGCGCGCATGACGGCGATCTGCGACGTGTACGACGCCATCACCTCCGACCGCCCCTACAAGCGCGGGTGGGACCCGGCCGAGTCGATCCGCCGCATGGCCGAGTGGACGAACGGCCACCTGGACGCGCGGCTGTTCCAGGCGTTCGTGAAAAGCATCGGCATCTACCCCATCGGCTCGCTGGTGCGGCTGGAGTCGGGCCGCCTGGGCGTGGTGCTGGAGCAAAACGCCACCACCCTGGTTGCGCCGCGCGTGAAGGTGTTCTTCTCGACCCGCTCGGACCTGCGCATCCCGCCCGAGACCGTGGACCTGGCCGCGCCGGGGTGCAGCGACCGCATTGCCGCGCGCGAAGACCCGGCGCACTGGAATTTCCCCGACCTGCACACCCTGTGGAGCGGCCTGCAGGGCCAGCCCTGGTAGCTGGCCCCTTTTTGCCCTTGTCTGCCGTTCTTTCCTCCTTCCCCCATTCTTCCTTGGAACGGGCCCGTCCGGCCCTCAAGCCCGCATGACCGACCCCGCCGCCTTCACCCTGAGCGACTTCGATTTCGACCTGCCCGAAGCGCTCATCGCCCAGCACCCTGCCCCCGAGCGCAGCGCCTCGCGGCTGCTGGACGGACGCAGCATCCCGCCGGTGGACCGCATCTTCCGCGAGCTGCCGGCGCTGCTGGAGCCCGGCGACCTGCTGGTGTTCAACGACACGCGCGTGGTGCGCGCGCGCATCTTTGGCGAAAAGGCCAGCGGCGGGCGGCTGGAGCTGCTGATCGAGCGCGTGCTGGGCGGCAACGAAGTCGTCGCGCACATGAAGGTCAGCAAGAAGCCGCGAAGCGGCGCCACGCTGCACCTGGCCGGCGGCAGCGCGCACGGCGGCTTCGACGCCACGCTGCTGTCGCGCTGGCCGGAGGCGGACGGCCCGCTGTTTCGCCTGGCGCTGCACACACCGGACGGCGCTTCGCCCTGGGAGCTGATGGAGCGCCACGGCCACCTGCCGCTGCCGCCGTACATCGCGCGCCAGCAGGCCGGCGGCGCCGACCCGGACGCCGCCGAGGACGCCGAGCGCTACCAGACGGTGTTTGCGACCCGGCCCGGCGCGGTGGCCGCGCCCACGGCCGCGCTGCACTTCGACGAGGGCGTGCTGGCTGCCCTGGTCGCGCGCGGCGTGGAGCGCGCCAGCGTCACGCTGCATGTGGGCGCCGGCACCTTCCAGCCGGTGAAGACCGAGCGCCTGGCCGAGCACCGCATGCACAGCGAGTGGTACGACATCCCGCCGGCCACGCTGGCGCAGCTCGAGCGCTGCCGCCAGCGCGGCGGGCGCGTGGTGGCGGTGGGCACGACCACCGTGCGCACGCTCGAATCCTGGGCGCAGAGCGGTCAGGCGACGGGCGACACCAGCATCTTCATCACGCCGGGCTTTCGGTTCCAGGTGGTCGACCTCCTGGTCACCAACTTCCACCTGCCCAAGAGCACGCTGATGATGCTGGTCAGCGCGTTCGCGGGGTACGAACACGCCATGGGGCTGTACCGGCACGCGGTGCGCGAGCGCTACCGGTTCTTCAGCTACGGCGATGCGATGCTGCTCGCGAAGACAACACCCCCCTGAGCGGCTGCGCCGCTTCCCCCCGCCCTCGCCATGCTGCGCATTGCGGGCAGGGGGACACAGCCCTCGCTGCGGGGCGGCCCTTGGCTCGGCTGCCCTGGCCTGGGGCGCCGCCTTTCTGGCGTCGCTGCTAAAAACATAGCTGCTGGCGCTTGATACACAAGGGCTAGCGGCTCTTTTTCTTAGAAAGCAACGGCGCAGCCGTCCTTGCGCGGGTCGGAGCCGGCGATGTACACGTCGCCGCTGCGCAGCACCAGTTGCGCGCCGCCGAAGGCGAACACGCCGCTGCCCGGCTCCACCGTGACCTCGTGGCCGAGGGCGCGCAACTGCTGCACCACGGCCGCATCGAACTGCGGCTCCACCGCCACGCCGTTGCCGCCCGTCACGCGCCAGCGCGGCGCGTCGGCCGCGGCCTGCGGGTTCTGGCCGTAGCGCAGCACGCGCAGGGCCATCTGCACGTGGCCCTGCGACTGCATCGGCCCGCCCATCACGCCAAAGGCCATTTGCGGCGTGCCGTCGGCATGCATGGCGAACGCCGGGATGATGGTGTGCGACGGGCGCTTGCGCGGGCCGACCTCGTTGGCATGCCCGGGCTTGCAGGTGAAGCCGTGGCCGCGGTTTTGCAGGCTGATGCCCGTGCCCGGCACCACCACGCCCGAGCCGAAGCCCATGTAGTTGGACTGGATGAAGGAGACCATCATCCCGCGGGCGTCGGCCGCCGCCAGGTACACGGTGCCGCCCGGGCGCGGCGTGCCGCAGGCCGGGTTGCCGGCCTGGCCCGGGTCGATCAGTGCCGCGCGGCTTCTCGCGTAGTCGTCGTGCAGCAGGTCGGCCGGCGTGATGCGCGTGTGTTCGGGGTCGGCGTTGAATTCGGCCAGGTCGGCCAGTGCCAGCTTCATCGCCTCGATGCTGGCGTGCACGGTGCGCACGTCGTCCACCGGGTGCTGGCCCACGCCGTAATGCTCCAGCATGCCCAGCGCCGCCAGCGCGGCGATGCCCTGGCCGTTGGGCGGGATCTCGTGGACGACCGAGTCGCCGAAGCGCTGGTGCACCGTGCCCACCCAGTCGGCGCGGTGCGCGTCCAGGTCCGCGAGCGTCATCGCGCCGCCGTGCGCCTGGGCGTGCGCGACCATGGCGCGCGCCAGCTCGCCGCGGTAGAAGGCCTCGCCTTCGCTTTCCACGATGGCCTCCAGCGTGCACGCATGCGCCTCGCTGCGGAACACCTCGCCGGCGGCCGGCACCCGGCCACCCGGCAGGAAGCACGCGGCAAAGCCGGGCTGGTCGCCCAACCGGGCCGCGCCCAGCTGCCACAGCCGCGCCACCGTGGGCGAGACGGGAAAGCCCTCGCGGGCGTAGTGGATGGCCGGCGCGGCGATGCGCGCCAGCGGCAGCGTGCCCAGGCGCCGCCAGAGCTGGGTCCAGCCCGACACCACGCCCGGCACGGTGACCGCGTTCCAGCCGTTTTCCGGAATGCCACCCAGGGCGGCGAAGTACCCGGGCGTCCACGCCGCGGGCGAGCGCCCCGAGGCGTTCAGGCCGTGCACCTGCTGGCCGTCCCACACGATGGCGAAGGCGTCGCCGCCGATGCCGCAGCCCGTCGGCTCGACCACGGTGAGCGCCATGGCGCCGGCCAGCGCCGCGTCCACCGCGTTGCCGCCGGCCAGCAGCATGCGCAGCCCGGCCTGCGCGGCCAGCGGCTGCGAGGTGGCGACGACGTTGCGCCCCAGCACGGCGCTGCGTTGCGAGGCGTAGGGCAGCGCCCAGTCAAGGGCGGCGGCAGGACCGGCGTCGTGCGGGTGCGGCATCGGCGCCCTTTCAGTAGCCGTGCGCCTGGCGAAAGGCCCGCGCCTGGCTGAAGTGCCCGCAGCCGATGAACGGCAGCGGCGGGCGCTCGGCCGACAGCGGCGAGGGGTGGTTGGCCACCAGCACCAGATGCCCGCGGTCGGCCGGGATGAGCGCGCGCTTGGCCTGGGCGTGGCTGCCCCAGAGCATGAACACCACCGGCCGCGCGCCTTCGGCCACGTGGCGGATGACGGCGTCGGTCAGCACCTCCCAGCCCTTGCCGGCGTGGCTGGCGGGCTTGCCCTCCTCGACGGTGAGCGTGGTGTTGAGCAGCAGCACGCCGTTCTCGGCCCATTTGACCAGGCTGCCGCCGGGGTGCGGAAAGGGCGGCGGGGGCGCGCCCAGGTCGCGCTGCATTTCCTTGAAGATGTTGCGCAGCGAGGGCGGCACGCGCACGCCCGGCTGCACCGAAAACGCCAGCCCCTCGGCCTGGCCGCGGCCGTGGTAGGGGTCCTGGCCCAGGATGACCACACGCACCTGCCCGGGCGGCGTGAGCTGCAGCGCGCGCAGCGGCTGCGGGGGAAAGACGACGGCGCCCGCGTCCAGCCGGTCGCGCAAAAAGGCGAGCAACTGCCGCCCGCGGTCGCTGGCGAAGAACGCATCGACCAGGGGCTGCCAGCCCGGCGCCACCGGCCAGTCAGCCGGGTCGGCGCTGTGCAACTGGGTGGGCGCAGCGTCGGATTGCGGTTTTGACATCAAAAAGGCCTCCAGCGCTTGTCCATCAAGCGCCAACAGCTATGCTTTATATAGCATCTGCCGCGCCGTCGTCGACCCGGTTGCGGCCCTGCGCCTTGGCACGGTACAGGTTGGCATCGGCACGCGCCAGCAGCGACTCGGGCGTGTGCTCGCCGTCGGGCACCTGCGCGGCCACGCCGCAGCTCACCGTGACCACCGGCGCCACGCTCGAGCCCCCGTGCGCGATCGCCAGCGCCTGCACTGCCTGGCGCAGCACTTCGGCGCGCGCGCGCGCCTTGGGCAGGTCGCACTCGGGCAGCAGGCAAACGAACTCCTCGCCCCCGTAGCGCGCCACCAGGTCATGCGAGCGCGTCAGCGCCGCGCGCAGCGTGCTGGCCACGGTGCGCATGCAGGCGTCGCCGCTCTGGTGGCCGTACAGGTCGTTGAACTGCTTGAAATGGTCGATGTCGATCATGATCAGCGCCAGCGGCTGGCGGCTGCGCCGGCAGCGGCGCCATTCAGCCTCCAGCGTCTGGTCGAAGTGGCGCCGGTTGGCCACGCCGGTCAGGCCATCCCGGAAGGCCAGCTCGCGCAGCAGCTCGCTTTGCGCCTGCTGCTCGGTGCGGTCGACGAAGGTGGCCAGAAAATGCCCGCCGAACACCAGTCCGCCGATGGCCATCGTGCGCTCGGTGCCGTCCCGGGCGCGGATGCGGTACTCCTGGGGCGTGATGTCGCCACCGCGCAGCGCGCCCTGCGCCAGCGCCTCGCGCCAGGCGGCAGCGACCTGCGACCGGTAGCCTGCATCCGGGTAGGCACGCACGCCCCACTGCCGGAGGGTGGGCACCTCCTGGTCGGTGTAGCCGAAGTAGTCGAGAAAGCGCCGGTTGCGCGAGTAGATGCGCCCGGCCTCGTCGACCATGCACAGGCCCACCGGCATCTCGTTCATCAGGTGCTTGAGCAGTCGCTCGGTTTCCTGCAGTTGCAGCGCCTGCTGCTTGGCCTCGGTCACGTCCTGCAGGTGGCCGTGCCAGATCACCGAGCCGTCCACCCGCTCGGGCCGGGCACGCCCGCTGAGCCAGCGCGCGCCGCGCCCCGGCAGCACCACCCGGTATTCGGCGCGCCACTCCTGCAGCAACTGCGCCGACAGCGCCACGCTGGTGCGCACGGCGTCCCGGTCCTCGGGGTGGATGCGCTCGAACGCGTCCGCGGCGTCGCGCTGCATTGCCTCGGGCGTGAAGCCGTACAGCTCGCGGATGCCGGCGCTGGCGTACGGAAACGACACGCGCCCGTCGTCGTGCTGCTGGTACTGGTAGAGCATGCCCGGCACGTTTTCCGCCAGCCGGTCGAGCCGAAGCTGCTGCTGGCGCTGCTCCGTGACGTCGCCGTAGGTACCGATGAAGCGTACGGCGCGGCCCTGGGCATCGCGCTCGACCACGCGCCCGCGCCCCTGCAGCCAGATGTAGTGCCCGCCCTTGCAGCGCACGCGGTGCGTGCTTTCGTACACCGGCGCCTGCCCGCGCAGGTGGCGTAGCAGGGCGGCGTGCACGCGCGCACGGTCGTCCGGGTGGATACGTCCGCGCCACTCGGCCAGCGCGTTGCCGATCTCGTCCTCGGCATAGCCCAGCATGGCCTTCCAGGCAGGCGAGAAATACGCGGTGTCGCTGCCTTCGCGCCAGTCCCACACGCCCTGGCCGGTGGCCTCCAGCACCGCACGCCAGCGCGTCTCCAGCGCCTGCTCGCGCTGCGCGAGCGCCTGCGCGTGCGCCTCGGCATCGCCGCGGCGGCGCTGGGCCAGCAGCAGCAGCGCGGCGGCCGCCGCGCCCGCCAGCACGTAGCCGACGGCCACGCGCCAGGCGTCGGCGCGCCAGTCGGCCAGCACCGCGCCCCAGTCGCGCGCGACGGTGGCCACCAGCGGGCGGTCCATGTGCAGCGCCTCCGGCGCGATGTCGCGCAGCGCAGCCAGCAGCGTCGCGCCGCCCGGCTGGGGCGGGCCCAGCAGCACCCCGGCGCTGGCGCCGCTGTCCTGGTGGCGGGTGAACAGCAGGTCGACCGGCGCCGGCTCCGACCCGGGCGCCTGCGGTCCCTGCGGCGGCTCGGAGACGACCAGAAAAGGCTGCCCGTCGCCGTGCGTCAGCACGGTCACCATGTCCGGCGCGTAGCGCACCGACTCCAGCAGGGTGTGGAACTGCTCCGGATCGAGCGTCGCCAGGACGGCGCCGCCAAAGCTTCCGTCCGGCGCCGGCACGGTGCGCGCCAGGGGCAGCAGCCAGCCGCCCAGCACGGCATGGAAGGGCTGGGCCACCACCAGCGTCTCGGGCGAGGCGGCGCGCGCGCTCTGGAAATAGTCGCGCCACTCGAACGACTGGTTGGCCAGCTCGTCGCGGCTGGTGGCGACGACGCGGCCCTGCGCGTCCAGCACCACCAGTGTGCGCACGCCCGACAGGGCCTGCGTGAACAGGCGCAGGCGGGCGTTTTCGCGCGCGTCCAGGCGCACGCGCCCGCCGGGCAGGGCCTGCTGATGCTGCTGCTGCAGGCGCTCGCTGCTGTCTTGCGCCAGGCGCGACAGCACCGCGTCGATGGCGCGCACCTGGCGCGCCACGTTGTCATGCACGATGCCGGCCTGGTGCGCCAGGCGGCGGCGCTCGCCGGCCTCGATGTCACGGCGCTCGAACCACAGCGCGCCCGCCAGCACGCCGCCCAGCAGCAGCCAGACCACCACCAGCCACCAGCGCTCCCTCAGGGCCCGGTCGGTGGGAGAGCGCAAGGTCTTGAGCACGCGTGTCGCAAAAAGTGGATCGGTTTTGGCGGCCGGAGGCAGGCGCCTGCCGCGCCGTGGCGCCGGGCCATTCTAGGAACGGCGCGCGGCGCGCTGCGTCAGCCGAACAACCGCGCCAGGGCCAGACCGGGTTCTTTCTCGCGCATGAAGGCCTCGCCCACCAGGAAGGCGTGCACGCCGGCGTCGCGCAGCCGCTGCACGTCGTCGCGCGTGGCGATGCCCGACTCGGTCACCAGCAGCCGGTCGGCCGGCACCTGCGGGCGCAGGGCCAGCGTGGTCTGCAGGTGCACCTCGAAGCTGCGCAGGTCGCGGTTGTTGATGCCGATGAGCGGGGTCTTCAGGAGGAGCGCGCGCTCGAGCTCGGGCGCGTCGTGCACCTCCACCAGCACGGCCATGTCCAGGTCGTGCGCGATGGCCTCCATCTCGGCCATGGCGCCGTCGTCCAGGCAGGCGGCGATCAGCAGGATGCAGTCCGCGCCCAGTGCGCGCGACTCGTAGATCTGGTAGGGGTCGACCATGAAGTCCTTGCGCAGCACCGGCAGCGGGCAGCTGGCGCGCGCCTGCTTGAGGTGGTCGCCCTGGCCCTGGAAGTACTGGCGGTCGGTCAGCACCGACAGGCACGCGGCGTTCACTCCCCCCTGGCCTTCGGTGTAGCTCTGGGCGATGTCGGCGGGAATGAAGTCCTCGCGGATCACGCCCTTGCTCGGGCTGGCGCGCTTGATCTCGGCGATCACGGCAGCCTGGCCGGCGTCGACCTTGGCGCGCAGGCTGCCCGCGAAATCGCGCGTCAGCACGCGGCTCTCGGCGTCGCGGCGCATGTCGGCCAGGGGCATGCGCCGCCGGGCCTCGGCCACTTCCTCGCGTTTGGTGGCGCAGATGGTTTGCAGGATGTCGGACATGGGGCGGCTTTCGGGAAAAGGGGCGGATGGGGTCAGTCGCGGGGCTCGGCGTCGCCGGGCGGTGGAGGCGCGCGCAGCACGCGGCGGATGACCTGGTGCATCCCCAGCGCGACGACGAGAAACAACAGCGACACGCCCAGCACGATCCAGGTGCCGCTGTCGCGCCAGATGGGGGCGTCCCACAGGCTCATGGCAGTGCCTGCACTCAGGCGGCCGCAGCCGGCGCGGCCAGCGACTGGGTGAAGGCGGCGAACTCGCGCAGCTTGGCCAGCGCGGCGCCGCTGTCGACCGCGGCCTGCGCGCGCACCAGGCCGTCCGCGATGCTGGTGGCCACGCCCGCGGCGTACAGCGCGGCGCCGGCGTTCAGGCAGACGATGTCGCGCGCCGGGCCTTCCTCGCCCTGCAGCACGCGCATCAGCATGGCGCGCGACTGCTCGGCGTCGTCCACCCGCAGCGCGCGCGTGCCGGACATGCGCAGGCCGAAGTCCTCGGGGTGCACCTCGTACTCGCGCACCACGCCGTCCTTCAGCTCGCCCACCAGCGTGCCGGCGCCCAGGCTGATCTCGTCGAGCCCGTCGCGCCCGTACACCACCAGTGCATGCTCGGCGCCCAGGCGCTGCAGCGCGCGCACCTGGATGCCGACCAGGTCCTCGTGGAACACGCCCATCAGGGTGTGGGGGGCGCTGGCCGGGTTGGTGAGCGGGCCCAGGATGTTGAACAGCGTGCGCACGCCCAGCTCGCGGCGCACCGGCGCGACGTTCTTCATCGCCGGGTGGTGGTTGGGCGCGAACATGAAGCCGATGCCGACCTGCTGGATGCAGGTGGCCACCTGCTCGGGCGTGAGGGTGATGTTCACGCCCAGCGCCTCCATGGCATCGGCGCTGCCCGACTTGGACGACAC
>DAMCAL010000041.1:0-20209 GCA_032059585.1 Burkholderiaceae bacterium
GCATGGCCCTCCAGCGGGCGCGATGGGGCGGTCGTCATGCCGCCACCATCCACAGTGCGGTGGCCACCAGCACGGCCGCCATGGCGCGGTTGAACCACAGCAGGCGCTGCCCGCGCGCCAGCCAGTGGCGCAGGAGCGCGCCCATGGCGGCGTAGGTCAGGTTGCTGGTGAAGGCGAAGACCAGCATCACCGGCAGCACCACGGCCAGGCGCGCGGTGGCGTCCTCGTAGCCGATGACCCAGCCGGCGACGATGGTCAGTGCCAGCAGCCAGGCCTTGATGTTGACGAACTGCAGCGCCACGCCCTGCCAGAAGCCCACGGCCAGGCGCGCCGCGTCGGCCTCGGACAGCCGCGCCGACTGCGCCAGGCGCCACGCCAGCCACAGCAGGTAGCCGATGCCCAGCGCCTTGATGGCCCAGCGCAGCGCGGGAACCGCCACCACCGCCGCGCCCAGGCCCGCCGCGCACAGCAGCAGCAGCAGGCTCCAGCCCACCGGCACGGCGAAGACGAAGCGCATGGCCGCGGGCAGTCCGCGGTTGGCTGCGAGCGCGGTGGACAGGGTGGTGTTCGGCCCGGGCGAAAAGCTCATGGCCGTGGCCAGCACCAGCAGGGCGGTGAATTCAACGAGAGGCATGGGCAGGAAAGGGGGCGACGGCACGGGCGGGGTGCCCACTGTAGGGGGCAATGCCATTACAGTGCCAGTACAGTACAACCCCACAGCCGCAGGAACTGTACCGCCCTGCGCACCGACACAAACCTGCCCCATGCTCACCCGCACGCCCGACCGCACGCTGACCGACCAGCTCGCCGAGCGCTTCGCCGAGCGCATCCGGGCGCGCCTGCTGCCCGCCGGGGCCCGGCTGCCGTCGGTGCGCGAGTGCGCGCGCCAGCAGGGCGTGAGCCCGCACACGGTGGTGGCGGCCTACGACAAGCTGCTGGCGCAGGGGCTGGTGCAGGCACAGCGCCAGCGCGGGTTTTTCGTGCGCGACTTGGCGCAAAAAGTGCCTCCAACGCAGGCTGGGCAAGCGCCGGAAGCTATCGATTCAGGAGTGGATGGCGCGCCGCACGGCGCGGCCGACGCGGCCCTGCTGCAGGGCTCCATGGGCGCACGCGCCGGCAGCGGCTCGCGCATCAACGCCACGGCGCTGATCCGCGGCATGTTCCACCAGCCCTCGGCCCGGCCCCAGCCGGGCGCCGGGGTGCTGCCGGTGCAGTGGCTGCAGGAGGCGCGCTTCCTGCCCGCCGCGGTGCGCAAGGTGGCCGCCAGCAGCGCGCTGCACCAGGGCGCGTTCAGCTACGGCGAGCCCATGGGCGATCCGGGCCTGCGCGCGGCGCTGTCGCGGCGCCTGGCCGACCTGCAGATCGCCGCCGGGCCGCAGCAGATCCTGACCACGCTGGGCGCGACGCAGGCGCTGGACATCGTCAGCCGCGCGCTGCTCAAGGCCGGTGACCCGGTGCTGGTGGAGGAACCGGGCTGGAGCGTGGAGTTCGCCCGCCTGGACGCGCTGGGCATGCGCGTGCTGCCGGTGCCGCGCGGGCCCGACGGACCGGACCTGGGCGTCATGGCGCGGCTGTGCGAGCTGCACGCGCCCAAGCTGTTCGTGAGCGTCAGCGTGCTGCACAACCCCACCGGCTACAGCCTGTCGCCGGCGCACGCGCACCAGGTGCTGCAACTGGCCGAGCGGCACGACTTCCACATCGTCGAGGACGACACCTACGGCCACATCGCGCCCGAGCACGCCACACGCCTGTGCGCGCTGGACGGCCTGCGGCGCACCCTCTACGTGAGCGGTTTCGCCAAGATCCTGGCGCCCAACTGGCGCATCGGCTACCTGGCGGCGCCGCCGCACCTGGTCGAGCGGCTGCTGGACACCAAGCTGCTGTCCACGCTGACCACGCCGTCGCTGCTGGAAAAGGCCCTGGCGCTGTGCATCGAGCAGGGCCAGCTGCGCCGCCACGGCGAGCGCATCCGCCAGCAGCTCGCCCAGGCGCGTGCGCGCAGCGTGCAGCTGGCGCTGGCCGCGGGCTGCCGCTTCGCGGCCGAGCCGGCGGGCATGTTCGGCTGGGTGGACACGGGCGTGGACACCGACATGCTGGCCCAGCGCCTGCTCGACGAGGGCTACCTGATCGCCCCGGGCGCGCTGTTCCACGCCACGCGCCAGCCTTCCACGCTGATGCGCATCAACTTTGGCACCACCCAGGACCCGGCCTTCTGGCGCACGTGGAAAAAAGTGGTCGAAAACGGCTGAAACGCTTGCCTGACAAGCGCTGCAAGCTATGTTTGTTATAGCAATCAGGCCGTGGGCGCAGCCGTGCCCAGGTGGGCGTTGACGCGCGCCAGGTTGTCCTCGTGTCCCTGCAGCATGGCCTGCAGCTCCTGGCGCAGGTCGTCGTGCTCGAGGCCCTGAAGCAGCGCGCGCACCTCACGCGCCACCCAGCCCTGGCCGCGGTTGACGAAGGCCAGGCGCGCGGGCACTTCGCCCAGCGCCATGGCCCGGCCGTAGAAGTCGCCGGTGCGCGCCGACGGCTGCGCGCCCAGGCGGCGCAGCGCGCGCAGCAGCACGCCGCACCACTTCACCTCGTCGTCGTGGATGGACTCGACCAGCGCGCGCTCCGCGCCGCCCTCGGGCAGGGCGCGCGCGGTCTCCAGCGTGACGCGGGCGCCGGCGCGCTCGGCTTCGAGCAGCGCGTTCAGCCGCTCGGCCAGCTGCGCGTCGCGCGCGCGCTCGAATTCGGGCGCGTAGCACACGGGCGAGGCGTATTCGACGGGCGGCTCCGTCCACAGGCGCAGGTGCGCCGCCGCGTCGCGCACCAGGGTGCGCACCAGCTCGGCCGCGGGCAGCACGGCGTTCACCTTGCCCACCCCCTGGCCGGCATACAGCGCCATGGCGTCCAGGTCGCCGGTCATCGAGCGCAGCGGCGAATCGGTGGAAAACAGGTAGATGGGCCGGCCTTCCTCCTCGCCGATCACGGTGCGCGGACCGGCGGCGAACGGATCGCCGCGCGCGCCGCGCGTCACCGCGCTGGCCAGCACGCGCACTGGTGAATGCGGCGGCCAGTTGATGTGGAAGTCCTCGGTCAGCACCGTGTCGCCCGCCTGCGCGGCCAGCAGGTGGCGCTTGTGCACGTCGTGCGCGAACGACTCGGGCGTGGCGATGAAGGCGGTGCCCAGGACGGCGGCCTGCGCCCCCAGCGCCAGCACGCGGGCCACGTCGGCGCCGTCCCCCAGGCCGCCAGCGGCCGCCACCGGCACCTCGGCCAGCGCCAGCACCTCGGCCAGCAGCTCGGCCAGGGGCTGGCGGCCGTGCACATGGCCGCCCGCTTCCACGCCCTGCGCGATGAGCGCGTGCGCGCCGGCCTGCTGCGCGGCCAGCGCGGCGCGCGAGGTGCCGACCTGGTGCACCACGGTGACGCCGGCACTGCGCAGCCGCGCGACCACCGCCGCGTGCACATCCCAAAACAGGCACACCACCGGCACCTGCAGGTCGATGCACAGGTCCACCTGCGAGGCCAGCAGCGCCGGGTCGGTGCCGGCGGGGATCAGGTTCACGCCGAAGCGCGCGTGGCCCGCCGCGCGCACCGCGGCCACCTCGCGCTCGATCAGCACCAGCGGCTCGCGCACCATGCCGAGAAAACCGAAGCCTCCGGCCTGCGAAACCGCCGCCACCAACTCCGAGCGGGCCACGCCGCCCATGCCGGCCAGCACGATCGGGTACTGGCAGCCGAGCAGGTCGCAAAGCGGGGTGCGGGCGAGGGGGGAGGGCATGCGGAAAGCTCCTGGTCGGTTGCGGAGCCGGCCACTATAGGCACGGCGGGTTACATGTGCAGCCGTCGTTGCCATTCCAGGGGCCGCCGGTCGACGGCCACCCGCATGGGTTCGAGCTTTCGCCGCTGCCGATTCCGCATCGGTCCGTGCACTGCCCGGTGGCGTGCGAGCAATAGACCGGAGGGGCTGCGATGAGGTGTAGCCGCCGAAATGGAATCTGACCCCTATTGCCGCTATTGCCGCCGAACAAACGGAATCTGACCCCAATTACCGTCGCCCTTGGTGGGGGGATTCCGATGACCGATCGTGGCCACGGATGCGCGCCAGTCCTACACGCCATCGTCATCGCGCGGCTGGCGGCGGCGCAGGTCGAGCTGGCCTGGCGACAGCTCGATGCTGCGCTCGGCCAGGGTGTCCGTGTGGCCCATGCGGTAGAGCACCACCTCGCTCCACAGCCGCACCGCCGGCACGGTGCAAAACAGCACCGAGCCCGCGATGTACAACCACGACGAGAGGGCCTGCGGGTGGTGCAGCACGTTGATGACCGAGCCGCTGAGAAAGCACAGCGCAGCCAGGAACTGCACCGCGCTGCGCAGCAGCTCGAAGCGGGCGAAGCTGTCGCGCGCCGCCGGGGAGCGGGTGCGGTTGTCGGTGGAAAAGATCTCGCCCAGGTTCATGCCATGTCCGTGTCCTGCAGGGCGCCGGCGCAGTGGGCGCTGCAAAAGTGCATGGTGCCGCGCCTGGCTTGGCCCTGCAACGCGTGCGCCCAAGCGGGGCGCGCCGCGCCAGGGCGGTGTCAGGCCCGCAGCGGCCGCTCCACCACGAGCTCGCTGAGCACGCGCAAGAGCGCGCGGTTGACCGACTCCAGGGGCAGTTCGTGCGTCTCGCACAGCTGGAGGATGGCATGCGCGTCGCCTTCTTCCAGGGCGCAGGCCATCTCCAGGCTGGGCGCGTAGGGCCCGGTGCGCAGCACCGCCGCGTCGTACACCCGCTCGGACAGCGGCAGGCGGCGCAGCACGGCGCCCAGGGGCTCGCGCAGCAACTCGTCCATCTGCGACAGCAGGCCGCTCAGGTAGACCTCGCGGCGCAGCTCCTTGCCTTCGCCGGCGTCCAGCAGGTGCTCGGTCACGCGGGCGCGCAGGACCATGGTCTCGCGCACGGGGCGCAGGTCGTCCTCGGTGGCGGCGTGCGGCAGTTGCTCGCCCAGCCAGCGCGACAGGGTGCCGTAGCCCATCACCACCAGGCCGCGGCGCAGCGAATCGACGCCCGTGCGCAAGCCCATGGCGGCGGAGTTGATGTGGGTGAGGAAGCGGTAAGCCAGCACCGGGTCCTCGCTCAGGATGTCCTCGAAACGGTCGATGGACTGTTCCGCGTCGATCGCCTTGAGCAGCTTTTGCACCACCTCGCGCGAGGGCCTCGGGCCCTGGTGGCGCAAGCTGTGCAGCACGTCCTCCAGCGGCCAGCCGGCCACCGCCAGCGCGCCGCTGGCGTCCAGGCAATGCGACAGCAGCGCGCGGCTGGCCACGCCTTCGTACATCTGCCCGCGGATGACCGGGTTGTGGCGCCGCTCGGGGGCGGCGCCGCTGCCTGCGGTCCGGGCAGACTTCAGGGCCTGGACGGCATTGCCGGTGGACAGGCCCAGCAGGCTGTTGTCGAACAGCCGCGCGGTGTCGGTGTCGGGCAGCGCGTCCAGCGGGCCCTGCCACACCAGGCGCAGCCCGCGCGCATGGGCGGCCTGCGCGCGCTCGCGCAGGCTGGGCTCGTCCAGCCAGTCACCGGGCACGCTGATCCACGGGGCGCCGCGCGGCGCGTGCTCCAGCAGCTCGGCCAGCAGCAGCGGGGTGCGCGGCGACAGCAAGAGCGGCGGCGAGCTGGCGGTCCACATCTCCTGCACGGTGCGCAGCAGGTGCGACGCGTCGAGCTTGGCCGCGCCCTGGCCGTGCAGGTACAGCTGCACGCCGCCCAGGCGCCGGGCGGCGTTCCACAAGGGGCGGTAGCCCAGTACCAGGCTGCCGAGGACGGATTGGACCATGGAGGCGTTCGGAGGTCAGGGTGGCGACAGGCGCGATTGTCGCGCGCCCGCGGCCGGGGCTTCCGGGCCGGGGCGGCGCGCGTCAGCGCATGTAGTCGAGCAGGGAGAGCCGCTGCACCTGGGCGTAGGACTGCAGGGCGGCCTGGTAGCCCACGTGGGCATTCTGGAAATCCGAGATGCCCCTGACCATGTCCAGGTCCTCGGCGCGTGCGCGGTCGCCCTCGAGCTGGATCGACCGGCCTTCCTGGTCGCTGGCGATGCGGTCGGCGCGGTTGAGCAGTTCGCCGGCGTAGGCGCGCAGGTTGTGCAGGCGCTCCATGCCGGCGTCGATGTTGGCCAGGGCCTGGCCCACCACCTGCGCCGCATCCACGGTGTTCGCTGCGCCGGCGATGCCGCGTATGGCGCTGTCCAGGGTGCCCATCAGGCTGGAACTGGGCTGCAGGCTGATCTTGTCGCCCGGAGCCGGCGGGATGCCTGCGACCGGCGTGCCCGTCAAGGAAAAGGACATGACGTCCGTGCCGCCGTGCTGGATGACGATGGGGATCGGCTGGCCCGTGGCCGCGCTCGCAGTGAACGGCCCGCCCGCCACTGCCCCACCATCGCGGGTCAGGCTGTACGTGATCTGGGTAGAGCCGGCGGTATTGGTGACACTGTCGATGGTCATCGCATAGCTGGCGCCGTCCAGCGTCTGGAGATTGCTGGTGGTGATGGCGCTGGTGACCAGCGAGCTGCCCGCGGCGCGTGTCACGCCCGCGGTGTAGATGCCATCGCGCACCGCGTCGAACATCAGCGCCGCATGGCCGTCCAGGGATGTGGCGATGTCGACGCCGCCGCTGCCGGCCTGGCCGGGCAGGCCGTTGAAGGCGTAGTCCGGGCCAGTCAGCATCGGCCCGGCAAACGGCTGCAGCGCGCTGCCCAGGGCGCCCAGCAGCGGCACGCCGTTGGTGTCCTTGCGGTTGATGACTTCGCGCAACTGCTCCTGCAGGCTTTGCAGCTGGTTGGCGTAGGTCTTGCGGTCCTCGGGCTTGAGCGATCCGTTGCCGGCGCCGACCACGAGTTGGCGCATCTCCTGCACCAGGCCCACCGCGTCGCCCAGGGTGGACTCGGCCTGCGCCATGGCGCCGCGCTGCACCTCCAGCTGGCGCTGCTCGGCCTGGATGCGGCCGATGCGGGTCAGCGCACGCTCGGCCTGGGCGGCGGCCACGGGGTCGTCGCTGGCGCGCACCACGCGCTTGCCGGCCGTCAGGTTCTCCTGCAGGCCGGCCAGCGTCTTTTGCCGCGTGGCCAGGTTGCGCAGGGCGCTGTCGTACATGTTGGCCGTGCCGATGCGTTGGAAGGTGCTCATCGCGGCTCCTGGGAGAGGCTACTGTTCATGGATGCGCATATGCCAGGGCTTCAGCGGCCCATGGTCTGCAGCAGGTTGTCGAAGATGGTCTGGGCCACCTGCAGCATCTTGGCCGAGGCCTGGTAGGCCTGCTGGTACTGGATCAGCTTGGCCGCCTCCTCGTCCAGATTGACGCCGGAGACGGCGGTGCGGCTGGCCTCCAGGTTGCTGGCGATGGAGTCGGACAGGTGGGCCGCGTACATGGCGCTTTGCGCCCGCGTGCCCACCTGCGCCATCAGGCCGGCATAGCCGTCGGCCAGGGTGGATTCGTCGAACATCTTCACGTCGCGCAGCTGCTGCAGGGCGCTGGCGTTGCCGGCGTCGCGGGTGTAGATGTCGCCGTACTGAGCATCGAGCGCGTTGCCCACGGTCACCGTGTCGCCGCTCTTGGGCGTGCCTTGCAGCGTGATGGACCAGCCGTCGATGTGGATGGCCTGGCCCGGCGTGTAGGCGTAGGGCGGTCCGGCCAGGGGGGCCGGCGGCTTGGCGTTCATGTCCAGCGGCACGCCGGTGGCACCGCTCAGGGTGAAGCTGCCGCTGGCGTCGAAGGTCAGGGTGACGCCGCCGCCCGTGGTGGTCGGTGGCGTCGGGCCCGGAGGAGCGGTGACGGTGCCGTTGGCGTCCACGCTGGTGCCATTCCACTGCAGGCCCGTGGCCTTCAGGCCGGCCAGCTGCAGCGTGCCGCCGTTGGCCGTGCCCATGGCCGCGTTGACCGGGTTGGCGGCGGCCAGGTCGCGCGGCGAATACACCAGCATCTGCAGGTTGGCCGCGGCGCTGGCGAACGGCTTGAACAGCACGCGCTCGTTGGCCGCAGGCGGGTGGGCCGTGTCGAAATCGAAGCTCAGGCCGTCGATCTGCTGGGAGCGCAGGTTGTTCAGGTCGGTGAAGCCGAAGGCCTTGCCATCCGACAGGCGCACCACCTGGCCCACCGGTGGCGCGTTGGAAAACCGCACTTCGTAGTCGGAAGCGGCCAGATCGGTCGGCGAAAACGGGGCCGGGCTGGCAAAGCGGATGGTGCCCTGCGAGGTCCCTTGCGTGGCGCCCGCCACCGATGCCGGTAGCGCGAACAGCGGCTTGCCTCGCTGACCATCCAGCGTCAGGCCCATCTGCTGCTGCTGGTTCAGCGTGGAGCCGATGGCCAGCGCCATGCGCCCCAGCAGGTTGCGCCCCTCGGCCAGGTCCTTGTTGGCAAAGCGCAGCAGTCCGGCCACCTGGCCGCCGCCCAGCATGCCCTCGTTCAGTTCCACCGGCGCAGCCCCGGGGCGGTTGAAGTACAGCCCCAGCTGCTGGCTGCCTGGAAACAGCTGCGCCTCGTCGATCGACAGTTGCGCGGCGGTAGCACCCAGCACCAGCGCCTGGCTGCCGCCGACGAACACGCCCATGGTGCCGTCGTCGGCCGGGATCTGCGTCGTCTGGGTGTACTGGTTCAGGTCGCGGATGAGCTGGTCGCGCTGGTCCAGCAGGTCGTTGGGCGTCTGCCCGTTGCCCTTGACGCGGGCGATCTGCTCGTTCACCCCGGCGATGCTGGCGGCCAGCTGGTTGATGCGCACCACGTCGGTCTTGAGCTGCTCGGCCACCGAATACTCGATCTGCTGCAGCTGCTCGGCCGACGAGCGCATGCGCGCAGCCATCTCGTCCATGCGCGTGAGCGTGACGGTGCGCGCCGTGATGTCGGTGGGCGCGGCGATCACGTCGCCCAGCGAGTTGAGCATGTCGGTGATGGCGGCGCCCAGGCCGCTGGTGCCGCCCTTGAACACATCCTGCAGCTGCGCGGTGCGCTCGGCGCGCACGGTGTCGCCGGCCTGCGCGGCCTGCGCGGCGGCGGCCTGGCGCGTGAGCAGCTCGTTGTGGTTGCGCAAGATGGTGGCCACCTGCACCCCCTTGCCGATGTAGCCGCCGCCGGTGAACTGCCCCGGCACCGTCTGCATGACCACGCTCTGGCGCGAGTAGCCGGGCGTGCTGACGTTGGCGATGTTGTGCCCTGTGGTCTGCAGGGCCACCTGGTTGGCGAGGAGGGCGCGGGCGCCGACGTTCAGAAGGCTCATGGCAGGACTCTGGAACTGGCTGTGTGCGGGTGCGGACGGGCGCGGGCGCTCAAGCCTGGACGCCCGGCGCCGGCTGGCCTGCCACCGCGGACTCGCGCGGCACGCCCAGCGTGCTCTGGATGGCGCGGCTCAGCTTGGCGGCGTACTGCGGGTCGGTGGCGTAGCCGGCCTTTTGCAGCTCGGCCGCCCACGCCTGGGGCGAATGCGTCTTGGCCAGCGCCTTTTCGTAGCGCGGGCTCTGGGTCATCAGCCGCGCATAGTCGCGGAACGACTCCTGGAACGAGTCGTAGGCGCGGAACTTGGCCGTCACCTTGCGCGGCTTGCCGCCCACGTATTCGGTGGTGGTGATCTCGGCGACCTTGCCGGTCCAGCCCTTGCCCGCCTTGATGCCGAACAGGTTGAACGAGTTGCTGCCGTCCCGGTGGCGGATCTCGCTCCTGCCCCAGCCGGTCTCGTGGCCGGCCTGGCCCAGCATGAAGCTGGCCGGAATGCCGCTTTCGCGCGCTACCGCTTCGGCGGCGGCGCGGTGGCCCTGCACGAAATCTTCCTTGCCCTGGGGCGAGGGCGCGCGCGGGTCGTCGGCCTTCGGCTGCGCGCGCCGCTGCAGCGCATCCAGGCGCAGCGTGGCGCCGGGCGCGAGCGTGGGCGCCTCGGCGTCGCCGCCGAGCTGGCGCGCCAGTTGCCGCTGGATGGCCTCGGCCAGCCCGCCCGGGCGGCCGGACATCTGCACCGACAGCTGCTGGTCCATCAGGTCGTGGGCCAGGTTGCTCTCGGCGCCGTCCAGCAGGCCGGACTTGGCCGTGGCTTCGCGCATGCTCTTGATCAGCTCGCGCATGAACAGCGATTCGAGTTGCAGCGCCGCCTCCTTGCTGGCGGCGCGCTGGCCATCGGCGCCCTGCGCTGCCTGCGCCTTGAGATTGCCCAGGCTGCGGCTGTCCACCGCCAGCGCCTGGCGCGTGGCCAGCGCGGCCGTGCCGCCGGTCAATGAGGAGGAAGCGGTCAGGCCCATCAGATCACCTCCAGCTCCGCGTTCAAGGCCCCGGCGGCCTTGATCGCCTGCAGGATGGCCAGCAGGTCCTGCGGCGTGGCGCCCAGGGTGTTGAGCGCCCGCACCACGTCCGCGAGCTGCGGCGAGGCGGGCACCTGCATCACCTTGCCGGCGTCGGCCTGGATGGCGATGTCGCTCTTTTGCGCGACCACCGTCACACCGCGCGACAGCGGGTTGGGCTGGCTGATGACGGGCGTGCTGCTGATGACGATCGACAGGTTGCCGTGCGCGATGGCGCAGGGACCGAGCGTCACCGCCTGGTTGAGCACGATGGAGCCGGTGCGCGCGTTGATCACCACCTTGGCCGCGGGGGTCGATTCGGGCAACTGCAGCTCTTCGAGCTCGGCGATGAAGTTCACCCGCGCGCCGGGGTCCAGCGGCGCACGCACCTGCACGGTGCGCCCGTCCAGGGCGGTGGCGGTGTCGTGGCCGGCGCGGGCGTTGATGGCCAGCGCCACCTTGCGCGCGGCCTGGAAGTCCGAGGCATTGAGCCCGAGCGTGATGGTCTCGCCACCGTGCAGCGGCGTGGGCACGCTGCGCTCGACCTGCGCGCCCTCGGGGATGCGCCCGGCGCTCAGGTGGTTGACCTGCACCTTGCTGCCGCCGGCCGATGCGCCGGCGCCGCCCACCACCAGGTTGCCCTGGGCCAGGGCGTAGATCTCGCCGTCGGCGCCGCGCAGCGCGGTGGCGATCAGCGTGCCGCCCTTGAGCGACTTGGCGTTGCCGATGGAGGACACCGACACGTCGATGCGCTGGCCGGGCTGCGCGAACGCCGGCAGCTCGGCCGTCACCACCACGGTGGCCACGTTCTTGAGTTGCGGCACGCTGGTGCCCGGGGGCAGCGAAATGCCCATCTGCTGCAGGTAGTTGCCCATGGCCTGCGCGGTGAACGGCATCTGCGTGGACTGGTCGCCCGTGCCGTCCAGCCCCACCACCAGGCCGTAGCCGGAGAGCTGGTTGCTGCGCACGCCCTGCACGGCGGCGATTTCCTTGATGCGCAGCGCGTGGGCCGGCGCGCCGCAGGCCAGCGCCGCCAGGGCCACCGCCAGCACCTGCAGCATGCGGGAAAGGGAGGGCAAGGCTTTCATGCCCCGATTGTCAAAGCCGCGGCGGGCGGCGATGCGCGGATAAGGCGGGGCGATGGCGGCCTTATCGCTGCTTCAGCCGAGGTGGCGCGGGCGGCGGTGCGTCGTCGCCGGAGTTTGAACGAAATACGGCTCCAGCGCTTGCTGGACAAGCGCTGGTAGCTATTGTTTCAGGAGCGATCGGGCCGGCGCGTGCGAGTGCGGTGCACGGGCGCGGCCGGGGTGGTCTCCGGCTGCGACCGCACGCAGTAATAGGTGCCGTTGGGCACGGCGCCCAGGTGGTTGGCGCGCAGCGCGCCGGTGCCGGCCGCGGCCGTCGCCGTGTCGTACAGGCCGGACTGCACGTGGTACACGCCGGCCGGGCGCAAGGTGACGCCGCCGCCATGAAAGCCCGCGGCCTCGGCCGCAGCCAGCTCGTCGGCCGTAGGCAGCCGCGCGCCTTGTGTCTGGCACCAGTGCTGGGCGGCGTCGCGCGCGACCAGCTGGCTGCCGTGCCCGGGCGCTGCCGTGAGCCACTCCAGCGCTGCCGAGCGCGGCGCACGCGGCGCGGCAAAGCGCGTCCCTTCGAAATAGTCGAACAGCGAGCGTGCCAGCGCTTCGGCCAGCAGCGGCGCGGGGGCGGTGGCGGAAAAGCTCTGCGAGGCGCCCCCGCGCAGCTTGACCAGCGTGGCCGTGGCCTGCACCAGGCTGCCTTCCAGCCGCGTATAGGTGATGTAGGCCGCCAGCGTGATGCGCGCCGCGCGGGCCTTGAGCTCCTGCGGCGGCGTCGGGTTCTGCAGGTCCTCGGGCGTGAGGTCGGCGAAGTCGAAGCGCAGCTTCGGAGTGGCCAGCCGCGCGTCGCGCGCCAGCCGATCGAGCTCGGCGATGAGCTGCGTGTTCACGCTGCGCCCGAACTGGGCCAGCGCGCGCCGCTCGTGGTGCGCCTGCAGCGCGTCCACGGCCTGCAGCGCCGCGGCGACCTTGGCCGGGTCGGCCTTGTCCGCGTGCAGGTCGCCGAAGAGCTTGCGGTCGGCCTCGTAGTCGGCCAGGTCCGCCGCGCGGATGACCGGGATGTTCGGCCAGACGGTGAACGCCTCGCGCGCGGGGTCGCGAAAGTCCTGCTGCGCGTGCGCGGGCAGGGCGCTGGTGAGCGCGAGCAGCAGGGCCGCCAGCGCGCGCAAGGACAGCAGCATCAGAACGGCACGACGTTGTTGAACGCCCGCGCCAGCCAGCCCACGGCCTGCGCCTCGGCCTGCTCGCCCAGGCCGCGCGAGACCACGCGCACGTTGGCCACATAGCGCGAGTCGATGACGCTGCCGCTGTGCCCGCCCGCGCCGCGGCGCAGGTTGCGCGGATCGACGATGCCGGAAAAGCGCAGCACGTCCACGCTGCGGTTCACGCCCACCTGCTTTTCGCCGGTGACGACCAGGTGCCCGTTGGGCAGCACCTCGGTGACGATGGCGGTGATGAAGCTCTTGAACTCGTTGTTGCTGGAGGTGTCGCCGCCGCCCTTGAAATTGCTGCCGTACTCGGCGCCGATCTTCGAGTGGTCGGCGATCTTGCCCACCAGCTTGGAGGGCAGCAGCGGCAGGCCGGTGATGCCGCCCTCGGCACCGGACTTGCGGTCCACGTTGGACTTGCTGTTTTGCTTGGCGTCGATCTTCTCCAGGATCTCGATGGTCACCAGGTCGCCCACGTAGCGCGCGCGCGGATCCTCGAAGCCGGGGCGGTAGCTGGCGGCGTGGAACAGACTGCCCGAGGCCGGGCCGCGCGCCACCGGGGGCGGCGGCACCAGGGGCAGCTGCGTGGGCAGCACGTCCACGGGCGGCGGCGGGTTGACGCTGGCGCAGCCGGTGGCCAGCACGGCCAGGGCGGCGCAGCCGATGAGGCGCAAAAAGGCATTCATGGCGGGGGTCCTCACAGTTGCGACAGCTTGGCCAGCATCTGGTCGCTGGTCTGGATGGCCTTGGAGTTCATCTCGTAGGCGCGCTGGGTCTGGATCATGCTGACCAGCTCCTCGACCACGTTGACGTTGGAGTTCTCCAGAAAGCCCTGCTTGATGATCCCGAGGCCGTTGGTGCCGGGCTCGGCCTGCTGCGGCGCGCCCGAGGCGGCCGACTCGCGGTACAGGTTCTGCCCGACCGGCTCCAGGCCGGCGGCGTTGATGAAGCTGGACATGGCCAGCTGCCCGACCTGCTGGGGCGTGGGGTTGCCGGCGGTGGTGACGCTCACCATGCCGTTCTCGCCGATGCTGATGCTCTTGGCGTCAGCCGGAATGTTGATGCCTGGCGCGATCGGCAGGCCGCCGGAGGTGACGATGCGGCCCTGCGAATCGAGCTTGAACGAGCCGTCGCGGGTGTAGCCGGCCGTGCCGTCGGGCAGCTGCACCTCGAAGAAGCCGTTGCCGTCGATGGCCACGTCCAGGCTGTTGCCCGACTGCTGCAGGCTGCCCTGGGTGAAGTTGCGGCTGGTGGCCACCACGTTCACGCCCAGGCCCAGGTGCAGCCCGGTGGGCAGCTGGTTTTCCTCGGTGGTCTGGGCGCCGACCTGGCGCAGGTTCTGGTAGATCAGGTCCTGGAAGACGGCGTTGTTGCGCTTGTAGCCGGTGGTCGAAACGTTGGACAGGTTGTGCGAGATCACGTCCAGCTGGGTCTGCTGGGCGGTCATGCCGGTCTTGGCGATCCACAGTGAATTCATCATGGCGGTATTCCTTCGGGTTTAGCCGTTGAGGCTGAGCAGCTGGCCGGCGCTCTTGTCATCGCTCTCGGCGGTGGACAGCAGGCGCATCTGCTGCTCGAACTGGCGCGCGGCGGCGATCATCCCGACCATGCACTCGACCGGGTTGACGTTCGAGCCCTCCAGCACGCCGGCACGCAGGCGCGCGTTCGGGTCGGCCGGCACGGGCTCGCCGCTGGCAGTGCGAAACGCACCGTCGTCGCCGCGCCGCAAGGGGTCGTCTGCCGTGGGCGTGGCCAGCTTCAGGCGGCCCACGGGCTGCGCCGGCTGGCCGGCGACCTGCGCCGTGAGGGTGCCGTCGGCGCCCAGCGCCACCTGCGCGCCCGGCGGCACGTCGATGGGCGCGCCGCCGTCGGACAGCACCGCCTGGCCGTTCGGGGTGACCAGCTGGCCGGTGGCGGAGACCTCGAACTGGCCGGCGCGGGTGTAGGTCTCGACCCCGTCCAGGCCCTGTACGGCGAACCAGGCGTTGCCCTCGGCCATGGCGTCCAGCGGCCGTCCGGTGGTCTGCGCCGGGCCGGCGGTCTCGACGTGGCCGCTGGTGGCCTCCAGCGCGAACACGCGGGTGGTCGCGCCGCTGCCTTGCAACGGCACCGAGCGGAAATTGGACATCTCGGCGCGAAATCCCGCCGTGGAGGCATTGGCCAGGTTGTGGGCCAGCACCGCCTGGCGCTGCGCGGCAGCGCTGGCGCCGGTCATGGAGGTGTAGATGATGCGGTCCATGGCGGGGCTCCGTGGGTCTCAGGCGTGCAGTTCGGGATCAGCGCAGGTTCACCAGCGTGGACATGACCTGGTCCTGCGTCTTGATGGTCTGGGCGTTGGCCTGGTAGGCCCGCTGGGCGGTCATCATGTTGACCAGCTCGGCGGTGAGGTCCACGTTGGAGTCCTCCAGGGCGCCGGCGCGCAGCGAGCCAAAGTTGCCATCCGTGGGCGCGCCGAACGTGGGCTGGCCCGATTCGAAGGTTTCCACCCAGGCGTTGCCGCCCACGGCCGCGAGGCCCTGCGTGTTGCGAAACGACGCCAGCGTGAGCTGCCCCTCGGCACGCGTCACGCCGTTGGAGTAGCGGGTCATGACGGTGCCGTCGTCGCCGATGTTGATGCCGGTGAGTTGGCCGGAGGTGTAGCCGTCCTGGATGAGTTCGGAGACCGCGAACTTGGTGCCGAACTGCGTGACCCCGTCCAGGTTCAGCTCGACGTTGTAGTTGGGCAGGCCGTTCGGGTTCGGCGGCGTGGGGACGACATTCAATGGCAGCACGAAACCTGTCGCGGGCGGCGTGGCGGCCGGGCCGATGATCTTGCCGTCGTTGTCGAACGTGATCTGGCCGATCAGCGGGGCCACCACGGGTGGAGTGGCGTTGGGATCGTCGAGCTCGGTGTATACATCCCAGGTGTTGGCACCGTTCTTTTCAAAATACAGGTTGATCGGCTTGGCGACGCCCTGGCTGTCGTACACGTTGATCGACGTGCCATAGGTGGAGCGGGGCGTGGCCGGCACCGGCGGCACGGCCGCGGCGTTGCCCGCAGCATCCGGTGCGCGGGCGTCCAGGTTGAACGCAGCCGAGATCTTGGTGGTCTGCTTGGCGGGAATGGGCGCCGACGTGGGAAAGGTGAGCGGCAGGGCCGAGCTGGAGGTGCGCAGGCCCGTGTCCGGATCGGTCGGATAGCCCATCACCTTGGCGCCGCTGTTGGTCACCACGTTGCCGAACGTGTCCAGCTTGAAGGAGCCGTCACGCGTGTAGCCCTTGGAGCCGTCAGGCATTTGCAGGGTGAAGAAGCCGTTGCCGTTGATGGCCACGTCCAGGCTGTTGCCGGTCACGGTGAGGTTGCCCTGGTTGAACTGCTGGGCAATGGCGCCGACCTCCACGCCAATGCCCGAGTTCTTGCCGCTGGCCGTGCCGATGGCCGAGGCCACCATGGCCGCGAACTCGGTGCGCGAGGACTTGAAGCCCGTGGTGTTGGAGTTGGCGATGTTGTGGCCGATGACGTCGAGGTTCTTGGCCGAGGCGTTCAGCCCGGACAGGCCTTGTTGGAAACCCATGGTGTTCTCCTGCTGCGCAATGCAATGGAAAGTGGTCTGGCAGGCGCGTCAGAGCACGCCGCGCACGTTGGCGTAGTTCACGGTCTCGCCATTGGCGAGCGTCAGGGTCAGCGCGCCGGCGCTGGAGCCGGTGGCCATCACCTGCGACTGCATGAGCGCCGTGGCGGCGACGGCGCCTTCCTTGTTCGTGGCGACCACGCGAAAGCGCAGGTCGGACGTGTTGCCGCTGTAGCCGCTGGCATCCCACGCGAAGTCGTGGCGGCCCGTTTCCTGCGCGCCCAGGGCGACGGTGTCCACCACCATCCCGCCGGGCGTGACGACCTCGATCTTCACGTCGGCGGCGCTGCCGGCCAGCTCGAACGCGCCGCGGCCCTGGCCCGCGTCGTCCACGGCCAGGCGGTCGCCCTCGGTCAGCACCGAGCGGCCGATCATCGAGATGCCCTGGATCTGCTGCATGGTGTTGAACTGCTCGGCCATGGTCTGCATGGTCAGGTTCAGCGTCTGCAGCCCGGTGACGGTGTTGATCTGCGCCATCTGCGTGGTCATCTGCGCGTTGTCCAGGGGGTTCATGGGGTCCTGGTTGTTCAACTGCGCGACCAGCAGCTTCAGGAACCGGTCCTGCATGGCGGCCGGGTCGGTGCTGGCGTTGGCCGAAGGGCCTTCGTGGACGGTGGCTGTCGAGCCAACGGGATTGAGGATCATGGTCACTGTCCCATCTGCAGGGTCTTGAGCAGCAGCGTCTTGGCCGTGTTCATGACCTCGACGTTGTTCTGGTAGGAGCGCGAGGCCGAGATCATGTTGACCATCTCCTCCACCGCGTTCACGTTGGAATGCGTCACGTAGCCCTCCTGGTCGGCCATCGGGTTGGCCGGGTCGTGCACGCGGCGGCCGGGCACGTCGCTTTCCTGCACCGCGGCCACGCGCACGCCGGCGGCGCCGTCGGCACCCATCGGCGCGGTCTGGAACATGACGTGGCGTGCCTTGTAGGCCTGACCGTCGGGGCCGGCCACGGCATCCACGTTGGCCAGGTTGCTGGCCACGACGTTCAGGCGCTGCGACTGCGCACTGATGGCGCTGCCCGAAACGTTGAAGATGGAGAACATCGACATGGGAAATCAGCCTCCTTCACTGGCCCTGGATGGCGCTGAGCATGGTCTTGGCATGCCCGTTGATGAAGCGCAGCGTGGCCTCGTAGCGCACGGCGTTGTCCACGAAGGCGGCGCGTTCGCGGTCCATGTCGACGCTGTTGTTGTCCAGGCTGGGCTGCGCAGCGTCGGCGTAGCCGAGCGTGCTGGTCGCGCTGCCCGGCGTGCCGATGGCCGGCAGCGGCATGTGGCGTGCGTCGCTCGTGCCCAGGTGGCGCGAAGGCTGGCTGGCCACCGCCTGCTGGTCGGCCACCGAGCGCATCGCGTCGGCGAACTTGAAGTCGCGCGCGGTGTAGCCGGGCGTGTCGGCGTTGGCGATGTTGCTCGCGATGGTGCGCTGGCGCTCCGAGCGCAGCAGCAGGGCGCTGCCGTGCAGGTCCAGTCGCTGGGTGAGCTTGTCGAGCATCGAAAGAGCCTCGGGCGGGAAGGTTGGACGAACGGGGCCCGCAGCGAACGGGCCTGGGGCGTGGAGCGATTATGGAAATCCGCCCTGTTTTCTAAAGCGCGAAGAGCGCAGCGTTTGACCCGCTGTTCGCCCCATCCGTGTCCCCCGGCCCGGCCTACAGTGCCAGTCGTGAAAGAGACCTGGCGCTGCCCGTGCGGCGCCGGTGCCTGAACAGGAGCTGCCCATGACCGCCCGTGCCCCCCGTTGTTTCCGTCCGGCCGCGCTGGCATCCGTCGCGCTGGCGTGCCTGGCGCTGGGCGCGCATGCGCAGCAGCCGCCCGCACCGGCCCCGTCTGCGCCCGAGGAGCTGGGCATGCAGGCGCAGCGCTGGGTGGACGAAGCCTTGATGCAGGCGCAGGCCGGTGGCGCGCTGCCGCTGCGCATGGAGGTCGAGGTGGGCGCGCTCGATCCGCGCCTGCGCCTGGCGCCGTGCGAGCGGGTCGAGCCGCACCTGCCGGCGGGCACCCGCCTGTGGGGCCGCGCGCGGCTGGCGCTGCGCTGCGTGCAGGGCCCGACGCGCTGGAATGTATTCCTGCCGATCACCGTGCGGGCCTATGGGCCGGCGTGGGTGCTGGCCGGCCAGGTCGCCGCCGGCAGCGTGCTGACCGAGGCCGATGCCATCGAGACCGAAGTCGACTGGGCCGCAGAGCCGGCCGCCGTCATCGCCCAGCGTGACGCCTGGATCGGCCAGACCGCGGCGCGCACCCTCGCGCCCGGCCAGGCGCTGCGCCAGGGCATGGTGCGCGCACCCGAGCTGTTCAAGGCGGGCACCCCGGTGCGCGTGGTGGTGCAGGGCCCGGGCTACGCGGTCACGTCGTCGGGCCAGTCCATGACAGCGGGCGCGGCGGGGCAGAGTGTGCGCATCCGCATGTCCAATGGCCGCATCGTCGGCGGCACTGTGTCGGAGGATGGGACAGTGCAGGCCGCCCTGTGACGTTTTCTTGCATCCTTCGGGCTCAAGTTCTCCGGCCAGTGGTCGAATAACACGCCACTGGCCCCATTCAAGGGGTGGTGGAGAGTGCGATGAAAATCACTGGCAACAACCCGGAACTTGCGAACGCGCGGTCGACGCAGGCCGCTGCTGCCCGTCAGCAGGCCCAGGCCGCCGCACCCGCCCCTGCGGCCGAAGCCGCCGCCCAGGGCGCCTCGCGCACGGCTGCGGCCGGCGGCGCGGCGGCCGGCGTGCCGGTCACGCTGTCCAATGCGGCGCGTGCGGCCGAGGCGGGCCGCGCGCCCGGCGACTTCGACGCCGCCAAGGTCAAGGCCGTCAAGGCGGCGATTGAAAACGGCACGTTCCGCGTCAACGCCGAAGCGGTGGCCGACAAGCTGCTCGACAACGCGTACGAAACCCTCTCGCGCGGCAGCCAGGGCTGAGGCGGCGCTGGCCCCCCTCCCTCCACCCGCTTTACGCTGCCCGCGCTGCGCCGCGCCCGCATAGACTGGCGCCATGGCCGCGCAAGACCCCCTCTCCCTCGTCGAAGCGCAACTGCAGGATCTGCAGGCTGCGCTGCTGTCGTCCGATCCTTTCACGCTCGAGCAGGGCGCCGCCGCGTTGCGCCACGCCGCCCTGGCGCTGGCCCAGGCCCAGGCCCACGGCGATGCGCGGGACGCGCAAGCGGCCGAGCGCGTGCGCGCCATCGCCCGGGAACTGTCGCAGTTGCGCGACCAGCTTGCGCGGGTGCTGGCGCTGACCCAGCAGCAGGCGGCCACGCTGCTGCCACCGGTGGATGCCGTGACCTATGGCGGCAACGCCGCCACGGGCGCCCGCATCTACCGCGCACCGGGTTGATTTTGCTATAAAAAGTAGAGCTGCTCGCGCTTGCTGGTCGGGCGTGAAGTGCCGTTTTGGCTCAAAAAAGACGCCGCCTGCCCACGCACGAACCCGGGACTACGTCCGGCGCGTGCCTGATCCCACCGGAATGGCGTGAACAGGGCGTTGGCGCATACACCTGCGGGCAGGACAGGCAAGCGTGGTTCCTTCCACGGTTGTCTCGCAACCGCGCAGAAACAGGCGGACACACAGCAGCCTGAACCAGGCCCTGTGCCACAGGGCGCTCCCCACACCAGCAGACGCCGCGGATCTGGCTCCGCCAGGCCGCCAGCGTCGTCCCCCTTCCCGTAGCGCGCAGCGCGCAGAAAGAAGGGGGAAGCCGCGACAGCGGCGCAGGGGGTTGCGTCTAATGCCTGCGCATCTTGGTGCGCAAGCGGGCGATGGCCTGGCTGTGCAGCTGGCACACGCGCGATTCGGTCACGCCCAGCACAGCGGCAATTTCCTTCAGGTTCATGTCCTGCTCGTAGTACATGCCCATGATGTACTGCTCGCGCTCGGGCAGCACCTTGATGGCGGCCACCAGCGAGGCGCGCAGGCGCTGGTCGCGCAGCACGGCCATCGGGTCGGCCGCCTCGTCGGCCACGTGGCGGTCGAGGAAGCCCTCGTCATCGTCGTCGCCGTGGTGCATGTCCTCCAGGTACACCAGCTGCGTGCCGCGCACCTTGCCCAGCAGGC
>DAMCAL010000042.1:0-20133 GCA_032059585.1 Burkholderiaceae bacterium
CGCTTGACGATCACGCGATCGTGCAGGGGGCGAAGATTCATGGCTCTCTCCTGTGTAGAAAAAGAAGGGTTCAACGTTGCAAACAAGGCGCCCGCAGGGCATGCGGGCGCTTGGGTCTCCAGCGGACGGTGTTGTTAGCACTCATCGGCTTCGAGTGCTAATGATAGGGGCGTTTGCGATGATTTCAAGACCCGTGTCCGTGCATCTTGCGTCAGGATGTCAGCAGAGATGCAGTTATCGCGAAGTCGATGAGGTCCGCGAGGCCCACCAGCGGAACTGTCAACGGTTGAATCCTGCAGAGGCGGCGCGCGTGTGTTTTACGCGGCGCGCGTGTGTTTTACGCGGCGCGCTCCAACAACTGATCCACCAGCGCATAGTGCTCCGGCACGTTCAGCGCCGGCGCGTGCCCGCAGCCGGGCACCTCCACCACCTCCAGCAGCCCGCGCGCGCCCGGGCCACGCGTGCGCATCTCGGCCACGGTTTCCGGCAACACCAGGTCCGACTGCTCGCCGCGCAGCAGCAGTACCGGCACGCGCAGCGCGTCGTAGTGCGGCCAGATCAGGTAGTCGTCCTGGTGCGCGGTGAACTGGCGCACCATGGCCGGGTCGTAGTGCGGCGTCAGCCGCCCGTCGGGCAGGCGGCGGGCGGAGGTCTCCGCCAGCTGGCGCCACTGCGCGTCGCTCAGCCAGCCGTAGGGCGTGTAGACCTGCCGGAAAAACGTCTCCAGTTCGCCCATCGTCGCGAACGTGGGCGGCTGGCCCGCGTACGCGCGGATGCGCGCCAGCGCTGCATCGGCCAGGCGCGGGGCGTTGTCGTTGAGCAGCAGGCTGCGGATGCGCCCGGCCAGGGCGCTCTCCTGCAGCCCGGCCGCGCAGACCGTGCCGATGGCCCCGCCCATGGAGGTGCCGATCCAGTGGGCGTGCTCCACGTCCAGCCGGTCGAACAGCTCGGCCGCGATGCGCGCGTAGAAGGCCAGGCTGTAGTCGGTGTCCGGCTCGCGCGCCCACTGGCTCAGGCCCCGGCCCAGGGTGTCGGGGCAGATGACCCGGTAGCGCCCGGCCAGATGGGCGGCCAGGTCGTCCATGTCGCGCCCGGTGCGCGCCAGGCCATGCCAGGCGATGACCACCGGCGCGTGCGGGTCGCCCCACTCCGTGTAGTGGATTTCATAGCCGGCGCAGGTGGCGTAGCGTGATCGGGGTGCGGTCATGGACGGGGGCTTTCAGGGCGTGGAATGCATCAGATCAGCGCACGAGCCGCCCGCTGCTGCCGATGACGGTGACTTCGACCATGCGCGAGCCGACGCGATTGCGCGGCGAATAGCTGACGGTCATGCCCCCTAAGTCGAACTCCTGCAGCGACTCCAGGCTCTTGAGCACCTTGGCGCGCGTGGGCTGCGGACCGGCGCGGCGCAGGGCCTCGACCAGCACCTTGGCGCCCAGGAACTCCTCGAAGCTGGTGTAGTTCACCTCGGCGCCGGGCGCGTATTCCTTCAGCAGCTTCTGGTACTCGCGCACCACCGGCAGCATGGGGCGGTAGGGGTAGGGCACGACCTGGGTGATGCCCACGCCGTGGGCGTTCTTCAGGCCGGCCAGCTGCACGAGCTCGGACGGGTCGACCACCGAGATGTTGTACAGCTGCGCGCCGCCGCCCAGCTCGCGGTAGCGCTTGATGAAGGCGGCAGCCGGGCGGTTGACGGCGATCATGATCACGGCCTGCGCGTCGGCCGCCTTGATGGCTTGCACCGCCGACTCGACCTGGTCGGTGTTGCGCTCGTAGGGCGCCTCGGCGATGGCCTTGCGCCCGCGCTTGGCCAGCGCCGCCTGCACGCCGGCCAGGCCGGCCTTGCCGAAGCCGTCGTCCTGGTACATCACGGCCACGCGCTCCACGCCGATGGTCGAGAGCTGCTGCACCATGTGCTCGGCCTCGTCGGCGTAGCCGGCGCGCACGTGGAAGATCCACGGGTTGAACGGTGTGCGCAGCGACTCGCCGCCGGTGTAGGGCGCGACCAGTGCCGCGCCGCCTTGCTCCAGCACGCCGTCCTGCAGCAACTGGGTGATGTTGGCCGTGCCGGCAAAGCCGAACAGCGCCACCACGTCGGGCCTGGCCAGCAGTGCGCGCGTGGCGCGCACCGTCTCGTCCACCTTGTAGCCGTCGTCCACCACCTCGTGGCGGATGGTGGCGCCGTGCACGCCGCCCTGGGCGTTCACCCAGTCGAAATAGACCTTGCCGCCCAGCACCATCTGCTCGCCGGTGGTGGCCAGCACGCCGGACAGGGGCGCGACCTGGCCGATGACCAGCTCGGCCGCTGCCACCGCAGGTGCCGCGCCCGCCAGGGCGCCGAGGGCGAGCGCCGCGCACAGCGCGAGCGCACCGCGCAGCCGGGGAAAGGAGGGAAACATGCGAAAGACTCCTGGGCGGATAGGGGAGGGCGGACCGGTGCCAGGCACCGGGCCGCCCTCCGGGGCGGTCTGCGGCGCGGTCGCGGCGTCAGCGCGGCACGGCGATGGCGTTGCCGGCAAAGCCGATGCGGTCGCTCTCGGCCGGGGTGGCGACAAACGGCGGCACGTGCGCCGCCGTGAGCGCAGGCGCCGCACCCGGTACGCCGCCGCGCGGCGTGGTGCGCACCACCTGGCTGGGCGGCAGTGCGGCGCCGCCCTTGAGCGTGGCCCACATGGCGTCCAGCGCCTGGTTGAAGTACGGGTGCAGTGGCACGAAGCGCGTGTCGAAGCCGGCCAGCGGCAGGAAGGCGTCGAAGTGCTGGCCGTTCGTCACCTCGATGTAGCGCAGGCGGCTGCTGGCGCCCTCCACGGCGTGGTTCAGCGCGGTGTAGGCACGCGCGTTGTCGTTCACCGGGATCAGCGCGTCGCTGCGGCCGGCGACGATGATCGCCGGCTTGCCGCGCAGGCGGCCGTTCAGCACGACCTCCTGGATGCCGGCGCGTACCGCGTCGCTCTGCGCCTTGGTCGGGGTGCTGGTGGCGCTGAGGGTGGCGCCGGTGACCGGGTCCTGGCCGGTGACCAGGGCGTGCTGGCACAGCGCGTTGTCCAGGCCGAAGTCGGCCTTGCCGGTCGAGGGCGAAACCGCGAACTGCCAGGCCTTGGCGCCGCCCACCGAGTCGTTGTAGACCACGGACGCCGGCACGCCGTTGGCCGTGCCGTTGGCCAGCGCGGCGCTTTGCGCCAGCACGGCGGGGGCGGCCGGCACCACGTCGCCGGTGGCGTTCACGGCCGCGAAGCTGGTGCCGCAGACATTCGCGTCGGCCGCAAAGCGCCCGTACGACCAGGGATACATGGCCGCCAGGATGGGACCGTTGCCCAGGCCGTAATGGGCGTTGTGCATGGTGTCGTGCTCGGCCGTCCAGCCGTAGGCGCGCAGGCGGGCCAGCGCGTCCGCGGCCTGCTCGGCCGTGGTGGCGCCGGAGACCAGGCCCTTGGCGGCCAGGCCCTCGCAGCGCGCGGCTGCGCGACCTGCCATACCGGCCAGGCCCAGGTAGTTGTAGAAGGAGACTTCGCTCAGCTGCGCCCCGGGCGCCAGCGCTGCGCAGGGCTGGTAGATGTTGCCGAACGTGGCGTAGTCGGCCATGGTGCGGCCGTAGCCGGCCACCGGTGCACCGTCGAACAGCACGCCGTAGCCGGCGGTGGTGCCCAGGTCGGTCTTGGGTTCGGAGGCGACCACCCCGTCGATCAGGCCCTGTTCGTCCTGCTCGGCGGCGCGCAGCACCGCCGCGCCGCCGTTGGACACCGAGGCCGCGATCACCGTGGTGTTGTCGCGGGTGAACGGCACCGGGTTGGCCGGCGTGCCGTAGCGCGCATTGAGCACGTACAGCGCGTAGCGCCCGGCGGTGAGGGTGTCGCGGCCCCAGTCCTTCTCGGGGTTTTGCTGCGACTGCGCCTGCTTGATGGCCACGCGGTGGGGAAACGCCGCGTTGTACGCCGCGCGCGCCGCATCGCTCAACGCGGCGCTGAAGTACGACAGGGTGCCCGCCGCGGTGCGGGTGGCGCGCGTGCCGTCGATCTGGTTGACCGTGTCGTCCTGCAGGTTGTGCAGGCCCACGCCCTTGCCGGCGTCGGTCAGCGCCACGGCGCAGCCCTTCTTCAGGCCCCACTCACCGGCCGTGCCGATGGCGCCGTAGACGCCGCGCGAGCCCGAGGAGGCGCCCAGCACGATGCAGGGGTTGCTGGCGCTGAAGCTGTCGGGCACCTGCACGGCAACCATGGTCTGCTTGCGGCCGGAGCCGTCGTCCAGCACCGCCAGATATTCGCGGCCGGGGATCAGGCCTTCGCTGCTGGTTACCTGGCCGTCGGCCGTGACGTTGGGGCCATACAAAGTGCCGTAGCCGCCGCCGGGCAGCGGGTCGAGGATGCCGCGGTAGTTGGAGTACAGGGCGTTGCGGCGCAGCTCGGCGGCCGTCGGGTGGGCCGGGTCGGCGTAGGCCGGCGCGGCGGCGGCGCCCAGGCCGGTCTTGCCGATGCCGCCCGTCAGCAGGTCTTGCGTGTCGGCCGTGCTGCCACTGCCGACGGTGGTGGCCGGGTAGGCGGTGGCACTGATCTCGCGCACGCCGGCCGGCAATTCGTTGGATGGCCCCAGGGAGCCGCCGCTGCCGCCGCCGCAGGCGGCCAGGACGGCGGCTGCGGCGGCCGTCAGCGCCCAGCGCGCTGCGCCGTGGTGGGAAAGGTGGGTCTCTTGCATGCTTGTCTCCTGGTAATAGTGGGTTTCAAGGGCGTGAACGCAAGCGCCCCACCACGCCGGTGGGGAAGTAATAGACCGACAGCACGAACAGCAGGCCCAGCCACAGCAGCCAGCGGTCGGGGCTGAGCAGGGCCGACAGCCAGGGCAGGCCGGCGGCGGCCTCGCTCCCCAGGCGCAGCAGGTCCTGCAGATAGCTTTGGGCGACGAGGAACAGCACGGCGCCGATGGCCGAGCCGTACAGCGTGCCCATGCCGCCGATGACCACGATCAGCAGCACGTCCATCATGATCTCGAAGGACAGCGAGGTGTCCGGCCCGTTGTAGCGCAGCCAGAGGGCCAGCATGCAGCCGGCCAGGGTGGCGAACAGCGCCGACAGCACCGACGACAGGGTGCGGAACACCACCACCCGGTAGCCGATGGCCTCGGCGCGGAACTCGTTCTCGCGGATGGCCTGCAGCACCCGGCCGAAGGGCGAATTGACGATGCGCAGCAGCGCCAGCACCAGCAGCGTGGCCATCACGAACAGCAGGTAGTACGAGATCAGCCGCCCGTCGATGGACACGCCCAGGAAGGGCTCCTCGAACGGCTCGAAGCTCGGCGACAGCAGCTCGGGCACGCGGAAGGTGAGGCCGTCCTCGCCGCCCGTCAGCTCCGACAGCTGCGAGGCCAGCGTCTGGAACGCCGCAGCCACGGCCAGCGTGATCATGGCAAAGAAGATGGCGCGCACCCGCAGCGAAAACAGCCCCACCGCCAGCGACAGCAGCAGCGACAGCAGCAGCGCCCCGGCGGTGCCCGCGGCCAGTGCCCCCCAGGTCGCGCCCATGCGCGTGGTGGCGATGGCGATGCCGTAGGCGCCGATGCCGAAGAACATGGTGTGCGCAAAGCTGACGATGCCGGTGTAGCCCAGCAGCAGGTCGAAGCTGGCCACCAGCACCACGAAGATCAGCACCTTGGCCGCCACGTTCAGCGCCTTGACGCCGGGAAACAGGAAGGGCGCCAGCAGCAGCCCGATAAAGATGGCCACCAGGATGGCCGCCAGCACGCGGCTGCGGGGGTAGTCGCCGGAGAGAAGGCGGTTCAGCATGCGGATGCGCCTTTCTTCTGTGCACCGGTGCGCCCTGCGCAGGCCCATGGCGTCCGGCTTGGGCGCCACCCAGGCCAGCGGCCACCGTGCAAGGACCGCCCCGCCGCACGGGTGGCGTCCCCCCTGCAGGGGGAAGGCGCGAAGCGACTCGGGGGGTATCTCATCTGTTGGTGACGGGAAAGAGGCCCTGCGGCCGCCACAGCAAAATGGCCACCATCAGCGCGATGTTGGAAAACAGCGCCACCTTGGGCACCAGAAAGCCCGTGTAGTTGGCCATCAGCCCCACCAGCAGCGCGCCGATCAGCGCGCCGGAGGTAGAGCCCAGCCCGCCGATGATGATGACGATGAAGATCAGGATGTTGACCTGCGCGCCCATCTGCGGCACCACGCTTTGCTGGTACAGCCCCCACATCACGCCGCCCAGGCCGGCCAGCGCCGAGCCCACCACGAACACGCCCACGAACAGCCGCCGGATGCGGTAGCCCAGGCTCTCGACCATCTCGCGGTCCTGCACGCCGGCGCGAATCAGCAGGCCGACCTTGGTGCGCGCAAGCGTCCAGGCCAGCAGGGCGAATACCGCCAGGCCCACGACCACCGCGATCAGGCGGTACTTCTCGATGGCTGCGTCACCCACCAGCAGCGAGCCGCGCATGCCCGCGGGCAGCGGCAGCGGGATCTGCTGCGGGCCCCAGACCACTTTGATCAGCTCCTCGCCGATGATCATCCCGCCCATGGTGATGAGGATCTGCTTGAGGTGCTGGCCGTACACGGGCCGCACGATGAAGCGCTCGAAGGCCAGGCCCACGGCGCCGGCCACCAGCATCGCCACCACCATCGCCGGTAGCACCGCCACCAGGTTACGCCACAGCGCGGCTGAAGCTGTCCAGTCGCCCATGGCGCCCAGCACGCTGGTGGCCACGAAGGCGCCCAGGGCGATGAACACGCCGTGGCCGAAGTTCAGCACGTCCATTAGGCCGAAGACCAGCGTCAGGCCCGAGGCGATGATGAAGATGATCATGCCCATGGCCAGCCCGGCCACGGTCAGCGTCAGCCAGGTCGAGGCCGAGCCGACCAGCGGCGCGGCGATCAGCGCCAGCAGCGGCACCAGGGCCAGGGGGCGCCAGTCCAGGTCGCGGGCGCTCATCTCGCTGCCTCCTGGAATGCTATGGTTCGAATAGCTGCCAACGCTTGTCTGGCAAGGGCTGGAGGCCAAAAAAGTTTGAAGTTCATAGGGCCAGCCCCAGCAGCGAGCGCTGCAGCTGCTCGTCGGCCGCCAGCGCGGCCATGCGGCCTGAATGCACCACGCGGCCGTTGTCCATCACGGCCACGCCGTCGCCCAGCTGGCGCGCGAAGTCCAGGTTCTGCTCCACCAGCAGGATCGTCGCGCCGCCGGCTTTCAGCTGCGCGAAGGCGTCGATCATGTTGTCGATGATGGCCGGCGCCAGGCCCTTGCTGGGCTCGTCCACGATGAGCAGGTCGCGTGGCTCGACGATGGCGCGGGCCACGGCCAGCATCTGCTTTTGCCCGCCCGAGAGCTTGCCCGCCGGGTGGCGCCAGAACTTCTCCACGGCCGGGAAGAGCTGGAAGATCCACTGCAGCCGCGCCTGGTCCATCTGCGCGGCGCGCTGTGCGCCGCTGGCGGCCAGCAGCAGGTTTTCCTGCACCGTCAGGTCCGCGAAGATGCCCATGTTCTCGGGCACGTAGGCGATGTTCGAACGGGCGATCTGCGGCGTGGCCAGCTGCGTGATGTCCTGCCCGCCAAAGCGCACGCTGCCCTGCGAGGCCCGCCACAGGCCCATGATGGTGCGCAGCGTGGTGGTCTTGCCGGCGCCGTTGCGCCCCAGCAGCATGGTCAGCTCGCCGCGCGGCACGGCCAGGTCGACGCCATGCAGGATGTGGTACGCGCCGATGTGCGTGTGCACGCCTTGCAGGGTCAGCAGGTCGCCGTTGCTGCTGCTCATGCGGCCTCCTGCCGGCGGCGGCCCAGGTAGGCCTCCTGCACCACGCTGCTGGCCATGACCTCCTCGGGCGGGCCGTCGGCCACCAGCTGGCCGTTGGTCAGCACCACGATGCGGTCGGCCAGCTCGCGCACCACGTCCATCTTGTGCTCGACCAGCAAAATGGTCTTGCTGCGGTCCTGCTTGAGGCGGCGGATCAGGTCGAGGATGACGGGCGCCTCGTCGTGGCTCATGCCGGCCGTGGGCTCGTCGAACATGTAGACCTGCGGCTCCAGCGCCATTAACAGCGCCACCTCCAGCTTGCGCTGGTCGCCGTGCGGCAGGCTGGCCACGGGGCTGTCCTGGCGCGCGGTGAGGGCCACCGACTCGACGATGGATTCGGCCCGCGCCGTCAGCGTGCGGTGGTCGCTCCACACGCTCCACAGGTTCAGGCCGCGCCGGTGCCGGCCCTCGCGCGTGGCCTGCACCGCCAGGCGCACGTTCTCCAGCACCGACAGCGAGGGAAACAGGTTGGTCAGCTGGAAGGCCCGGCCCAGTCCGGCGCGCGTGCGGCTGGAGGCGGGCAGGCCGGTCAGGTCGCGCCCGTTCAGCAGCACACGGCCGGCGCTGGCCTTGAGCTGGCCGGACACGAGGTTGAAATAGGTCGTCTTGCCGGCGCCGTTCGGCCCGACGATGGCCGTGAGCGTGCCGGGCGCGAACGCACAGCTCACGCCGTCCACGGCCACGTGGCCGCCGAAGCGGATGGTCAGGTTTTCGGTGGTCAGCAAGGCGGTGAAAGACGGAAGGAAGGAAGGACAGAAGAGAGCCTGCGCAGGCGGGCGCGCAGCGCGCGCCCGTGCGCTTCAGGGGCAGGTGCCGAGGACGTAGTAGCCGGGCGCGGTCTGTTTGAGCGTGCTGGTGACGAACACATTCCACAGGCCCATGTTCTGCGCCGATCCCTTGGCCAGCGCGTAGCCGCCCTGCTGGTAGGCGCGGCCGGCCTGCACGTGGGCGTAGTTGCTGGCCGTGGTGCAGGTGCCCGAGCCGCCCGCAGGCGCCAGCGTGGTGCCGCTGGCCGCGGCGGAGGCCGCGCCCTCGGCGCCGTTGCCGTCGACCGCGCGCACGGTCCACGAATAGCTCGTCGAGGCGGTCAGCGCGCTGTCGGTGTACTGCGTGGTGTAGACCAGCAGGGCGTTGGCCTTGTTGCCGTTGCGGTAGACGTTGTAGCCGCTGGCGCCGGCCACCGCGCTCCAGCCCAGGTCCATGCTGGTGGTGGTGGGGTTGGAGGCGGTCAGCCCGGTGGGCGCGGGCAGCGCCGGGTCGGGCGGCGTGGTGCCGCCGCCGTCGCCCGGGCCCGAGCCGGCGCCCGAGGCGATGCGGTCGACCATGGCCTTGATGGCCGCCATCTGCGTGCCGGCCTTTTGCGCGAAGCTGTGGCCGTACCAGCCCACCCAGTCCCAGCAGGCGTTGGGGTTGGGCAGCGAGCCGCTCTTGGCGGTGGGGCGGTTGGTGTTGTCCACCTTGGCCTGCGGGAACAGCAGCACCATGCGGTTGGTGTCGGCCCAGCGGCTATAGCCGGTGTTCTTCACGAACTTGTCGCCGATCTTGTCGGTGCTCTGCTGGCAGCCGTGCAGCACCACGTGCAGCTTGCACTGCTGGCCGTCGGCGCAGCTTTGCGGCACGTACAGCCAGCCGTTGGCGGCCATGCCGGGGTTGCCCTGGGTGTAGGCGGCCTGGTTGAACTCGATGTAGCGGCTGGCCGGCGGCGCGTTGTTGCGCGCATTGAGCGGGCCGTAGATGTGGCTGAGCGCGGCCTGCGCGCCGTCATAGCCGCAGTTGCTGATGTAGGGCGAGGCGCTGCTGGCGCAGGCGTTGTTGCCGGTGCTGTCGAAGTCGGTGGGCAGCACGTGCGCCGTGCTCGCGCGCTTGACGTAGCTGAGGTTGGCGGCCGGCACGCCGTTGTTCAGGTATTGGGCTTTGAGCGCGTCCGTCAGGTTCGGCCCGACGGTGTAGTCGCTGGTGCCGGTGAAGATGTACACCTTCTGGCGCGCCAGGTTCGACTTCGCGTCGATGGCGCCGCTGGCAGCGTAGCTGTCCAGGCTGCCCTGCATCGCGTTCAGCTGCGCGGCGGTGATCGACGCGTTGTACATGCAGGCGGTGTAGTTGTTCTGCCCCGCGCACAGGTAGGGGCCGGCGGCGAACACGCCCACGCCCATGAAGGTCGCCGAGTAGGCATTGCCCAGCTGGTTGGCCATGAAGCCGCCCGCCGACAGGCCCGACACGCTGATGGCCGACGTGTCGATGTTGTACTGCCCGAGGGGCACGGCGGCGTGGGCGGCCAGGCCGGATGCGGCCAGCGCTGCGCTGACGAGGTAACGGTGCCAATGCATGTCGCGTCTCTCCTGTGGGGGGCGGGGGGGCCGCGGCATGCGGCGATGAACGAGGCAGCCAGCGAACCGGGACGCGCGGCGGCGCCCCGTGCGACCTCAGCGCTTGTTGCGCACGGGCACCTGCATCTCTTCCGGCTTGATCTCGCGCACGAGCTCGGGCACGCCCCAGGCGAAGGCCGGGTCGTCCTTGATGCGGAAGTGGTACATGCTCTGCATGGCCTGGTGATCCTCCTTGCGGAAGGTCATGGTGCCCTTGGGCGTCTCGAAGCTCATGCCTTCCATGGCCTTGATGAGCTTGTTGGTGCCCGTCTCGCCGTTGGTGCTTTTGAGCGCCGTGACCAGCGCCATGGCGGCCGAGAAGCCTCCGGCGGTGAAGAAATCCGGCGGCGTCTTGAACTGCTTGTAGTGCATGGCCACCATGGCGTCGTTCACCGGGTTCTTGGGGATGCCGAAGTAGTAGTACGTGGCGCCCTCCATGCCGGGGAAGTTCTTGTACGCGGCCATGGCGGGCAGGATGTTGCCGCCGGTGAAGACCTCGATGCCGTAGCGTTTCTTGAGGTCCTGGGCCGCCAGGGCGTTGAAGGGCGGGGTGCCGCCGGCCCAGATGACTTCGATGGCCTTGCGCCCGGGCTTGTCCTTGAGCGCATCGACAATGCGCTGGATGCCGGCCGTGAAGTCGGTGGTGTTTTGCGGCAGGTATTCCTCGTGCGCGATCTTGGCGTGCTTGAGCGCGTCCTTGAAGGCCTTCACGCCATCGCGGCCGAAGGCGTAGTCCTGCGCCAGCGTGGCCACGGTGACGCCTTCCTTGTCCATGGCCACGGCGTTGCTGATGGCGTCCTGGCTGCTGTTGCGGCCGGTGCGGAAGATGTACTTGTTCCACTTGTCACCGGTGATGGCGTCGGCCACGGCGGGCTCGACCAGCAGGATCTTCTTGTACTCCTCGGCCACCGGCAGCATGGCCAGCGCCACGCCGGAGGACGTGGGGCCGACGGCGATATCGGCCTTGTCATCGGAGTAGGCCGCCGCCAGCAGGCTCTTGCCCAGGTCGGGCTTGCCCTGGTCGTCGCGCTCGAGCACCACCAGCTTCTTGCCGGCCACGGTCATGGTGCCGCCGGTGGCGTAGTCCAGCCCCATCATCAAGCCGGCCTGGGTCTGCTTGCCGTAGGCCTCCAGCGGGCCGGTCTTGCTGTAGACGTGGGCGATTCGGATCTCGGACTGCGCGAAGGCGGGGGCAGACAGCGTGGCGCTGGCGAGGGCGGCCAGAGCCACCAGGGTGCGGCGTTGCATGGCGGTTGTCTCCTGTAGTGATGCAGGAGAGACTGCACAAGACGTGCCAGGACGCAAGCCGTTGATTTGTTAAGGAATTTTCCGTTGCAGCAACGTGATTGTCCGAATTTCAGACAATTGCATTGCCTGAAAAACAGACAGTTGTCTGTTCAGCGATCAGGGTTTTCCAGTCGTTCGTAGAGCTTGGCGCGGGAGATGCCCAGGGTGCGCGCACTGGCCAGCTTGTTGCCGCCGTGGGCGCGCAGCGCGGCAGCGATGGCGCGCCGCTCCAGCTCGGCCACCTGCACGGCCAGCGGGCGCAGCCACTGCTCGTCGCCGGCGTCGGTGCGCGTCTCGGCCGGCTCCAGCGGGGCGGCGGGCTCCACGCCGGCCTCGCGCAGCACGCGCGCCAGTTGCTCGGCGTCCAGGCTCTGGCTGTCGCTGCGCATGGCGGCCTGCTCCAGCACGTTGCGCAGCTCGCGGATGTTGCCGCGCCAGGGCTGGCCGGCCAGCAGCGCCAGCGCGCCCGGCAGCAGCTCGGGTGGCGCGGCGCCGTCGCGCAGCGCCAGGTCCTCGCACAGCGCCTCGACCAGGGCCGGGATGTCGCCGCGCCGCTCGCGCAGCGGCGGCACGCGGATCGGCAGCACGTGCAGGCGGTAGAACAGGTCTTCGCGAAAGCGTCCGTCGCGCACCAGGGCGGCCAGGTCGCGCGAGGTGGCGGCCACTACGCGCGCGTCGAACGGCACCAGCCGGTTGCTGCCCAGGGGCTCGAGCTCGCCTTCTTGCAAGGCACGCAGCAGCTTGGCCTGCAGGCTTTGCGGCATGTCGCCGATCTCGTCCAGAAACAGCGTACCGCCATCGGCCAGCTTGAACTTGCCGTCACGCCCGCGCCGGTCGGCGCCGGTGTAGGCGCCCGGCGCCACGCCGAAGAACTCGGCCTCCAGCAGCGTGTCGGGGATGGCGGCGATGTTCACGCTGACGAACGGCCCGCCGGCGCGGCTGGAGGCGGCGTGGATGGCGTGCGCCAGCAGCTCCTTGCCGGTGCCGGTCTCGCCCAGCAGCAGCACCGGGCTGCTCGACTGCGCCGCGCGCCGCGCCTGGCGCTTGACCTCGGCGGCGGCCGGGCTGGAGCCGATGAAGCTGGCGAAGGTGTACTTGGCGCGCCGCTCGCCGCTGGCCGTGCCCGCCAGCGTGCGGCTGCGCCGCGCGGCAGCCAGCTCGCGCCGCGCGTCGTCCAGGTCGCTTTGCATCTGCGCGAACTTGCTGATCAGCGGGCGCAGCGTGGTCTCCGGGTGGTCGAAGAACACGATGCCCATGGCGCCGATGAGCTGGCCGGCATCGTCGCGCAGCGGGATGCGGCTGACCACGAAGGTGCCGGCGCGGTTGGTGAGCAGGTCGATGAGCTCGGGCTGGCCGGTCTCCAGCACGCGGCGCATCTGCGTGCCGGGGATGGCGTCCTCGACCATGTGGCCGACGAAGTCCTCCACCGAGCCCAGGCCGAGCGCGGGCAGGAAGCGCTGGTAGCCCTCGTTGACCCAGACGATGCGCCCGGAGCGGTCGATCAGGAACATGCCCTGGCTGATGCTGGAAAACAGCCCGAACATCGAGCGCGCCGCCAGGGCGTGGATGCCCTGGGCGTCCAGCGGCAGCGCGGGGGTGGAAGGGCTGGCAACGGGCGGCATCCGAAGATCGTAGCGCCGCCGCGCGATCAGGCCACCGGTGTCAGCCCTAGGAAGTGGTCCAGGATGTGGAAGTGGTCGTCGTGGAACTGCGCTTCCAGCGCCGGCAACTCGTCGATGGGCGTCCAGTGCACCTCGCTCGCGTCGTCGTCGGCGCGCACCTCGGGCCATGCGGTGGCGTCCCCCAGGTCGAAGTGGTGCACGTGGCTGATGACGCGCCCGCGCTGGCTGCGCTCGGGGTGGTCGAACACCGCCACGCCGCGCAGCGCGGCCTGCAGCGTCGCCTCGGGCAGCGCGCAGTGGGTCTCCTCGGCCAGCTCGCGCAGGCACGAGCGCCACAGCGTCTCGCGCTGCTCGATGAAGCCGCCGGGCAACGCCAGCAGGCCGCGGCCCGGCGCTTGCGCGCGGCGGATCAGCAGCACGCGGCCCTGGCACTGCAGCAGCGCATCCACGGTGACGAACACCGGCGGGTAGGGCGCGCCGGACCAGGCGGCGCGGTACTCGCGCAGCATGCGCCATTCCTGCTGCAGCTGCGCGTGCAGCGGCGTGGCGGCCAGCGTCTGCAGCAGGGCGCGCGTGGCGGGCGGCAGCGCCGCGGCCACGGGCGCCAGCGCGGCGGCGATGCCATCGGCCTCGGCCCCCAGCCAGGCGTCGCGCACGCGCGTGGCGTCCATGTCGCCCTGGCGCGGCAGGTCGAGCAGCGTCCAGCCCGCAAACCAGGCCAGGTACTGGCTGCTCGCATCCTTGAAATGCCCGACCAGGGCGATGTCGGCTCCGGCCGGCGCGTGCGGCGCCACGGCCGCGCGCACGGCCGCGACCCAGCGTGCCTGGTCGTAGTAGTCGCGTACCGGAAGGACGGTGAGGCGCTGAGCGTCGGCCGCCGGCACGGCGCCGAGCAGCATGGCCTCGCGTTCCTGCCAGGTGAACGGGTTGCGCGGTGTGCGGGCCTGATGCGCCGAGCCGGCGATGACCACCACGCGGCGCGCGTGTGCCAGCGCATGGCGCAGCAATGCCACGTGCCCGCTGTGCACGGGCTGGAAGCGGCCGATCAGGATGGCGAGGTCGTGCATGGGCGGAGTGCTATGAGAAAAAGAGCTGCCAGCGCTTGCCAGGCAAGCGTTGGAGCCTGTTTTGGCTTGGAAAATCCAGGACTTCAGCCGTGGTGCGCGGCGATCGGCATCTGCCAGGCGCCAGCGCCGAACGGACGCGGGCGCAGCCGCAGCGACGGTGGCGCCTGGTGGCGCTTGTACTCGCTGCGCGCCACCAGCCTGCGCACGCGCTGCACCAGCGCGCGGCCGGCCTCGCTGGCCTGCTGCTCCTGCACGAATGCGCGCGCAAGCTCGTACTGGTCGGGCGGCAGCAGCGGGCCTTCGACGAAGTACTTCAGCACCTCGTCCAGCACCGGGTACGGCGGCAGGCTGTCGTCGTCGCGCTGGCCGGGCGCCAGTTCGGCCGACGGCGGCTTGTCGATCACGGTCTGCGGCACCAGCTCGCGGCCGGCCTGTTCGTTCAGGTGGCGCGCCAGCGCGAACGCCTCGGTCTTGTACAGGTCGCCCAGCAGGCCCAGGCCCCCGTTGGTGTCGCCGTACAGCGTGCAGTAGCCCACCGCCACCTCGGACTTGTTGCCGGTGTTGAGCAGCAGGTGGCCCCAGGTGTTGGAGTACTCCATCAGCACCGTGCCGCGGATGCGCGCCTGCACGTTCTCCAGCGCCAGTCCGGCCAGCGGCTGGCCGAAGCTGGCCTCGAACTGCCGGGAAAAGCCGGCCACCAGATCGACGATGGGGTGGCGCAGCAGCTCGATTCCGAGGTTGCGGCTGAGCGCGACCGAATCGTCCACCGACCCGGCGGTGGAAAAGCGCGAAGGCATGGTGATGCCGACCACGTTCTCGGGCCCGAGCGCCTGGGCCGCCAGTGCCAGGGTCAGGGCGCTGTCCAGCCCGCCCGAGCTGCCCACCACCACGCGCGTGAAGCCGCAGCGGCGCGCGTAGTCGCGCAGGCCCAGCAGGAGCTGGCGGCGGTAGAACTCCATCACCGGCAGCCCGTCGGCGGGCACCGGCGCCAGCCGCGCGCCCTGCGCGCCGCCCAGCGTGCCGCCGTCGCCCAGCACCAGCGTGGGCGTGTCCTCCTCGAAGCGGCGCGCCTCGAACACCACGCCGCCGCCAGGCGTGGCGGCCAGCGAGGCGCCGTCGTAGACCAGCGCGTCGTGGCCGCCCACCTGGTTCACGCTGACCACCGGCGCGCCGCACCGGCGCGCGGCTTGCGCACACGCGGCGTGGCGCTGGGCCCGGCGGCCCAGGTAACTGCTGGTGGCGCCGATGTGCAGCACCAGGTCGGGCGTGGCGCCGGCCAGCGCCGCCAGCGCAGGCGCGCTGTCACCCGGCGGGGGCAGGTCGCTGCCCACCAGCAGGCCCACGCGCACGCCGGCGATGGTGCACACCGCCGCCGCGTCCTCGCCCGGCGCGAAATGCCGGCGCTCGTCGAAGTCGCCCCCGGCGGGCAGCGACCGGCGCGCGCACTGGGCGCGCACCTCGCCGCCGTGCAGCACCAGCAGGCTGTCGTGCAGCGCACCGGGCGCGCCCGGTGCGCGCGTGGGCGCGCCGATGATCCAGTGCAGGCCGGGCAGGGCGGCGCTTTCGCGGCGCAGCAGCTCCAGAGCCTGCTCCACCCGCTCCATGAAGCCGGCCTCGGTCAGCAGGTCGCCCGGGTAGTAGCCGGTCACGGCCAGTTCGCTGCACACCAGCACGTCGGCGCCCTGCGCCGCGGCGCCCTGCGCGGCGACGACGATGCCTGCAGTGTTGCCTTCGATGTCGCCCAGGGTCGGGTTGAGCTGGGCCAGGGTGATGCGGAGCATGGCGGTCACTTCAGGTGGTCACATGGAAGACCTGGCGCAGGTAGGCCAGGAAGGTGGCATCGTCGCACAAGGTCTTGCCGGGGCTGTCGGAGAGTTTCGCCACCGGCTGGCCATTGGCGCGCACCAGTTTCATGACGATGCTTAAGGGGGTCAATCCCATGTCGTTGGTCAGGTGCGTGCCGATGCCGAAACCCAGTTGCACCCGGTCGCCGAAGTGGCGGTACAGCTGCAGCGCACGCTCCATGTCCAGCCCGTCGGAGAACACGAAGCGCTTGTTGTGCGGGTCGATGCGCAGCCGTGCGTAGTGCGCCAGTGCCTTCTCGCCCCAGGCGACGGGGTCGCCCGAGTCGTGGCGCAGCCCGTCGAAGAGCTTGGCGAAGTACAGGTCGAAGTCGGCCAGGAACGCGTCCATGCCCACGGTGTCGGTCAGGGCGATCCCCAGGTCGCCGCGGTACTCCTGCACCCAGTCTTCCAGGGCGGCGCACTGGAAGTCGCGCAGGCGCACGCCCAGCGCCTGGTAGGTCTGCAGGTACTCGTGCGCCATGGTGCCGATCGGCACCAGCTGCAGGTCGCGCGCCAGCAGCACGTTGCTGGTGCCCTTGAACCAGGCCGGCGCTTCCTGCGCGAAGGCCTGCACCACTTCGCGCTGCCAGGCGCCGCTGTAGCGCCGCCGCAGACCGAAGTCGAACATCTCGAACGGGTGGCGCAGGCGCGGCCCGTCGTCGCCCGCCTGGCGCAGGCGCGCCAGCTTGGCTTGCAGGCGCGCGCGGCCGTGCGCCAGCGCGGCCTGCGCGTCGAACTGGCGGAAGTACAGCTCGTTGACGATGGCCAGCACGAAGATCTCGAATGCCATCACGTGCACCTGCGGGCCGCGCGCGACGACCGTGAGCTGCTCGCCTTCGGCCCGCGCCTCGATGAAGCCGCGCTGGAACTGGAAGATGCGCAGGAAATCGATGAAGTCGCTCTTGATGAAGCGCAGCCCGGCCAGGTAGGCCAGCTCGTCGGGCGCAAAGCGCAGGCGGCACAGCGCGTCCAGCTCGGCGTTCACCGCGTCCACCAGGCCGGCGAGGGGAAACTGGGGCTGGTTGCGGCAGACGAAGCGGTACTCGGCCTGCGTCTGCGGGTGGCGGTGCAGCAGCGCCTGCCACATGGTGAACTTGTACAGGTCGGTGTCCAGCAGGCTGGTGATGATGGGAGGCATGGCGTCGCTCACTTTCTGATAGCTGCCGGCGCTTGCTGCAAGCGCGTCAGAGGTTGATTTCGTCTGTGGTGGCCAGTTGCGCACCCAGCGCCCGCATGCCCTCCAGAAACTGCGCGTGCTGGTTCTCGAAGCCGGCCACCGGGCTCATGCAGTCGGTCAGCAGCACGATGCGCCGCGCCGTCCAGCCGGGCACCCGGCCCGGCAGGTCCTGCACCAGGTGCTCGGTGGTCGAGCGCACGCAGTGGCTGCTGGCCTCGCCGGCGATCAGCAGCAGGTCGGCCTGGCCCAGTTCGTCCAGCAGGGCGGTGTTGGTCGTCGTGGCGGGATCGGCGGGGTCGGGCACTTCGGCGCGGATGGCGCTGTAGTGCTCGGTCCAGGGGTTCATGCCCTTGAACACGCTGCCCACGGCGCGCGTGCGCGCTGCCTGCCACCGGCCGCACGCCGCAAGCACGCTGGCGTGCACCCCGTGGCCCCAGCTGCCGATCTCGCAGTGCACCGGCCAGACCATCAGGGTGTAGCGGCCCTGGGCTTCCAGTGCATCCAGGTAGGCCAGGGTGCGGGGCAGTGCGCTGGCATCGCGCGGCGCGTACTCGCCGGCGCGCACCTGCGCGGCGGTGATCGGGGTGAAGGGCGGGACGTCGCCATCGGCGGCCTGCCGCCAGAACAGGGGGTGGGCGATGTCGTAGCGCTGGTGCGAGTCGAACGTGAGGGTGATGCGGCCCAGCCGCGCAGTCTGCGCATCGATGAACGCAGCCAGGCGCTGCAGGTCGGCGTGGGCACCGGGCACCGGCAGGCTGGGCGCGACCGGGGCGCCGCTGGCGGCGTCACGCCCATGCCAGTCGCCGGGCAGGTCGCAAAAATCGTTCTGCGGGTCGATCGCAAGCAGGTGGATGGTCGGGGTCATGGCCTCTCCTGAAATGGTGGCGCAAGTGTAGGCTTGTTAGTTTACAGTTGCAACTAACACAAGCGTGAGAAGTGCCTGTCACAGCAAATGGATGGCGCAGTGGTACGCTTGTTCTTCCATTGTCGAAACGAACCCGATATGCCCGATGAGCTCGCCGGTCGCGTGCTGTGCACCGTGGATGCCGTGCTGTTCACGCTGCAGCACGGTGCGCTCCGTGTACTGCTGACGCAGCGCGAGCATGCGCCGTTCGCCGGCGCCTGGGCGCTGCCGGGCGGGTTCGTGCATGCGCACGAAGATGTGGATGCGAAAGCCAGCGCCCTGCGCGTGCTCGAGGCCAAAGCGGGAGTGCAGGTGCCGTATCTGGAGCAACTGGCGACGTTTTCGGGTGCCGCACGCGACCCGCGGGGCTGGTCGCTGGCAGTGGTGTATTGCGCGCTGGTGCCACTGGCGCAACTGCAGGCAAAGCCGCTGCGGCCGGGCGTGGCACTGTTCGACGTGGCGGCCTTGCCGCCGCTGCCGTTCGACCATGCAGCGATCGTGCACCAGGCGCTGGCACGCGTGCGCAACAAGAGCCAGTATTCGTCGCTGCCGGTCCACCTGTGCGGAGACCAGTTCACGCTGCCGCAACTGCAGGCGACCTACGAGGCCGTGCTGGGCGAGCCGCTCAACAAGGTGAGCTTTCGCCGCAAGATGGACGAGTTGGGCATGCTCGAGCCGGTGCCCGGGGCGCTGCAAGGCGGCGCGCACCGGCCGGCCCAGGTGTACAGGCTGCGACCGGCATTCCGGCGCAGCCTGTCGCTGTCGGCGCGAGGCTTGTGAGGGTTACCTCAGGGCCTTGCGCGCCGCGCCCACACCGAGCAGCCCCAGCACCACGAACAGCACGGCGAGAGCCACGAAGACGAAGAACAGCACCTTGGCGATGCCGGCCGCGCCGGCTGCAACACCGGTGAAGCCCAGCGCCCCGGCGATGAGCGAGACGATGGCGAAAATAAGCGCGTACTTGAGCATGGTGAGGGACTCCTTGTGCAGTGGACCGCCAGCGGGCGCCGCGCGGTAGTGCACAAGGTAGACGCCGGCGGGGAGCGGCGCCGTCGGCGGCCAAGGCGGGCGCTCGTAGGAGCGTGCTGATAGGCGGCTGCCGAGTTCACGCGCCACCGCTGCCGTGCGGGCGGGGGTCGAGGTCACCTCGGGGTAGCCTGCCGCCCCTTCCGGCCGCTGCACGCAGTGCGGCGGCCTTGTGGTCTACCTTCACATCGCTGCGCGCTGTGAACTTCGCCCCAAGGCCCGGGGTTTGCCTGGCGGCAAACGCGGGGCTTACAGCCCTGCCGCTGCACGCAGCGCCTGGGCCTTGTCCGTGCGCTCCCAGGTGAACTCGGGTTCCTCGCGGCCGAAGTGGCCGTACGCCGCGGTCTTGGCGTAGATCGGGCGCAGCAGATCCAGCATCTGGATGATGCCCTTGGGCCGCAGGTCGAAGTACTTGTGCACCAGCTGCGCGATCTGTGCGTCGGGGATCACCCCCGTGCCTTCGGTGTAGACGGTGATGTTCATCGGCCGCGCCACGCCGATGGCGTAGGCCACCTGGATCTGGCACTGGCGCGCCAGGCCGGCGGCGACGATGTTCTTGGCCACGTAGCGCGCGGCGTAGGCGGCCGAGCGGTCCACCTTCGTCGGGTCCTTGCCCGAGAACGCGCCGCCGCCGTGCGGGCAGGCGCCGCCGTAGGTGTCGACGATGATCTTGCGGCCCGTGAGGCCGCAGTCGCCCTGCGGGCCGCCGATGACGAAGCGCCCGGTGGGGTTGATCAGGAATTTCGTGTCCTGCAGCCAGGCCGAGGGCAGCACCGGCTTGATGATCTCCTCCACCACCGCCTCGATGAAGTTGGCCTTCATGGTGGTGGCGTTCTCGCTCTGGTCCGGGCTGTGCTGGGTGGACAGCACCACGGTGTCGATGCTGTGCGGCTTGCCTTCACGATAGCGCATGGTCACCTGGCTTTTCGCGTCAGGGCGCAGGAAGGGCAGGCGGCCGTCCTTCCTGAGCTGCGCCTGGCGCTCGACCAGACGGTGCGCGTAGTACAGCGGGGCGGGCATCAGCTCGGGCGTCTCGTCGCAGGCGTAGCCGAACATCAGGCCCTGGT
>DAMCAL010000043.1:0-19933 GCA_032059585.1 Burkholderiaceae bacterium
CCGCGCTGGAAGGAAAAGCAACTCAGGGCGTGCAGCTCGGCATAGCCGGGCAAGGCGGTGGGCGCACGGCTCATGCGTACACTCCGTGCAGGAACCAGCCGCCCGTGGCGCGGTCGCGGAAGATCCAGACCCAGCCGGCCGCGGCGTTGTGCGCCACGAAGTAGTCGCGCAGCGCCAGGCCTTGGCCGTCTTCGCCTGCGGCCTCCCACCAGCCGGCCTCCACGCGTTCGGGGCCGGCCAGCAGGGCCAGTGGCTGGCCGTGCAGGCAGGGGCGGTCGCCGCGCAGCACCAGCGCCCGCGGCGGGCGCACCAGCCAGGCCGGCCACAGGGCAGCGCGGCCGCCGCAGGGCGATGGCGCAGCGCCGGCCGCCGGCGGCGGCGCGGCAGTGGCCACGGCAGCGGCGGGCTGCCAGCGCTGCATGCGTTCGGGCCGGTGGTCGGCCTGCAGGGCAGGTATCTGCAGACACTGCGCACCCAGGCGGGCCGACAGGCGCTCGAGCAACTGGTGCCACGGCTCGCCCTCGCCCGGGGCCCCTTCGCACGCCGCCGGCGGCAGCAGGTGCGCGCTGGCGGGCGCCATCGGGGCGGTCTGCAGGCTGCGCAGTGCCAGCCGGTCCACGGGCGCAGCCAGGCGTTCGTACGCCAGGCGCTCGGACAGCAGGCGGCGCAGGTGGGCGGTGTCCTGCAGCGGTTCGGCGGTGCGTAGCACCAGCGATTGCCAGGGCGGCAGCGGCCGGCCGTCCACGCGGCGCAGGTCGTGGTGCCAGGCCAGCTCCAGCGCCAGCACGCCCTGCTGGCGCGCGCGCAGCCAGCCCTGCAGCGTCTCCAGCAGGCGCTGGCCGGTCCACAGCAGCGCCGAGGCGGATTCGGCCAGGGCCGGCAGTTCGGCTTCGAGCGCGAAATGCTCGGGCAGCGTGATCCAGTGCATGCCGTGCACGCTGCCGTCCCAGGCACGGTCCAGCGCGGCCAGGCAGTCGGCGCCGAAGCGCCGCGCCACCCCGGCCCGCGGCAGCGCGCGCACCGCGCCCCAGGTGCGGCAACCCAGGTGGGCCAGCGCCGCGGCGTGCGGGCGCAGGGCGCAGAGCGTGTCCACCGGCAGGTCGTGCGGCAGGCGCCGCGGCAGCGGGCGGCCGGCGCACTGCAGGCGCAGCAGCGCCAGGGCCTGCTGGGCCGTGGCGCCATCGGCCCACAGCCGGGGATGGCGGTGGTCGGGCGCCTCCTGGTGCAGCCGCGCGCGCAGGGCAGCGAAGCCGCCCCACAGGCGCTCGGTGGCAGACACCTCCAGCACCAGCGCCTCGGCCAGCAGGGCCACGCGCGGCGTGAAACGCAGCGCCCACCAGCCCTGGGCCGCGGCGGGCGGCTCTGCGGGGTCGTCCTGCGCGTCAGGAGACGGCAACAGCCAGGCGATCCAGCGCATGGGGCTCGGCCAGGTCACGGGATGCGGGCAATGCGCCGAGCGAGGCGGCCGCCTGCTGCATCTGCCGGCGCCGCTGCGCCTGGGCCTGCAGCACGGCGCCCAGCAGCGGCGGGCAGGCCGGCAGCGCCAGGGGCCGCTCCAGAGGGAGGCCCCGACGCTTGAGCACATGCACCAGCAGCGCCTGGCGCGCGCTTTCAAGCTGCAGGCGCAGCGGCGCCGGCGAGGCCGACAGCCGCGCCTGCGGCGGGCGAAACACCCACAGCAGTTGCCGGTGCTGCGCCGCCGCCAGTTGCAGCCGGCGCAATACGGCCGGCGCGGCCTGGGGCAGCCAGGCCAGCACGGCGCGCACGTCGCGGCAGCGCAGCGCCTGCTCGCACGCCCAGGCCGAGGCGGCGGCATCGGCCGCGCCCTGCCCGGCCGGCCAGATGCAGCACAGCTGCGCTGGCGGCACCCGCGCGGCCTGCAGCGCCGGGGCAAAGGGCTCCAGCGGAGGCGCGACCAGCACGGCGTGGCCGCGTCCGCCCTGCAGGCGCGCTGCCAGCGCCGGCAGCACCAGCGCCCATTCGACCCGCGCGTGCGGCGCCAGCAGCAACTCGCTCAAAGCGCCCAGCGGCCAGCCACCCGCGGGCAGTTCGGCGTCGAGCGCGGCATGGCCGGTGGCCACGACCGGATGGGCCGCCCCCAGCCAGTCCTGCCCACGCCACAGGCCGGGCAACGATGCAGGAGACAGGGAGGTGGCGGGCGCAGGCATGAATGTGCTTTCGATACTGTTTAAATATACAGTAGTGCGGCACCCAGCCTGCCTGCCCCAGGCAGTTTTTGTTGTCGGACGTGGCGCTAGGGCACGGCCGACTCCGGCGGACCAGCCCCGTGCGCGAGGGCTTCGCTCCAGCCCAGCACGGCCTGGTCTGCCGCGTCCTGGCTGGTGGCCAGGTGCGGCCAGCGGCTATGCGCCGCGTCGACGATGCTCTGCAGCTGCCACAGCGCCTCGCGCGTGAGCAGGGCCAGTTCTGCCAGGCCCTGGGCATCGCCTTCCAGAAACGCCAGCGCATGGGCCTGCTGCTGGGGGTGCGATCCGACCTCGTACAAGATTTTCTGCAGGCTCACCAGGCGCTGGGTGACGAAGCTGCAGGCCTGCCCGCTGTCCGGTGCGAAAGCCTCGACGGGCAGCGCGGCGCAGCGCGCGTCCCAGTCGGCAAAGGCCAGCGACAGCATCTCGATGCCGGCCTGCACCTGCACCGGCGTGACCTGCAGCGTGGCCGGCGCGGCGTGCCGGTCCAGCGCCGGCAGTAGGTGTGCCACCAGGTCCGCAGGGTAGCGGCGGTGGCCCATGCGCAGCGTGAGCGACAGGCGCTGCGCAGCGCCCTGGTCGGCGTATTTCTCGAAGAAGGCCGCGGCCACCTCGGCCAGCAGCAGGATGCGCCCCATCGGCGAGAGCTGCTCGCCGCGCAGGCGGCGCGGGTAGCCGCTGCCGTCCATGCGCTCGTGGTGCTCCAGCACCGCCTGCACCACGCTGCGCGGGTACAGCTGCTGCGCCTGGATGACCAGGGCCGCCGTGATCGGATGCGCCATCAGCTCCTTGCGCCCGGCACCCGTCACGCGGGTGGCCGGGTCGCGCCACAGCGGGGCCATGTGCAGCTCGCCGATGTCGTGCAGCAGCGCCGCGGCCGCCAGGTGCACGCGTTCGCGCTCGTCCAGCCCGGCGTGCAGCGCCAGCCACAGGCTGGTGAGCATCACCCGCACGGCGTGGCTGAACAGCTCGGGGTGCTGCGTGCGCATCACCGTGAGCCGGAAGGCCAGGGGATGGGGCAGCACCAGCGCGCCGATGGGCGCCAGCAGCCGCGCGGGCGCCATCGCGGACGCTGCAGCCGGCAGCGCACGCACCAGCAGGCTGGCCAGCAGGTCGCTCTCGCACTGGGCCTGCGCTTCCTGGACGATGGCGGGCACGCCGACCATATCCTGCACCGCCAGCTTGTCGTCCAGGGAGCCCTGCAGTCGGTGGCGCACCAGGCGCTCGTAGAGGCTGCTGTCCACGCGCATGCCCTGGTCCAGCAGCTTGATGCCGCGATCGTTGTACAGCGCCTCGCGGGTGGTCACCTGGCAGCGGCCGGCCATGTCGGCGACGGCGCGCAGGTAGTGGCTGCTGTGCTCGGCCTGCCCCTGGAGGGGAGATGCATCGGAGAGAAGATCGGGCACGGACATGCAGCGGGACACAGCAGGCAACGAAAAGGTGCGGCCGACTATACGAGGCTTTGCGCCAGGCTCCGGACGGCAGCGCCCGCGCCCGCGCAGGCGCAAAAAAGCCGGGCGGCGCCCGGCGGGTGCAGGAGGGCCCTGCGGCGCTTCAGCGCAGCAGCGTCACGCCCGTCTTGGACTGGATCTCGTCGAACTCCACGCCCGGCGCCAGCTCGACCAGCTTCAGCCCTTCGGGCGTCACGTCCATCACGCCCAGGTCGGTGATGATGCGGTCGACCACGCCCACGCCGGTGAGCGGCAGCGTGCATTCGGGCAGGATCTTCAGGTCGGTGGTGCCGTCCTTCTTGCGCGCCACATGCTCCATCAGCACGATCACGCGCTTGACGCCGGCCACCAGGTCCATGGCGCCGCCCATGCCCTTGACCATCTTGCCCGGGATCATCCAGTTGGCCAGGTCGCCCTTTTCGGACACCTGCATGGCGCCCAGGATGGACAGGTTGATCTTGCCGCCGCGGATCATGGCGAACGACTGGTCCGAGCCGAAGATGGCCGAGCCGGGAATGGTCGTCACGGTCTGCTTGCCGGCGTTGATCAGGTCGGCGTCCACGTTCTCTTCGGTCGGGAAGGCGCCGATGCCCAGCATGCCGTTTTCCGACTGCAGCCACACTTCCTTGTCGCCGGTGTGGTTGGCCACCAGCGTCGGGATGCCGATGCCGAGGTTCACGTAGAAGCCGTCTTCCAGCTCCTGCGCCGCGCGCGCGGCCATCTGGTCTTGGGTCCAGGCCATTGCAGTCTCCTTATTTCTTCTCGGTGAGGGTGCGCTTCTCGATGCGCTTTTCGGGATTCGGGTTGTGCACGATGCGATGCACGTAAATGCCGGGCAGGTGCACGTCGTCCGGGGCGATCTGACCGGTCTCGACGATTTCTTCCACCTCGACGATGCAGACCTTGCCGGCGGTGGCCGCGGCCGGGTTGAAGTTGCGCGCCGTCAGGCGGAACTGCAGGTTGCCGCTCTTGTCGGCGCGGTGCGCCTTGACCAGCGACACGTCGGGCACCAGCGAGCGCTCCATCACGTAGGTCTCGCCGTCGAACTCGCGGGTTTCCTTGCCCTCGGCGACCATGGTGCCCACGCCGGTCTTGGTGAAGAACGCCGGGATGCCGGCGCCACCGGCGCGCAGCTTCTCGGCCAGTGTGCCCTGGGGGGTGAATTCCAGCTCCAGCTCGCCCGCCAGGAACTGGCGCTCGAACTCCTTGTTCTCGCCCACGTAGGAGCTGATCATCTTCTTGATCTGGCGCGTCTGCAGCAGCTTGCCCAGACCGAACCCGTCGACGCCGGCGTTGTTGGAAATCACCGTGAGATCCTTGGCGCCGCTGTCCTTGAGCGCCTCGATCAGCGCCTCGGGAATGCCGCACAGGCCGAAGCCGCCAACGGCCAGCATCTGGCCGTCGCGCACAACGCCCTCGAGCGCCTGCTTCGCGGATGGATAGAGCTTGTTCACAGACTGTCTCCTAGGGGAAAGGAAGGGTGCTAGATGCGCTACGATACTACGTACCTTTTTAAGTAGTATTCCCTAAGCATATACATGGACGTCGCCGACTATCGCCTGGCCTTCGAGATGGCGCCCGTGGGGCTGGTCATCTCCAGCAACCGCACCATGGTGGACTGCAACCACCATGTGTGCGAAATGTTCGGCGCCTCGCGCGAACTGCTCATCGGCCAGTCCTTTCGCGTGCTCTATCCGTCGGCCGACGAGTACGAGCGCCTGGGCCGGCGCATGGAGCCCATCCTGAACACGCGCGGCCACTATGCCGACAACCGCCTGATGAAGCGCGCCAACGGCGAGATCTTCTGGTGCCACGTCTCCGGGCGCGCGCTCAACCGCGAGCAGCCGCATGCCTCGGGCATCTGGGCCTTCGAGGACCTGAGCGCCGAGCGTCCGGTGCGTGCCGAGCTCACCGCACGCGAGCGCGAGGTGGCCGCGCGGCTGCTGGACGGCATGACCAGCAAGGAGATCGGCCGCGCACTGGAGATCAGCCACCGCACGGTGGAGATCTACCGCGCCCGCCTGATGCGCAAGTACGGCGCCTCCACCGCCGGCGATTTGGTGCAAAAGCTGCTGGTGGGCTGACGCCGCGCCGCATCAGCGCCCGAAGGCCCCCAGGGGCGCGGCGAAGGGGCGGCCGTTGAGCGTCCAGTGCCCGCCTTCCAGGCGCAGGCTGCTGCTCACCTGCCCGTCCTGCACCTGGACGTAACCCATGCCCTGGGCCTGCTGCAACAGCGCCTGCACCTCGTCCTCGCCGGCCTCACCCTGCCCGGTGGCCTGCAGCAGCGGCCCGACCCAGGCACGCGGCATCTGCACGCTGGCGTGCAGCGCGCCGCCGGACAGCAGCGCCGGCAGCCACGCGCCGCCTGCAAGCTGTTCGGCCGGCGGCGCGTTCTTGACCTGCACGCCATAGGCCACGCGGCCGGTTTGCCCGGCGACGGTCGCCTCCATCTGCATCTGGTACGCCGGCCGTGCGGCCACCAGGCGCGGCGCGGCCTCCAGCAGCGCCTGGCGCTGACCGGCGTCCAGCTCACCCGGCTGTGCATCGGCGGCGGACATGCCCCGCCACAGCCCCTGCAGCACGCTGCGCAGCGCCTCGATGTCCAGCCGCTCGTACTGCTCGTGCAGGGCGATGGAATCGAACTGCATCGGCCCGATGCTGCCCGCGGCGCGGGCACGCGTGTCCACGCCCAGGGTGCCCGCGTCGGCGGTCATCTGCATCTGCACGTCCACGCCGCTCAGGTCCAGCAGGGCCTGGGCCGGCGCATTGCCCGCGGGCAGACGGCGCGTCTGCACCGATGCAGCGCGCATCTGCGCCGTGCCCGGGCCCAGGCCCCACAGGCCGTCGATCATCTCGATCTCCGCCGAGCCTTCCATGCCGCGCAGCACCACCGTGACGCGCTCGGCAGGGGCTCCGGGCGCACTGCCGTCGTCCTCCTCGTCTTCGTCGTCCAGGCCCTCTTCGGCGTGCGCGCTGTCCCGCTGCAGGCCTTCCAGGGTCCACTCGGGCCAGGCCACGCGCGCGCTGATGCGCCGCCCGCCGCTGTCCAACGTGCCGTCGTAGACCAGCTCCTGCCAGCGCAGCACCGCTCCATCGTCGGCGATGGTGCCGGCCGGCAGGCGCAGGTGCAGGTCGCTGCTGCCATCGAAGTGGTGCACCGTGGCGAGCCGCGGTCCTTCGGCCTGCGCGAGCGCCTGGCGCATGGGCTCGTCCATGCCTTCCAGCGCAAAACGCGTGTCCACCGCGGCGGCGGCCAAGCGCGCGCCGGGCAGCGGGCCGTGGCGCACGTCGCTGTCCACCACCAGGCGCAGCGGCCTAGGGGCGGGCGTGGCCTGCGTGCCGGCGCCGTCCTGGTCGTCGCGGTCGCTCGCCGGGGGCGTCCATTGCAAGACCAGCCGGGCCTGCGAGGAGAACACGCCGCGGCGGTACTCCTGCGCGGCGATGGCATCCGGCCCGACCACCGTGCCCAGCTCGGCCACGGCACGCTGCCAGGCCTGCTCGGCCTGCCGGCCGCTGTACCAGCTGGCGCCGCCATAGAGGGCGGCCAGCGCGGCGAGCACGCCCACGGCCACCACGGTCTTGCGTTGTTGCATTGAAAAATCCCCTCGGTGCAGGTGTTGCGGCGGCGGCGCACGCCCTGGCGGACCCGCGACCGTGGCGCTCGCCACGAAGAACAAAAAGCGAAGCGCGCGAGGATAGCCGCATGCCAGGGCGCACAACCGACATCGGCCCGGCGCGCACGCAGGGGCGCGGCAGACCCCAGTGAAACAAGAGTAAAAAAGGCCTCCAGCGCTTTGCCAGCAAGCGCCGGCAGCTCTCTTTTGCATAGCAGCGGGGCGGCATGGACGGCATGGGCCGCCTGCACGCGGGCGACGGTGCAGCCGCGCGCCGCACAATCGCCTGCCCACCCTCCCCTGCGATACCCCTGCCGTGGAAACCGCCCACCCCGCCGCCCGCCCTGCCTGCGCGCGCTGCCTGCGCCCTGCCAGCGCCTGCATCTGCGCTGCCGCGCGCCCGGTGGCGCATGCCGCGCAGGTGCTGATCCTGGTGCACCCGCTGGAGGTGCGCCAGGCCAAGGGCACGGCGCAGTTGCTGCACCTGTGCCTGCCGCACAGCCGCATCGCGGTGGGCGAGACCTTCGAGCCGGCAGCGCTGCAGCAGTGGCTGGCCGCGCCCTGGGACGAGGCCGACCGGCAGGCGCCGCGCCGCGCGCTGCTGCTGTACCCACCCAGCCCGGCCGCTCCGGGCCAGCCGGTGGCGCCCGCACCTGCCCCGCCGGCGCACTGGTTGCTGGCGCCCGAACGGCTGCGGCTGGTGGTGCTGGACGGCACCTGGCGCAAGAGCCGCAAGATGCTGTGGTGCAACCCGGCGCTGCAGGCGCTTGCGCGCCTGTCGCTGCACGCGCCGCCGCCGTCGCGCTACGCCATCCGCAAGCACCACGCGCCGCACCAGCGCTCGACCCTGGAGGCGGTGCACCAGGCCCTGGTGCAGCTCGAGCCGGGCAACGCCACCCTGCATGCGCTGCAGGACGCGCTGCAGACTTTTGTGCGCCAGCACCAGCAGCGCCAGCAGCACCCGGGGGGAGGCGCGGCCGCGAGCCGCTCCGCTATGCTGGACGATCGGTGCCTGCAAGGCACGCCCGCATTTCCGAGGAGTCCCCACCATGGCCGAGCGTTACCCCTTCCCCGACCTGAACACCCTGCCCGACGACATCCGCGCGCGCATCGCGCAGGTGCAGGAAAAGACCGGCTTCATCCCCAACGTGTTCCTGGCGTTCGCCCGCCGCCCGGCCGAGTGGCGCGCGTTCTTCGCCTACCACGACGCGCTGATGGACCCGGAGAGCGCCGGCCGCACCAGCAGCCTCACCAAAGGCGAGCGCGAGATGATCGTCACCGCCACCAGTGCTGCCAACCAGTGCCTGTACTGCGTGGTGGCGCACGGCGCCATCCTGCGCATCTACGAAAAGAAGCCCTTCGTGGCCGACCAGGTGGCGGTCAACCACCGCAAGGCCGACATCACCCCGCGCCAGCGCGCCATGCTCGACTTCGCCATGAAGGTCTGCCTGCGCTCGCAGGACATCGGCCCGGCCGACTTCGACGCGCTGGCGCCGCACGGTTTCGACGACGAGGACATCTGGGACATCGCCGCCATCACCGCGTTCTTCGGTCTGTCCAACCGCATGGCCAGCTTCGCGGGCATGCAGCCCAATCCCGAGTTCTACCTGATGGGGCGCGTGCCGCGCGAGAAGAAGCCCGCCGCCTGATTGCTATTGAAAAAGTAGCTGTCAGCGCTTTCCCAGCAAGCGCTGGAGCCCTTTTTCACTCTCAACCCGCGCGGCGGCAGCCAGCCCAGGCGTCCAGCTGCCTTTGGTAGCTGGGCGAGCGCACATCCAGCGCGCCGAGCACCGTGTGGTACAGGTTGTCGTGCGTGAGCGGCGTTTGCAGCCCGCCGCGCAGGCAGTCCACCGACAGCCCCTGGCGCCGGGCCCAGGGCTGGCCCAGCCAGGCCACCATGGGCACGTGCTTTTGCGCGTCCGGTGCCATGCGGTAGGGCATGCCGTGCAGGAACAATCCGTACTCGCCCAGCGACTCGCCGTGGTCGCTCAGGTACAGCAGCGCGGTGTCGTAGTCCTGCGCGCGCGTATTCAGCCAGTCGATGGCGTGGTCCAGGAAGGCGTCCGTGGCGGCGATGGTGTTGTCATAGGCGTTGACCAGCTCGCCGTGGGCGCAGTCGGCCAGCACCTCGGTGCGGCACTCCGGTGTGAAGCGCTTGTGCTGCGCACCCGAGCGCCTGTAGTAGGCCGGCCCATGGCTGCCCATCTGGTGCATCACCAGCAGCACGCCGTGCTGGCGCCGCTCGGGCGGCAGCGCCGCCAGGCGCTCGTCCAGGCCGGCCAGCAGCGCCTCATCGCGGCATTCGCCATCGGCGTCGCACCATTGGCTGCGCTGCGCGGGTGTCAACGCCTCGATCGCCGATGCGTGGGGCACACGTTCGCACACCCCCTTGCAGCCCGACTGGTTGTCCAGCCACAGCACGGCCATGCCCGCGGCCTGCACCACGTCCAGCAGGTTCTCGTACTCCCCCTCGCGCGACTCGAACGCCGCCTTGCCCAGGGGTGAGAACATGCAAGGCAGCGAGGCCAGCGTGCTGGTGCCGCACGACTGCACGCCGGTCCAGGAGAGCACGCCGCGCTGCGCCAGCGCAGGGGTGGTGTCGCGGGCATAGCCGTTCAGCGCGAAATGGTCGGCGCGCGCCGTCTCGCCCACCACCAGCACGAACAGCGGCGGGCGCGCCTGCGCGGCGTGGCTGGGGCCCAGCGCAGCACCTGCGCCCATCGGCACCAGGGCCCGATGGCGCGCAAACGCCGGGCGCACCAGCACCGCGGCGGTCGAGTACAGGCTGGCCAGCGGGTTCAGCAGGTAGCGCAGCTGCGGGTGGTTGCGCATCAGCGGGGCCAGGTCGCGTGCGCACAGGGCCACCGTCGCGGTGGCCACGGCCAGCGCCAGCGCCAGCATCACCAGGTTGCGGCCGACCTGCCGCAGCGCCCCGAGCCGGGGAATGTGCACGCGCGCCAGCCACCACGTGGGCAGCGCCAGCACCGCCAGCACCGCCAACGCCATGCGCACGCCCAGCAGATCTCGCATCTCGCGCGCATCGGTCTGCAGCACGTTGGCCGCCATGCCCGGATCCATCACCACGCTGTAGGTCAGCATGTAGTACTGCGCCAAGGCTGCCACCGCCACCACCAGCCACCACACCAGGCGCATGCCGCGCGTCCAGGCGGTGAAGGCCAGCACGGCGACCATGCCGCACACCAGCAGCACCGCCAGCCCCAGCGCCGGCCGCAGGTACAGGCTGGGCGCGCCGCCGATGCGCGCCAGCTGCAGCCACAGCGGCGCATTGGCCATCGCCGCCAGGTACAGGGACAGGTACAGCACGATCCGCTGCGGGCTCGACGGCTGCGACAGCGCGCAGTCGATGCGCTGCAGCGCTGCCCGCCCGCCAGCCAATATGAATGCACCTGCCGACGGCCCGGCAGGCGGGGGGAGATGCGAAGAAGGGGAGAAAACGGCCATGGGCCCGGATGCTGGACCGCCTGCCTGAAGATCGGCTGAAGTCCGCGTTCAGGCTTCGTTCAGGCTTGGGCGGGGCGGCGCACCGCGCCCGGTGGCGCCCGGTGGCGCCCGTCGAGCCAGCATGGCCACGGCTTCGACAGCCGCGCCCACCGTCCAGCACAGCCACGCTGTCCACAGCGTGTGGCCCATGTAGTGCGCCCCGCGCACCTGCTGCGCCAGCCCGAGCACCAGGCCTGCCAGCAAGGCTGCAGCCAGCCAGCGCCCCGCCCACGGCACCTGCGCGCGGCGCAGCACGAACCAGCCGGCCACGAACGCAAAGGCGGCCGATGCATGCCCGGCGGGGAAGCAGTGGCCCGGCCCCTGGTCGCGCACGCCCCAGCCCCAGTGGGACACATAGCGCGCGGCGCCGCCGAACTGCGCCAGGTCCCACGGACAGCTGGTGCTGCTGGCGCGCTTGAGCAGCGTGATCACCAACATGGCCAGGCCGATCGACAGCACCAGCTGCCACCGGTCGCGCCGCGCCAGGGACCGCATCCAGCCCCAGGGCCGCAGCGCGCCCACCAGCAGCGCCGCCAGGAAGACGCTGCTACCCCAGCGCGGCAACGTGTGCAGCAGCAGCACGAAGGCCGGCTGGCTGCGCCAGGCAAAGCCCTGCGCCGTGCCGAACCAGCGTGCAAGCGGCACGTCCAGGCCCAGGGCGTCCCAGGCCAGCACGGGAACCCACCACAGCACGGTCAGGGCGGCCAGGCGCCGCAGCGAGAAAGCAGGTTCGGTCATCGCGGGAAGGAAGTCGCCGGGTGGACATATGCCCGCGCAAGAGACAGGCTGAGGCAGTCTGCACCGCTCGGATGAACGGCGCCTGAACGGAGCGCGCCCTACACTTTCTGCCTCCCCGTTCGAGCAAGGCCCCGACCCATGCGTGTACTGCTGGTGGAAGACGACGCTGCGCTGCGCGAAGCCGTGTGCGGCTACCTGCGCGCCAAGGCGTTCGTGGTGGATGCCGCGGCCACGCTGGCGCAGGCGTCCAGTGCCCTGCTCAGCGCGCAGTACGCCGCCGTGCTGCTGGACCTGCACCTGCCCGACGGCGATGGCCTGGCCCTGCTGCGGCAGATGCAAACGCTCAAGGAGCGGCCGATCGTCATCGTGCTCACGGCCCGCGACCAGGTCAGCGACCGCATCCACGGGCTGGACGCCGGCGCGGACGACTACCTCGTCAAGCCCTACGACCCGGGCGAGCTGCTGGCGCGGCTGCGCGCCGTGGAGCGCCGCCGCTCCAGCGCGGACCAGCCCGTACTGGCGCTGGGCGAGCTGCAGATCGACCTTGCGCGCGAGCAGGTGCGCCGCGCCGGCGTGCCGGTGGCGTTGACGCAAAAGGAATGGGCCCTGCTGCGCGTGCTCGCCACACGTGCGCCGCGCGTGCACACCCGCGAAAGCCTGCAGGACGCCCTGTACGGCTGGGGCGACGAATCCGACAGCAACACGCTGGAGGTCTTCATCAGCCGCCTGCGCAGAAAGCTCGGGCGCGAGCACATCGAGACCGTGCGCGGCCTGGGCTATCGGCTGGCCCTGCCGCCAGCGGCTGGTGCGCTCGCATGAGCAGGCCCGGGGACACGCTGGCCGGCCGGCTGGCGCGCACGCTCATCCTGTGGGTCGGCGGCGTCTGGCTGGCGTGCGTGCTGGGCGTGGTGTGGTACGTCGGCAGCGAGATCAACCACAACTTCGACAGCGAACTGGTGGAGGTCTCGCACCGGATGTTCGACATTGCCCTGGGACACCTGGACGATGCCGCGCCGCGCACGGCGGGCGATGCGCCGCTGGTGGTTGCCTCGCCCGGCTCGTTTGCCGATGCGGACGTGCCCTACCAGCTCGTCTCGCCCGACGCCCGGGTGCTGGCCCGCTCGGCCAGCGCGACCCCCGCGCAGTTCGACGTGCCGCTGGCTGCGGGCTTTGCCGACACACCGGCCTGGCGCGTGTACAGCCTGCGCCACCCCACGCGCCCCATCTTCCTGCAGGTCGCCGATCCGCTGGACGAGCGCCGCCAGGCCGTCAACCGCACGCTCATCGGGCTGATCGTGCCGCTGGTGGCGGTCCTGCCGCTGCTGGCGCTGCTGCTCAGGCGCATCGCACGGCGCGAACTGCAGGCGCTGCAGACCCTGGCCGATGCAATCGGCCGGCGCGATGGCCGGCAGCTCGCGCCCATCGACCTGCCGGCCCTGCCGCGCGAACTGCGCAGCGTGGAAGACCACGTCAACCGCCTGCTGGAGCGGCTGGCGCAGGCGCTGGATGTGGAACGGGCCCTGGCCGTGAACGCCGCGCACGAACTGCGTACGCCGCTGGCCGCGGCACGGCTGCGCCTGCAGACCGCGCTCGAGCACGGACTGGGGCGCACGGATGTGCAGGCCGCGCTGGACGCGCTGCACACCCTGGCGCACCGCACGGAAAAGCTGCTGCAGCTCTCGCGCGCCGAATCCAGCGCGCCTTTCGGACGCGACCGCGTCGACCTGGCGCGCCTGGCGACCACCGTGGCCCAGGAGTTCTGGCAGGACGAGCGCGCGATCGACCGCGTGGACCTCGTGGTCGCCCCGCCGGCGCAGGACTGCGTGGCACTGGGCGACTTCGATGCGCTGGCGATCGCACTGCGCAACCTGGTGGAGAACGCGCTGCACTATGCAGGCGACAGTCCGGTGGAAATCCAGGCCGGTCCCGGCCCGCAATTGGCGGTGCGCGACCTGGGACCCGGGGTCTCGCCCGAGCAGCTGGCCAGCCTGCAGCAGCGGCACGTACGCCACGACGCGAGCCGCGCGGGCTACGGCCTGGGACTGTCCATCGTCACCACCATCGCGCACAAGCAGGGCGCGCGGCTGGAACTGCACTCGCCCGCGCCCGGCAGCGACCACGGGTTCGAGGCGCGTCTGGTGCTGCCCGGCGCGCCATGAACCGCCGGCGCGGCTACGAGACGGCGGCGCGCATCCAGTCGGGCAGCGCCGTGGCCTTTTGCTTGGGAAAATCGACCCAGATCACCGTCGCCCCGCCCTCCGCATAGACCACACCCGGCTGGTCTTCGCGCTCGATGGTGGTCCAGGTCTCGAAGGTGGTGCGGCCGGGGTCGCTCACATACAGGGTCAGCAGCAGCCGCGCCGGGTACTCGATCTGGCGCAGGAAGCTGCAGAACGCGTTGACGATCACCGGGCCTTCGCCCTGCGGCTCGGGCGCCGCGCCGGCGTGCGTCATCCACGCGATGCGCAGGCTTTCCATATAGCGGAAGTACACGGCGTTGTTCACGTGGCCCATGGCGTCCATGTCGCCCCAGCGCACCTCCATGGGCATCTGGTAGACCTGTTTCTTTTGTTCGGGCAAAGGGATTTTCATAGGCACCGATTCTGGCCCGGGCCGGGCGCCGCGCACTGTCGCCCAGTGGGCAGGCCCACGCGCGACCGTGCGCTTTTGCCCGTAGGCCCTGCATACAATCGTCCGGACAAGGCGGCCGGCGCTGGTGGCGCCTGCCTGTTCCCGAATTTCCCCATCACGAGACAGCCATGACCCACGAAGAAATCTTGCAGCAGTACGGACCGCGCGAATCCATGGAGTACGACGTCGTGGTCGTCGGCGGCGGCCCGGGCGGCCTGGCCACGGCCATCCGCCTCAAGCAGATGGCAGCGGAAAACGGCCAGGACGTGTCGGTGGTGGTGCTGGAAAAGGGCTCCGAGCCCGGTGCGCACATCCTGTCGGGCGCCATCGTGGACCCGCGCGCGCTCACCGAGCTGATCCCCGACTGGAAAGCCAAGGGCGCGCCCCTGAACCAGCCCGTGAGCGACGACGCCATGGTCTTTCTGGGCGAGAACTCCTCGTTTCGCACGCCGAACTTCCTGCTGCCCGAGTGCTTCCAGAACCACGGCAACTACGTGGTCAGCCTGGGCAACGTGGTGCGCTGGATGGCGGAGCAGGCCGAAAGCCTGGGGGTGGAAATCTTCCCCGGGTTTGCCGCCGCCGAGGTGCTGTACCACGACAACGGCGCGGTCAAGGGCGTGGCCACCGGCAACCTCGGCATCAGCAAGGAGGGCGAGCCGACCGGTGACTTCCAGCTCGGCATGGAGCTGCACGGCAAGTACACCATCTTCGCTGAAGGCTCCCGCGGCCACCTGGGCAAGCAGCTCATCGCCCGCTACAAGCTCGACGGGGGCCGCGACCCGCAGGCCTACGGCATCGGCGTGAAGGAGCTGTGGGAGATCGACCCCCAGCGCCACCAGCCGGGCTTCGTGCTGCACACCGCCGGCTGGCCTCTGGACAGCGACACCTATGGCGGCGGCTTCCTGTACCACCTGGAGGACAACAAGGTCACGCTGGGCTTCATCACCGGGCTGGACTACGCCAACCCCTACCTGAGCCCGTTCGACGAAATGCAGCGCTGGAAGCTGCACCCCAACATCCGCTGGTACCTGGAAGGCGATGAGGCCAAGGGCATCAAGCCGGCCAAGCGCTTAGGGTACGGCGCGCGCGCCATCACTGCCGGCGGCCTGATGAGCCTGCCCAAGTTCGTCTTCCCCGGCGGTGCGCTGGTGGGCTGCGACGCGGGCTTTTTGAACGCCAGCCGCATCAAGGGCAGCCACGCGGCGATCAAGACCGGCATGCTGGCCGCCGACGCCGCCTATGCCGCCATCGTGGCCGGCCGCCAGGGCGACGAACTCACCGCGTATCCGCAGGCGTTCGAGGCCAGCTGGCTCTACACCGAGCTGAACAAGGCACGCAACTTCAAGACCTGGTTCAAGAAGGGCCTGTTCACGGCCACCGTCATGAACGGCATCGAGCAGTTCGCACTGAAGGGCCACATCCCCTGGACGCTGCACCGCGACAAGCCCGATCACGCCTGCCTGAAGCCGGCGGCCGAGTGCAAGCCCATCGTCTACCCCAAGCCCGACGGCAAGCTCACCTTCGACCGCCTGTCCAGCGTGTTCATCAGCAACACCAACCACGCCGAGAACCAGCCCGCGCACCTCAAGCTCAAGGACCCGGCGGTGCCCACCGAGATCAACCTGCCGGTCTACGCCGGGCCGGAGAGCCGCTACTGCCCTGCCGGCGTGTACGAGTTCGTGCCCGACGAGGCCAAGGGCGGCAAGGCCGAGCGGCTGCAGATCAACGCGCAGAACTGCGTGCACTGCAAGACCTGCGACATCAAGGACCCGACGCAGAACATCGTCTGGGTCACGCCCGAGGGCGGCGGCGGGCCGAACTACGTGGGCATGTGACGCACTGCGGCCGGCGCCACGCCGGCTTGCGGCGGCGGCCCCCTTCTTCCGAGGCCTGCGGGCCTCTTTTTTCTGGCCGAAGCGCCCCAGCGCGCAGGAAAGGTGCGTACATCAGCCGATAGACTTCTGCCCCAAGCCCGGCAGGTGGTTCCCACGCCGGCGCTGTGACTTAATTACAAGGAACCGTTGCAAGACCAACTGGAGATGAAACCGAAATGAAGAGCTTGTCCTGGGCGCCGCTGAGCGCATTCGCGCTGGCCACCGCCGCCCTCGCACCGGCCGTGCACGCCGCCGACATGAAATCCGTGGCCATCACCGCCATCGTCGAACACCCGGCGCTCGACGCCGTGCGCGATGGCGTGAAGGACGCCCTGAAGGCCGCCGGCTACGAGGAGGGCAAGAACCTCAAGTGGCAATACCAGAGCGCGCAAGGCAACACCGGCACGGCCGCGCAGATCGCGCGCAAGTTCGTGGGCGACAAGCCCGACGCCATCGTCGCCATCGCCACGCCGTCCGCGCAGGCGGTGATCGCCGCCACCAAGAACGTGCCGGTGGTGTTCTCCGCCGTGACCGACCCGGTGGCCGCCAAGCTCGTCAAGAGCTGGGAGCCCTCCAAGAACAACGTGACCGGCGTGTCCGACCTGCTGGCGCTGGACAAGCAGATCGACCTGATCAAGCAGGTCGTGCCCAATGCCAAGCGCGTGGGCATGGTCTACAACCCCGGCGAGGCCAACTCGGTCGTGGTGGTCAAGGAGATGAAGGACCTGCTGTCCAAGCAGGGCATGACGCTGGTGGAGGCCTCGGCCCCGCGCTCGGTGGACGTGGGCAGCGCCGCGCGCAGCCTGATCGGCAAGGTGGACGTGATCTACACCAACACCGACAACAACGTCGTCTCGTCGTATGAGTCCCTGGTCAAGGTCGGCCAGGAGGCCAAGCTGCCGCTGATCGCCTCCGACACCGACAGCGTCAAGCGCGGCGCCATCGCCGCCCTGGGCATCAACTACCGCGACCTGGGCGAGCAGACCGGCCGCATGGTGGCGCGCATCCTGAAGGGCGAGAAGCCCGGCGACATCAAGCCCGAGGTCAGCACCAAGATGGAGCTGTTCGTGAACCCCGGCGCCGCCGAGAAGCAGGGCGTGAAGCTGTCCGACGCGCTGGTCAAGTCGGCCGCGCAAGTGGTGCAGTAAGCATTCCCTGACGGGCCCGGAGGCGCCACGCCGCCGCGACCAATGCAGGAGCCGCATCGCAGTGGCTCCTGCTTTTTTGTTTTCTCCATCCCCGGCTGTCCATGTCCCTGTTTTCCCTGCTCGGCGCGGTCGAGATCGGGCTGATCTTCAGCCTGGTCGCGCTCGGCGTCTTCATCTCCTTTCGCCTGCTGCGCTTTCCCGACCTGACGGTGGACGGCAGCTTCCCGCTGGGCGGCGCGGTCTGCGCCATCCTGATCTCCACCGGCACCAACCCCTTCGTGGCCACGCTGGCGGCCACGGCCGCCGGCGCGGTCGCGGGCCTGATCACCGGCTGGCTGAACGTGCGCCTGAAGATCATGGACCTGCTGGCGTCCATCCTGATGATGATCGCGCTGTACTCGATCAACCTGCGCATCATGGGCGGCCCGAACGTCCCGCTGATCAACGACGACACGGTGTTTTCGCTGCTGCAGCCCGCGGGGCTGGAGGACTACTGGTGGCGGCCGCTGCTGCTGGTGGGCGTCATCGTCGGCGCCAAGCTGGCGATGGACTGGTTCTTCGCCACCGAGCGGGGCCTGGCGATACGCGCCACCGGCTCGAATGCGCGCATGGCGCGCGCGCAGGGCGTCAACACCGGCGCCATGGTGCTGCTGGGCATGGCGGTGTCCAACGCCCTGGTCGGCCTGGCGGGCGCGCTGTTCGCGCAGACGCAGGGCGGCTCGGACATCTCCATGGGCATCGGCACCATCGTGATCGGCCTGGCCGCGGTGATCGTGGGCGAGAGCATCCTGCCGTCGCGCCGCCTGGTGCTGGCCACGCTGGCCGTGATCATCGGCGCCATCGTCTACCGCTTCTTCATCGCCCTGGCGCTCAACAGCGACTTCATCGGCCTGAAGGCCCAGGACCTGAACCTGGTGACCGCGGTGCTGGTGACCGTCGCCCTGGTGATCCCGCAACTGCGCCGCAAACTCGCCGCACGCCGCTGAATGCCCAGGAGACAGACACCATGCTGAGCGCACAAGACCTGTACATCACCTTCAACGCGGGCACGCCCATCGAGACGCGCGCGCTGCGCGGCATGTCGCTGGACATCCCGGCCGGGCAGTTCGTCACCGTCATCGGCTCCAACGGCGCGGGCAAGTCCACCTTCCTGAACGCCATCTCGGGCGACCTGCCCGTGGACGAGGGCCGCATCTCCATCGACGGCCTGGACGTGACCCGCCGCCCGGTATGGGAGCGCGCCGAGCGCGTGGCGCGCGTCTTCCAGGACCCCATGGCCGGCACCTGCGAGGACCTGACCATCGAGGAGAACATGGCCCTGGCCCAGCAGCGCGGCACGCGCCGCGGTCTGCGCGGCGCCGTCAAGGCCGCCGAGCGTGCCATGTACCGCGAGCGCCTGGCCACCCTGGGCCTGGGCCTGGAGAACCGCCTGACCGACCGCATCGGTCTGCTCTCGGGCGGCCAGCGTCAGGCGGTGAGCCTGCTGATGGCCGCGCTGCAGCCGTCGCGCATCCTGCTGCTGGACGAGCACACCGCGGCGCTCGACCCGCGCACGGCCGACTTCGTGCTGCAGCTCACCGCACGCATCGTGGCCGAGAACAAGCTGACCACCATGATGGTCACGCACAGCATGCGCCAGGCGCTGGACGTGGGCCAGCGCACCGTCATGCTGCACCAGGGCCAGGTGGTGCTGGACGTGTCGGGCGAGGAACGCGCACGCATGGACGTGCCCGACCTGCTGCAGATGTTCGAGCGCGTGCGCGGCGAGAAGCTGGCGGACGACGCCCTGCTGCTGGGCTGACGCCATCGCTACGCTATTGATAGCTGCCAGCGTTTGACTGGCGGGCGTTGGAGGCCGATTTGACCCTCAATCACCGAGGGGCAGATCGGCCTTTTTCAATGTGCGCAGCACAAAGCTCGAACGGCTGTGGCGTATGCCCTTGATCTTGTAGAGCTTCTCGCGCAGCAGCCGCTCGTAGTCGCGCGTGTCCTTGACCACCACGCGCAGCAGGTAGTCGTAGTCGCCCGAGACCAGGTGCGCCTCGACCACCTCGGGGATGGTGGCCAGCACCTCGCCGAATTTTTCCAGCGTGTTGTCCGAGTGGCTGTCCAGCGTGACCATGACCAGCACCGTGTCGCCCAGGCCGAGCGCCAGCGGGTCCAGCCGCACGGTGTAGCCCTGGATGACGCCGGCCTCCTCCATCTTCTTGATGCGGCCCCAGCAGGGCGAGGGCGACAGGCCCACGGCGGCGCCGATCTCCTGCAGACTGGCGCGCGCGTCGCGCTGGAGGACGGAGAGGATTTTTCTGTCTAGGCGGTCCATGAAGACGATTATTCAGCGAAAACGAATTTCGCAGAAAATTATTCTGCAGAGCGTCGAATAACTCGGAAATACAGCAAATCCATCTACGCCCCGGCGCGCATACTCAGCTGCCATCAAGGCGCTCTTACCGGGGCGCACGACATTGACCACAGCCCCGCCCGGTTACCGCCGGGCGGGGGCTTGGCAAGGGCCACCGGCGCGCACTGTCACCCAGGCGTCACCGGCCGCGCCCCAAACCGGCACAAACCCCGATGACCCGCGAATGCTGCACCGCCATAATTTTCCGGCGGCATCTGCCCCACCAGCATTCAGGAGAAGAACCCCCATGCAACCCACCAAAATCGCCCTCGGCCTGGCGCTCGCCCTGGGCTTGGCCGGCGCGTCGCTGGCCCAGACCACCATGCGCATCAGCATCTCCACGGCGCAGAACTCGCACCAGGGCGTGG
>DAMCAL010000044.1:0-19470 GCA_032059585.1 Burkholderiaceae bacterium
ACCGACGCGCCGCACCTGCTGCCGGTGCCGCCGCGCCAGCCCGTGCTCGAGCTGAACGCCCCCGCGTGCGTGGCCGACTGGCTGCTGGCCCATGCCGCGCATTTCCTCTACCGCTCCGCGGCCAGTGCCGCGCCCTGCCTGGAGACATGAACCCCACCATGACCCGCCTGCCCCTCAAATCCCTGGACGACGCGCTGGCCGAATTGCTGGCCCACGCCCGCCCGCTGCCCGGCAGCGACACGGTATCGATTTTCGACGCCGACGGCCGCGTGCTGCTGCAGGACGCCGTCTCGGCCCTGCAGGTGCCGCCGCAGGACAACAGCGCCATGGACGGCTACGCGCTGCGCTGCGCCGACGTGCCGGCGCCCGGCGCGCCGCTGCCCGTGTCGCAGCGCATTCCTGCCGGCAGCGTGGGCGAACCATTGCAGCCCGGCACGGCCGCGCGCATCTTCACCGGCGCGCCGGTGCCCCCTGGCGCCGATGCCGTGGTCATGCAGGAGGACTGCGAGGCGCTGGCGGACGGCGCCCAGGTGCGCGTGAACACCGCGCCCGCGCCGGGCCAGAACATCCGCCGCGCCGGCGAGGACATCGCGCTGGGCGCGACGGTGCTGGCCGCCGGCACCCGCCTGACGCCCGCCGCCCTGGGCCTGGCCGCCAGCATCGGCCTGGACCGCCTGCAGGTGGCGCGGCGCCCGCGCGTGGCGCTGTTCTCGACAGGCGACGAGCTGGTCATGCCCGGCGCCGTGCCGCCCGCGCAGATGCCGCCCGGCGCCATCTACAACAGCAACCGCTTTTTCCTGCGCGCACTGCTGCAGCGCCTGGGCTGCGAGGTGACGGACCTGGGCATCGTGCCCGACCGGCTGGAGGCCACCGTGGACATGCTGCGCCAGGCCGCTGCCGCGCACGACCTGGTGCTGACCAGCGGCGGCGTGTCGGTGGGCGAGGAAGACCACGTCAAGCCGGCCGTGCAGCAGCTGGGCTCGCTCGACCTGTGGATGATCGCCATGAGACCCGGCAAGCCGTTTGCCTATGGGCGCCTCGCGGCCGGCCAGGGCGGCGCGCACTTCATCGGGCTGCCGGGCAACCCGGTCTCCAGCCTGATCACCTTCACCGTGCTGGTGCGGCCGTTCCTGCTGCGCCTGCAGGGCGTGGCCGACGTCGCGCCGCGCACCATCGCCGCCACCGCCGACTTCGACTGGCCGCGCGCGGACCGGCGGCGCGAGTTCCTGCGCGTGCGGCTGAATGCCGACGGTGCGCTGGAGCGCTACGCCAACCAGGGCTCGGGCGTGCTCACCTCCACCGTCTGGGGCGACGGGCTGGTGGACAACCCCCCGGGCCAGGCGATCGCGCGCGGCGACCGCGTGCGCTTCATCCCGTTTGCGGAGCTGCTATGACCCGGAAGACCGTCACCGTGCGCTATTTCGCCTCCATCCGCGAGGCGGTGGGCACCGGCCAGGAGTCGGTGCAGACCTCGGCGCCCACGCTGGGCGCGCTGCGCGACGAGCTGATCGCGCGCGGCGAACCGTGGGCGAGCTGCCTGGCGCGCGGGCGCGCCGTGCGCATGGCGCTCGACCAGGACATGGCGGCCGACGACGCGCCGCTGAACGGCGGCGCGGAGGCCGCGTTCTTTCCGCCGGTCACCGGAGGCTGAACGTCAGTTGGTGGGGGGCTGGTGCGGGTCGGGCAGGGTCGGCGTGCGCCAGGTGAGCAGCTCCGCCAGCCGCAGCACGATCCAGCGCGCCTCGGCTGGCAGCACGCCGGCATCGGGCGCGCTCAGGCCGGCATGGATGCCCGACAGTACCCCGGCCTCGGAAGCGCCCTCGCGGTGGTACAGCAGTTGCGCCTGCTCCACCAGGTGGCTGGCCAGGTCTTCGCACAGCTCGTAGCGGGCGCGCACGGCGTCCATGCGGTCCACCAGCCGGCCGCGCGCGTCGCTGTACACCGCCAGGAACGAGGGCGGAATCAGAATCTGGTTGCTGTCGTCGTCGTGCATGGGCGCATTGTCAGGGGCATGCCACGTGGCGCGGCAAAAAGGCGCTCGGCGCTCGCACCGGGCGCCTGGCAGGGCGACAGCTGTCGGCGGGCCTACCGCTGGGCCGATGACTGTGCCGCCGGTGCGTCGTTGCGCAGGAACAGCCGCAGAAAGAACACCCCCATGCCGAGCATGATGGCGATGCCGGTGGCGGCGAACAGGCCCACTTCGGTGGTGAAAAGTTCTTGCAGCAGGCGCATGGGGTGACCTCGTTCGTGGTTGTGGCGGGATAACCCTATTGCAAACGAAGTCTTCGCCGTCGCCCTTGAGACAGGTCAACTCCAGGCACTGGCGGGTGCGCGGGACGGGGCAGTGCACACCGCCGCGCGATGCCGGGACCCGCTCTCAATCGGCAACGAATTCCCGCTCGAACACCGCGCGGTCGCGCTCCAGCTCGAAAGTCGCGAGCTGGCCCATCTTGCCGTCGGCCTTGCGGTGCGCGGCGAACAGGCTGTAGCGCCCGGCCAGCGCCATCGCGGGCAGGTCGATGAGGGCATACGGGTGCGCCACGAAGGCGTGGTGCGCGAACACGACACGGTGTTCGTTGCGCGGAGAAGGGTAGAGCGTGTACTCGTCGGTTTGGAGCGCGTGCTGGGCCATGGGGCGAGGGCAGGGTTACAGTGCCGGGCAATGTAGCAAACCCGGCCCGCGCCCGACATGACCCGCGTTTCCATCCAGACCGACGATTTCGACGTTTCCCATGAACTGGCCGCGCTGCGCGCGGGCGACGGCAGGGTCGGCGCCGTGTGCTGTTTCGTGGGCACCGTGCGTGACCGCAACGAGGGCGCCAGCGTCGGTTCGATGGAGCTGGAGCACTACCCCGGGATGACCGAGAAGGCGATCGAGGCCATGGTGGACGAGGCCTGCGCGCGCTTCGAACTGCAGGGTGCGCGCGTCATCCACCGCGTGGGATTGCTCGCGCCACACGACCAGATCGTGCTGGTGGCCGTGACCTCGTCGCACCGGGGCGCCAGCTTCCAGGGCTGCGAATTCCTGATGGACTACCTCAAGACCCAGGCCCCGTTCTGGAAGAAGGAGCAGACGCCGGGCGGCGCGCGCTGGGTGGATGCCCGGGAGAGCGACGACGCGGCCCTGGCGCGCTGGGGCGTGGGCGCACGCAACGCAGGCGGTTGAGGCGGTCGGCCCCAGCGCAGCAGGCGAGGCGCGTGTGCAGGCGGCGCGTTGGCTGCGTGCGATGACCCGTCGGCGCGCAACTACGTGTTCTGGAACACGTTGGCGTAGGTTTCGCGCAGGGCCTTTTTCTGCACCTTGCCCATCACGTTGCGGGGCAGCTCCTTGACCACGAAGAAGTGCTTGGGCACCTTGAACGCGGCGATCTGCGCCTTCAGGGCTGCCGCGAGGGCGTCGGGATCGAGCTGCGCGCCCGCTCGCGGCACGACCACCGCGACCACCCCCTCCCCGAAATCACGGTGCGGGCAGCCGATGACGGCTGACTCGTCCACACCCGGCAGATCGTTGAGGTAGCCCTCGACTTCGGCCGGGTAGACGTTGTAGCCCCCGCTGATGATCAGGTCCTTGCTGCGCCCGACGATGGTCACGTAGCCGCGCTCGTCGAGCTGGCCCATGTCGCCGGTCTTGAACCAGCCGTCCGGCGTGAACTCTTTCGCGTTCGCTTCCGGCATGCGCCAGTAGCCGGGAAAGACGTTGGGTCCGCGCACCTCGATGCCGCCGATCTCGCCCGCCGCGCAGGGCACGCCGTGTTCGTCCACACAGCGCAGGTCGGTGCCCGGCAACGAGCGCCCGACGGTGCCGGCCACGCGCGGGCCGTCCTTGGGCCGGTAGGGGTTGGAGGTGAGCATCAGCGTCTCGCTCATGCCGTAGCGCTCCAGGATGGTGTGGCCAGTGCGTTCCTGCCAGGCGCGGAAAGTCTCGGGCAGCAAGGGCGCCGAGCCACTGATGAACAGCCGCATGTGCGCGCAGCGCTCGGGGGTCAGCGCGGGGTCCTGCAGCAGGCGCACGTAGAGCGTCGGCACACCCATGAACACCGTCGCCTGCGAGAACCACTCGATCGCCTGCCGTGGCTGGAATCTGGCCATCCACAGCATCGGGCTGGCATTGAGCAGGGCCAGGTGCGCCGCCACGAACAGCCCATGCACGTGGAAGATCGGCAGTGCATGCACCAGCACGTCGCCGGGCACCCAGCCCCACAGGGTGTGGAGCGTCTGCACGTTCGAGCGAAGGTTGGCGTGCGTGAGTTGCGCGCCTTTGCTGCGACCTGTGGTGCCGCTGGTGTAGAGGATGGCCGCGAGCGCATCGTGCGGCAGCTCGCACACGGTGTGCTCGCCCGCGTGCGGGGCCACGGCGTCCACCAGGCTGCCCCGGCCGTCCGCGCCCAGGGTGACCAGGTGCTCCACCCCCAGGCCTGAAGCCAGGGCAGCCAACGCCTCGGCGCGCGCCGGGTCGGCCACGAACACACGTGGTTGGGCGTTTTCCATGAAGTACGCCAGCTCCGCCGACTGGTAGGCGGTGTTCAGGGGCACGTAGACGATCCCGCTGCGCAGGCAGGCCAGGTAGAACACCAGCGCCGGCACGGACTTCTCCACCTGCACCATGGCCCGATCACCCGGCTCCAGGCCGATGCTGGAGAACCAGCGGGCGATGGCGGCCGACTGCCGGTCCAGGTCGCCGAAGGTGAAACGCTCGCCCGTGTCGGTATGGATGGCGTTGCGGTCCAGGTGCGCAGCGAAGGCTTGGTGGAACAGGGCGTACAGGTTGTGTGAGGGCATGGCGGACGTACCGTTCCAACTAGGCGGTGGGTTTGAGCAGGCGCTTGACGCCCGCCGAATGGCTGGTCTTGCCCTGGGCGAACTGCCCATGGCGTTCTTCGACCGCGTCGATGTCGTATAGATAGTTCACCATCAGGCCGAGCGACTGGCGAATGCCCTTGCGCGACAGGTCGGCGGTGCAGTTGATGCGCTCCAGGCGCGCACCGTTGTCGAGGTGAAAGCGCGCGACCGGATCGGCCAGGGCCCCGTGCGTCTGCTGCACCAGGTAGTGCGCGCACAGACTGGCCAGGTCAGCCTGCAGGCCTTTGGCCATGCCCTCGATGTCCTGAGCGCTCGGAGCAGGGTGCTGCTCGCGCCAGGCGGCCACGCGGGCCTGCGCGGCCTGCCAGGCGGCAGGCAGCTCGGGCGCGCTGGCCAGCCAGCGGCCAAAACCCGGGATGGGCGAGAGCGTGCAGAACGTCTTGAGCTGCGGCAGCTCCTGGAGGAGCTGGTCCGCGACCTTCTTGATCAGGAAATTGCCCAGCGATACGCCGCGCAGGCCGGGCTGGCAATTGCTGATCGAATAAAACACGGCCGTGCGGGCGCTGTCGGGCAGCGGGTCGCGCGGCTCGGATTCGAGCAGCGGCGCCACGGCGTCCGACATGCCGTCCACGATGGCGACCTCGACGAAGATCAGCGGCTCGTTGGCGAGTTGCGGGTGAAAGAACGCATAGCAGCGCCGATCGGGCTGTACACGCCGGCGCAGGTCGCCCCAGCCGTTGATCTCGTGCACCGCCTCGTGCTTGATCAGCTTTTCCAGCAGCTCGGCGCTGGACTGCCAGTCCACCCGCTCCAGCCGCAGAAAGCCCGGGTTGAACCACGAGCTCAGCAGGTGCAGAAAATCCGCATCGACTGCCGCGAGCTCGGGGTTGTTCTTGAACAGTCCCAGCAGGTCGTCGCGCATCGCCAGCAGCGTGGCCGTGCCTCCAGGCGCGCGGTTGATGCGGCGCAGCAGCTCTTGCCGGGGGGGCTCCACGACCTGTGTGAGATGGGCCAGGTGCGCGGCAGTCGGCGCCTGGGCATATTCGGTCGCCGCGGCCACCACCGCCTGCGGGTCGGGGCTGAACTCGGTCGCCAAGGCGGAGAAGAAGGCCTCGCGGCGCGCGGGCGGCAGACTCCGGTAGCCGTCCACCACGCGCAGCGCCAGGGCATACACGTTGGCCTGGCCCCGCTCGGACACCAGCATCCGGCAGGCGGCCAGCAGCGGCTCGACGGTGCGGTCGCGGGTGGCGTTGCGCGCCAGGCGCAGGATTTTTTCCAGCATGGCGTTTGTCAGCCCATCAAGGCCTTGGGCAGCCAGGTGGCGATTTCCGGCACGACGCACAGGATGAGGATGGCGACCACCATGCACACCATGAAGGGGAACGCGCCCTTCAGGATGGTCGGCAGGCGCACGTCCGGCGTGATGCCGTTGATCACGAACAGGTTCAGGCCGACGGGCGGGGTGATCAGGCCCAGCTCCATGTTGATGGTCAGCACCACGCCGAACCAGATCGGATCGAACCCGGCGGCGGTGATGACCGGCATCAGGATGGGCGTGGTCATCAGGATGATGGCCGCCGGCGGCAGGAACATGCCGGCCACCAGCAGCAACAAGTTGACGGCGGCCAGGATCACCCACTTGTTGGCGTTCAGCTCGCTGATGCTTTGCGCCACCGACTGCGTCACCTGCAGCGAGGACATCATGTAGCCGAACAAAATCGAGGTGCCCATGATCAGCATCAGCATGCCGGACTCGCGCAACCCGTCGCGCAGGATGGCCCACAGGTCCATCGGCTTCCAGACGCGGTAGATGACGATGACCATCGCCAGGCACAGCGCCGCGCCGATGCCGGCCGCCTCGGACGGCGTGGCGATGCCGCCGTAGAGGGCGTACACGACGCCCACGATCACGGCCATGAACGGCAGCAGGCGCGGCAGCAGCTCGAACTTTTCCTTCAGGCTGTAGATGCGGTCTGCATCCACCAATACCGTGCCGCGGCGGTAGCTCAGGAACAGCGCCCATGCCATGAACAGGCCGGTCAGCAGCAGGCCGGGCAGCACGCCGGCCAGGAACAGCCGCCCGATGGAGGTCTCCGAGGCGATGCCGTACAGGATCATGGTGATGCTGGGCGGAATCAGGATGCCCAGCGTGCCGCCGGCAGCGATGGCGCCGGTGGCCAGGTCGGCGTCGTAGCCGCGCTTGCGCATTTCCGGAATGCCCATCTTGCCAATCGCCGCGCAGGTGGCGGGCGACGAGCCGGTGAGGGCCGAGAACAGCGCGCAGGCGCCGATGTTGGAAATCACCAGCGAGCCCGGCACGCGGTGCAGCCAGCGAGACAGCGCCTCGTACAGATCGCTGCCGGCACGCGAGCTGGCCACTGCAGCGCCCATGATGATGAACATCGGCAGGGATACGAGGGTGAAGTCGCTCAGGCCTGCGAATACCGTTTCGGGCACGAAGTGCACGCTGCTCCAGCCGTCGAAGGCCACCATGAACAGCAGGGCGACGGCGCCCAGGCCCAGGGCGATCGGAATGCCCGTGGCCAGCACCACGACCGTGGCGACGAAGATCAGCAGGCCGATGACGAGTGCGCTCATGGAATCTTCCGAACGGTCAGATGACGTCTTCCGGCGCCAGGCCGAAAGGATGGGAGCGCTGGGTGAGCACCATCCACAGATCCGCCAGCAGCTGCAGGCACAGCAGCGCCAGGCCGACGGGAACCGACAGGTAGGGAATCCAGATGCGCGCGCGCCACAGCGAGGAGGTGGTCTGCCCGGACACCCACGTTTCGTGCCACCAGGGCACCGCGGCGTACAGGAAGAAGCCGCAGAACGCCAGGGCGATGAGGGTCGCGGCGGCGTGCAGCCTGCGGCGCATGGGGGGCGCGGCCATCAACGGCAGCACATCCACCGCCACGTGCCCGCGCGTCAGCAGGATGTAGGGCGCCCCGATGAAGGTGGCCGCGACCAGCAGGTACATGACGAACTCGGTCTGCCAGATGGTCGACTCGTGCAGCACGGCGCGCACGAACACCATTTGGCACACCACCACCACCGACACCAGGATCATGCCCGCCGCCGCCACGCCGAACAGGCGCGAGGCGGCCTCCACCGCGCGCACCCACAGCGGCGCCGGGGAGGCGAGCAGCGGGCGGGCTGCCGCGTTATTTGACACTCAGCGCCTTCTCGATCAGTTCCTTGCCGCCCGGCACCTTCTCGGCAAAGTTCTTGTAGGAGGTGTTCTGGGCGATGGCGCGCCAGGCGTCGGCATCCGCATCGCTCATGGTGACGACCTGCACCCTGTTCGCCTTGAAGGTCTCGACCATCTTGTCGTCGAGCTTCTTGGACTCGGCTTCGAAGTAATCCTCGGCCTTCTTGGAAGCCGCGACCAGCGCTTTTTTCTGGGCGTCGTTCAGCTTGTTCCAGGCCTTCATCGAGATCAGCACGGGCTCGTACATGAACCACAGGCCGTTGTCGCCTGGCGCCGTGATGCACTTGACCTGTTCGTAAAGGCGGAACGACACGAAGCTGCCAGTGGAGGTGTCGGTCGCGGAGATCACGCCCTGCTGCATGGCGTTGTACACCTCGCTGGACGGGATCGACACCACCGATGCGCCGGCGCCAGCCCACATCTGCGAGAAAGTGGCGCCGGCTGAGCGCACCTTCAGCCCCTTGGCGTCCTCGGGCTTCAGGATGCACTTGTCGGCGCTGGCAAAGGCGCCGGCGAGCCACGCGTCGGCCAGCACCTTGGCGCCGCCCTGCTCGACGATGCCCTTGATGTCCTTCATGAAGTCGGAATCGTTGATGCGCCGCGCATGGGCATGGCTCTTGACCAGGCCGGGCATCAGCGTCGCGCCGAACTGGGCGTGGAAGCCGGAGGCGTAGTCGAGCGGAAACGACGACATGTCGATCTGGCCGGTCTGCATGGCCTTCCACTGCTCCTGCGGCTTCACCAGGCTCGAGCCCGGAAAGACCTTGATGGTCAGTCCCACGTTCGCCGCCGCGACGTCGCGGGCGATCATCTGCACCATTTCATCGCGCACATCGCCCTTGCCACCAGGGAACTGGTGCGACAGCTTGAGCACGGTATCGGCGTGTGCGGCGCCGCACAACCCTGCGAGCGCGGCCAGGGCCACAGCAGTCCGGCGAAACGAAAAATTCGGTGTCATCGTGGGTCTCCTGATGGGTCGCAAGATTGATGTATTAATGCGGCTCGATGTTATATTTATCAAACCGCTTACACAGCTTGGGAGTTACCCCAGCCCCTTCATGAAACCGCTCTCGACTGCACGTTCCCGGGTCCAGCAGGTGCGCGACCAACTGGAGGACGACATCGTCAGCGGCCGCATGCGGCCTGGCGAGCAGGTCCAGATCGAAGAGCTGATGGCGCGTTTCGGCGTCTCGCGCACGCCCGTGCGTGAGGCCCTGCAGCAACTGGGGATCAGCGGACTCGTGGAAGTACAACCCAAGCGCGGCACCTTTGTGGCGCAGGTGGGGGTGCCCGAGCTGATCCAGATGTTCGAGGTGATGGCCGAGCTGGAAGGCCTGTGCGCCCGGCTGGCGGCCCGGCGCATGACCGCGCCGATGCTGGCCGAAGTGGAGCAGGCACTCGCCGCCTGCGAGGCGGAATGCGCGCGCAGCGAGCTGAATGCCTATTACTACGCCAACGAACAGTTCCACCGCCTGATTTACCAGTCGTGCGGCAATCCGTTCCTGGTGCAGCAAACCATCATGCTGAAGAACCGCCTCAAGCCGTACCGGCGTCTGCAGCTGCAGATGCGCAACCGCATGGCCCACTCGCTGCAGGAGCACCGCGACATCGTTGCCGCGCTGCGGCGGGGCGACGCCGACACGGCCGCCCGCGCCGCCCGCGACCATGTGCTGGTGCAGGGGCAGCGCTTCACCGACCTGATGCTGCTCGTGGCGGCGCAGTGACCTGAAAAGAAGGCGCCGCTGCGCACGGGCGTGGTTAAGCGCCATGCGGGGCCCGGCTAGATTTTCCCAAGCTGGCCTGGGGCCTTCCACACGCGGCGATTGAAATATCCCCGGATGGGCCTAAGTTGGGTGAAAGCAGGAGAGCCCCATGCGTCTTGACAAACTCACCACCAAATTCCAGGAAGCCCTGTCCGATGCCCAATCCCTGGCGCTCGGACACAACAACGCCTACATCGAACCCGCCCACCTGCTGGTCGCCATGCTGCGCCAGGAGGAAGGCCCGCGCGCGCTGCTGGAGCGCGCCGGCGCCAATGCCCATGGCCTGCTGGCGGCCGCCGAGGCGGCCATCAAACGCCTGCCGCAGGTGCAGGGCCACGACCAGGTGCAGGCCAGCCCCGAGCTGGGCCGGGTGCTGCAGGCCACCGAAAAGGAGGCCATCCAGCGGGGCGACCAGTTCATCGCCAGCGAGCTGTTTTTGCTGGCGCTGGTGGACAGCAAGGGTGAGGCGGGCCAGCTGGCGCGCGACAACGGCCTGTCCCGGCGCAGCCTGGAGACGGCCATCGAGGCCGTGCGCGGCGGCCAGAAAGTGGACAGCCCCGAGGCCGAAGGGCAGCGCGAGGCGCTCAAGAAATACACCCTGGACCTGACCGAGCGCGCCCGCCAGGGCAAGCTCGACCCGGTCATCGGCCGCGACGAGGAGATCCGCCGCACCATCCAGGTGCTACAGCGGCGCAGCAAGAACAACCCGGTGCTGATCGGTGAGCCCGGCGTGGGCAAGACCGCCATCGTCGAAGGCCTGGCCCAGCGCATCCTGGCCGGCGAAGTGCCCGAGACGCTGAAGAACAAGCGTGTGCTGGTGCTGGACATGGCGGGCCTGCTGGCCGGCGCCAAGTACCGCGGCGAGTTCGAGGAGCGCCTGAAGTCCGTGCTCAAGGAAGTGGCCCACGAGGAAGGCCGCGTCATCCTGTTCATCGACGAGATCCACACCATGGTCGGTGCCGGCAAGGCCGAAGGCGCCATGGACGCGGGCAACATGCTCAAGCCTGCGCTGGCGCGCGGCGAGCTGCACTGCATTGGCGCCACGACGCTGGACGAGTACCGCAAGTACATCGAAAAAGACGCTGCGCTCGAGCGGCGCTTCCAGAAGGTGCTGGTGGAAGAGCCCAGCGTGGAGGACACCATCGCCATCCTGCGCGGCCTGCAGGTGCGCTACGAGGCGCACCACGGCGTGGACATCACCGACCCGGCCATCGTCGCCGCGGCCGAGCTCTCCCAGCGCTACATCACCGACCGCTTCCTGCCCGACAAGGCCATCGACCTGATCGACGAGGCCGCGGCCAAGATCAAGATCGAGATCGACTCCAAGCCCGAGGCACTGGACCGCCTGGAGCGGCGCATGATCCAGCTCAAGATCGAGCGCGAGGCGGTGAAGAAGGAAACCGACGAGGCCTCGCAGAAGCGCCTGCAGCTGATCGAGGAGGAGCTGTCCAGCCTGGAGCGCGAATATGCCGACCTGGAAGAGGTCTGGAAGGCCGAGAAGGCCAGCGCCCAGGGTAGCGAGCAGATCCGCAAGGACGTGGACGCCATCCGCATCCAGATCGAGGACCTGAAGCGCAAGGGTGACTTCAACAAGGTCGCCGAGCTGCAATACGGCAAGCTGCCCGAGCTGGAAAAGCGCCTGAAAGAGGCGCAGGACAGTGAGGCCGGCGGCGGCAAGGGCCCCAAGCACCGGCTGCTGCGCACCCAGGTCGGCGCCGAGGAGATCGCCGAGGTGGTCAGTCGCGCCACTGGCATTCCCGTGGCCAAGATGATGCAGGGCGAGAAGGACAAGCTGCTGCGCATGGAGGACAAGCTGCACGAGCGCGTGGTGGGCCAGGACGAGGCGATCTCGGCCGTGGCCAACGCCATCCGTCGCTCGCGCTCGGGCCTGTCGGACCCGAACCGGCCGCTGGGCAGCTTCCTGTTCCTGGGCCCCACGGGCGTGGGCAAGACCGAGCTGTGCAAGGCGCTGGCGGGCTTTCTGTTCGACAGCGAGGAGCACCTGGTGCGCATCGACATGAGCGAGTTCATGGAGAAGCACTCCGTGGCCCGCCTGATCGGCGCGCCGCCCGGCTACGTCGGCTACGAGGAGGGCGGCTACCTGACCGAGACCGTGCGCCGCAAGCCCTATTCGGTGGTGCTGCTCGACGAGGTGGAAAAGGCCCACCCGGACGTGTTCAACGTGCTCCTGCAGGTGCTGGACGATGGCCGCCTGACGGACGGGCAGGGCCGCACCGTGGACTTCAAGAACACGGTCATCGTCATGACCAGCAACATCGGCTCGCACCTGATCCAGAGCATGGTCGGAAGCGACGCCGAGGAGATCAAGGAAGCGGTGTGGGGCGAGCTGAAGGCCCATTTCCGGCCCGAATTCCTGAACCGTATCGACGAGACGGTGGTGTTCCACGCATTGGATGCACGGCACATCGAAGCCATTGCAGAAATCCAGTTGCGCCAGCTCGAGGCGCGCCTGGCCAAGCTGGACCTGCACCTGCAGGTGTCACCAGCTGCGATGGAGGAGCTGGCCAAGGTCGGGTTCGACCCCGTGTTCGGCGCCCGGCCGCTCAAGCGCGCCATCCAGCAGCGCATCGAAAACCCGCTGTCCAAGCTGCTGCTCGAAGGGCGCTATCCGCCCAAGAGCGTGATTCCGGTGGGAGTCGATCCGGTACGCGAGCCAGGGGTATTCCAGTTCGGCGAGGCCGAAGTGGCGCCCTGAGGTCTACCATGGGACGGAACGCGCGGCATGGGCGTCGCGCGCTCTGTCTGCCTAGAAAGGGGCAAGATTTGAACGACATGCTGACCGGACTGTCCCGGTGGACGCTGCGCCTGCTGGTGGTTGCCATGGGTGCGGTGCTGTTCCTGAGCATCCTGGCAATGGCCTGCGTGCTGGCCGTGGCCTGGGGCCTGCGCCTCGTCTGGGCCCGCCTGACGGGCCGGCCCGTCACGCCGTGGATGCGCGTCGATCCGCGCGGCGCCTGGAGCCAGGCCACCCGCAGCACTGCCCGCTGGACCGCGCACGCTGCGACCACCGCGCGTGCCAGCGGCGCCCGGCTGCGCGAAGTGGCCGACGTGACCGACGTGCAGGTGCGCGAGATCCGCTGACGCCAGCGGCCCCGCGCCTATGATGCGGGGCATGACGCCTGACGATATCCGTGATCTTTTCGCGCGCCAGCGCGAGGCCAGCCGGGCCCAGGCCGACCCTCCGTTGACGCTGCGCCGCGAGCGCCTGCTGCGCCTGGGCAAGCTGCTGGACGAACACGCACCGGTGCTGGCCGCGGCCGTGCAGGCCGACTTCGGCATGCGCTCGCCCCGGCTGACCGAAGTGGCCGATTTCTTCGTGTTGCGCGCCCAGCTGGCGCACACGCTCAAGCACCTGTCGCGCTGGAGCCGCCCGAAGCGCGTGCGCACACCCTTGTTCCTGCTGCCCGCGCGCGGCTGGATCGAACGCCAGCCGCTGGGGGTGGTGGGGGTCATTTCGCCGTGGAACTACCCCATCCAGCTGGCCCTGGCCCCGGCCATGAGCGCGCTGGCGGCGGGCAACCGCGTGCTGCTCAAGCCCAGCGAACTCACGCCGCACACCTCTGCGCAACTGGCCGCCCTCGTAGGGCAATTTTTCGCTCCCGAGGAGTTCGCCGTGGTGCAGGGCGACGCGTCCACGGCGGCGCTGGTGGCATCGCTGCCGTTCGACCATCTGGTCTTCACCGGCTCCACGGCGGTGGGCCGCAAGGTCGCGCAGGCGGCCGCGGCCAACCTCACGCCGACCACGCTGGAGCTGGGCGGCAAGTCGCCCTGCATCCTGGACGCCGGATGCGACCTGCACGACGCCGCCCTGAAGATCGCGCATGGCAAGCTGCTCAACGCGGGGCAGACCTGCATTGCGCCGGACTACGTGCTGCTGCCCCGGGGCAGCGAAGCGGCGTTTGCCGACGCCTTCCAGGCGGCCGTGGCCAAGCTGTTTCCGTACTTCGAAGGCAACCCCGACTATGCCTCCATCGTCTCCACGCGCCATTTGGCGCGCCTGCGCACCATGCTGCAGCAGGCGCAGACCCTGGGCGCGCAGGTGAGAGTGGTGCAGCCCGTACCCGGCTCCCCGGCTCCGCCGCCGCAGGGCATCGGCGACGGCGTGGCCCGGCAGATGGCGCCGGTGCTGGTGTTTGGCGCCACGGCGCAGATGCAGCTGATGCAGGAAGAAATTTTTGGCCCGGTACTGCCGGTGCTCGGCTATGACCACCTGGACGATGCCATCGCGCACATCAACTCGCGGCCACGCCCGCTGGCGCTGTACTGGTTCGGCCGCGACGAGCGGGTGCAGGCGGACGTGCTGCGCCGCACCGTGAGCGGCGGGGTCTCGGTGAACGACACCTTGATGCACATCGCGCACGACAACCTGCCGTTCGGCGGCGTCGGTGACAGCGGCTGGGGCGCCTACCATGGTGAGCCGGGCTATCTGCGCTTTTGCCACCAAAAGAGCGTGCTGGCCCAGTCGCGCTGGAGCATGGGGCACCTGCTGTACCCGCCTTACGGAGCGCGCTTCGACCGGGTCATGGCGCTGCTGCGCCGGCTGATGTGACCCGCTAGCGCAGCGGGGGCGGCGCTGCAAGCTTTGGCTGCAAAGAGCGCACGCAGGGCAGGGCGCATCGACCCCCTGGCGCACTTGTATCCGTTTGCGCGAAAATAGCGGGTTTTCCCTTTGTCCCCCGTTTTCGTTCACCCATGTCCAGTATCCAGGTACGTCCCGCCACCCTCCGCGACGCCAAGGCGATCGCCCAAGTCCACACCTCTGCCGCGCTGGAGGCCTACCGTGGCCTGTTGCCGGACGACCAGTTGAAGTCCATGTCCTCGGTGGAAAAGCGCCAAGCCTACTGGCGCGAAGCCATCGAGTACTGCGAGCCGCAGGTGCAGGTGGCGCTGGACGGCGACAAGATCGTCGGCTTCGTCGGCTTCGACCGCTCGCGCGACGAGAAAACCCGCCCGACCACCGGCGAGATCTGGGCCATCTACGCCGCCCCTACGCACTGGAGCCAGGGCGTGGGCGTGGCCCTGTGGGACGCAGCGCGCGACGGCCTGGCCGAAGAAGGCTGCACCACCGTCACCGCCTGGGTGCCGCTGCGCAACGAGCGCGCCCTGCGGTTCCATGAGCTCGCCGGTTTCAAGCGCGAGATGACGACCGCCAAGACCGCCGTCGTGGGCGGCGTGAAGATCGAGGAAGTCCGCCTGAAGCGCCCCCTCAACTGATCGACTGACCACAACAGGCACTGCAGTCGGTTTGCTATAAAAATAATAGCTGCCTGCGCTTGTTGGGTAAGCGCTAGAGGCCTATTTGATGCTGAAACCGGCTGACCCTCGCGCCTGCCACACGCTGCGATGACGCTGCTGCTAGCCCCGATGGAAGGCCTGTTGGACTTCGTCCTACGCGACGTCCTGACGCGCGTGGGTGGCGTGGACCGCTGCGTGTCGGAGTTCATCCGGGTGTCGGGCACGCTGCTGCCGGACCGGGTGTTCTACCGCTTTATCCCCGAACTGCGCCACGGCGGCCGCACCTTGGCGGGCACGCCCGTGCGTGCGCAGCTGCTCGGCTCCGACCCGGTCAGCATGGCCGAGAACGCCGCCCGCCTGGCGCAGTTGGGCCCGGAGGGCATCGACCTGAACTTCGGCTGTCCGGCCAAGACGGTGAACCGCCACGGCGGAGGCGCTTCGCTGCTGCGCGAACCCGAGCGCATTGCCGAGGTGGTGGCCGCGGTGCGCCGGGCGGTGCCGCCGCACCTGCCGGTGTCGGCCAAGATGCGGCTGGGTTATGACGACCCATCGCGGGCTCGCGAGTGCGCTCTGGCCATGCAGGACGGCGGCGCGTGCGAGGTGGTGGTGCATGCGCGGACCAAGGCCGATGGTTACCGGCCGCCGGCCTACTGGGAACTGATAGCGCCGCTGCGCGAGGCCTTGCGCGTGCCCGTGGTGGCGAACGGCGAGATTTGGACTGTGCAGGACGCCCAGCGCTGCCGCGCCGTGAGTGGCTGCCAGGCGTTGATGCTCGGCCGGGGCATCGTGGCCGACCCGGGCCTGGCCCTGGCGATCCGAAACGCCAACCGGCGCGCCGTGCACTGCGCGGAAACGCAGGCGTCCGACTTGCCGGAATTGTCCTGGAGTGCGGTGCTGCCCCACATCGCACGCTTTTGGCGCCTGGTGTGCGCCGATCTGGAGCCCGGCCAGCGCGCCGGGCGGCTCAAGCAGTGGCTGAACCTGCTGCGCCGGCGTTACCCCGAGGCGCAGCGTGCCTTCGACGAGGTGCGGGTCCTGACCGACCAGCGCACCATTACCCGCTGGGTGGAGCAGCAGCGCTGCCTCACAGCAGCCGATCCGGTGCCAGCGGCCCGAGCAGCTTGAGCATCAGGCGCAGGCGAAAGGGGGTATCCGGCTCGGCATGTGCATCGGGCACGTCGCTGCCTTCGGGGGCGCGCCAGACCAGGTCCTGGTCGTCGTCGAATTCGACATGCCAGGAGCCTTGACGCATCGTCATCTCGATCTGCCGGGCGGCCTGCTCCGCGAGGACACGGCTGCGCACCAGCAGCGCGATCTCCGTGTTCTGCAACTGCGAGCGCAAGTCCAGGTTCATGGAGCCGATGACGACCAGCCGGCGGTCCACCACCAGCACCTTGGAGTGCAGCATGGAGCGCGAGGCGCCCGTGGCACCGCCCGAGGCACCTTCGTTGCCGGAATTGCCCTTGGCGCTGCCCGAGCGCACGGAGCCCTGGCTGGCGCTGCCCAGCGCCGAGCGATCGGCGGGCTGCTCGCTGCGCAGCTCATACAGCTCGACCCCCATTTCCAGCAGTTCTTCCCGGTGGCGCGCGTAGCCCACATGGGCGATAGGCGCGTCGTTCGAGGCCAGCGAGTTGGTCAGGATGCGCACCCGCACACCGCGCGCGCGCGCCTCGGCGAAAGCGCGTTTCATGTCCTCGCCCGGGACAAAGTAGGGCGAGATGATCAGCAGCTCGCTGCGCGTGTGTTCGATCAGCGTCAGCAACCCGTCGACCACGGTGTCGCCATCTCCTTGCGGCGCTGGGGCAGGGTTCGGGTCGTCGCCTTGCGCAGTTGAGGCTGCCTTGCGTGGCGGAGCATGCGCGGTGCGGGCATCGGCGGCGGTCGCCACCGTAGCCGAAGGGCTGCTCGCCGCCGCCTTGCCGCTGGGTTGCGCTTTCGCCCCGGCTGCGGCGCTGGCCACCCGCGTGGGAGAGGCGGTGGCCGCTTCCTGCGGCGCAGGCGGTGGCACTTCCTCCTCGGCGCTGCCGTCCAGCGCGATCTTCGTGGGCTTGTCGGCCAGCATCACGGCCGGAGCCCAAACGAGCTGCGCACGGCGCAAATCCATCGGCTGTTCGTCCCACGCGCGCTGCGCTGCCGCCTGCTCGCGTGGACTGGCCGGCCCGGCGGGTGGCACCAGTTCCGGGGGCGGTGCCTTGTCCTTTTCCTTGTCCTTCTCCTTGTCGGCCGGCTTGCCTGACGCTTGCGTGTCTTCGGCCTGTTGCTCCTCGCTGTCGCGTACCAGTTGCACACGCAGGCGGTCGATTTCCTCGCGCGTGATGAGCGACTCCACCGGGTAGGAGCGCGGGTTGTTCCAGTAGGTGTCGAAGCTGCGCGACATATCGGCCACGATGGGCCCCGCGGCCAACACATCGAGGTCCACGAAGTTTTCGCCCATTCCCTGGCCGAAATAGGCATCGCCCAGGTTGCGCCCGCCCGTCACGCCCATGACGTTGTCGGCGATGAACAGCTTGTTGTGCATGCGCTGCTGGACGCGGGAAAAATCGGTGACCGAACCCCACAGTCGCCCGAGCATCGAAGCTCGTGTGCCGGCAACCGGGTTGAACATGCGCATTTCGATGTGCGGCTCGAACGCCAGGCTCATCACCAGCGCGTTGCGCCCGGTGCTGTGAAAATCGTCCAGAAGGATGCGCACCCGCACGCCGCGCCGCGCGGCCGCCACCACCTCGCGCAGCAGCCGTGCCGTGCTGTCATCGGCGTGGATGGCGTAGTACTGCAGGTCCAGCGTTTTCTGCGCCTGCAGGGCCAGGGCCAGGCGGCTGCCGTAGGCCTCCTGCGGGCCATTCAGCAGCGTGAAGCCGGAGGCAGAACGGGCACCCGCCGCGCGGCGCTGCTGCTGGACCAAGGCTGAGAGCGCGGTGGGTTCCTTCGCCACGTCGATGGCATACGAAACCGGACGCTCCACATCTTTCGGCAGCCCTGCACATGCGGTGCACAGAACGGCCAACATTACCGCGAGCCAACCCTGCGCGAGGGTGCGTGGCCTGGGCCAGGAGAGGGAAACCGAGGGGAGCTGCATGGGGTAGGGTGCACAGGCTGCGGGGCTTGTAAGCGGATGCAAAGTTATAGCGCCTGTGCCCGGTTCGGATGTGTCGGACGCTAACCCGGCTGCAGGTGGGCCGGACGGGCCGTGATAGCAGCACCGCGGCCGCAGCAACTCCTTCGTCAGTGGTCAGAAATCTGCTCGGCCGGGTATGCGGGCACGAATGCGCAGATCCGGACCGATGGACTGGACGTCCTCGAAATGCAGACCCAGCCCCTCGCTCAGCTTGTGGAGGGGCCCCCACTGCGCTATGGGCCTGCCACCCGCCCCCAGCAGCCGCGGCGCCACGTAAAGCAGGAACTCGTCCACCAAGCCTTGGCCGACCAAGGCACCGTTGAGCGTGGGGCCGGCTTCAACATGCAGTTCGTTTACCTCGCGTGCGGCCAGGTCGCGCAGCATCGCGCCCAAGTCGACTCGGCCGCCAGGGCCCGGCAGGTGGACCACAGTGGCGCCGCGCGCTTCCAGCGCCATGCGGCTCGCGCTAGGGTCAGGAACGGCGGTATAGATGAGGATTTCCCGCTGCGGCACATCGAAGAGGCGAGCGGTGGGCGGGGTGCGCAGCTGGCTGTCTACTACCACGAGCAGAGGCTGGCGAGGAGTAGCCACCTCGCGCACGTCCAAACGCGGATCATCTGCCAACACCGTTCCGCTGCCGGTCAAAACAGCGCACGCGCGCGCGCGCCAAGCATGGCCGTCGGCGCGCGCATCGGCTGAGGTGATCCATTGGCTGGCGCCGTTTGCCAGGGCCGTTGCGCCGTCGACAGATGTGGCTGCTTTAACGCGGACCCAAGGGGTGCCGCGAGCCATGCGCCTGAAGAACCCAATGTTCAATTCCCGGGATTCTCGTGCGCCGAGCCCGACCTGAACGTCAACGCCCGCGGCGCGCAGTCGCTCGAAGCCGCGTCCTGTGACGAGCGGGTTGGGGTCGGCAATGGAGGCCACCACTTGGCCGATGCCCGCGTGAATGAGCGCGTCACAGCACGGGCCGGTACGGCCGTGATGGGAACAAGGCTCGAGTGTGACGTAGGCGACAGCGCCATGCAAATCGTGGCCTTGGGAAGCTGCGTCGCGCAGCGCCATGACTTCGGCGTGGGGGCCGCCGGCGTGTTGGGTGAAACCCTTCCCCAGGATCTCACCGCTGGCGCCGGCTATGACGCAGCCGACGCGGGGGTTGGGGCTGGACAGAAAAAGCGCTTGGGTGGCAAGGCCAAGCGCTTGTGTGATGAGAGGGTGTGGGTCTGCAATTGCCATAGCGCGGGCATGTTAGCGCCCCGGGCTGGGCTTCATCATTTGCCCCAGCAGTCAACGTCGTAGCCGGACTGGCCAGACGTTTTTCCGTT
>DAMCAL010000045.1:0-19233 GCA_032059585.1 Burkholderiaceae bacterium
ACGCCGTGGGCTTTGCCCTGGCCGAGAAGCTGCTGGCCAAGGAATTCAACCGCGAAGGCCACACGGTGGTGGACCACCACACCTACGCCTTCCTGGGTGACGGCTGCCTGATGGAAGGCATCAGCCAGGAGGCGCTGTCGCTGGCCGGCGCCTGGCGCCTGAACAAGCTGATCGCGCTGTACGACGACAACGGCATCAGCATCGACGGCCAGGTCGCGCCCTGGTTCATCGACGACACGCCGGCGCGCCTGCGCGCCTGCGGCTGGAACGTCATCGGCCCGGTGGACGGCCACGACGCGGACGCGGTGGCCGACGCCATCGCCCTGGCCAAGTCCAGCCAGGACAAGCCCAGCTTCATCGTCTGCAAGACCGCCATCGGCCGCGGCTCGCCCAACCGCGCGAACACGGCCAAGGCGCACGGCGAACCGCTGGGCGCGGACGAGATCACGCTGACGCGCAACGCCATCGGCTGGAGCCACCAGCCCTTCGACATCCCCGCCGAGGTCTATGCGGACTGGGACGGCAAGCCAAGCGGCGCGCAGGCCGAGCAAGACTGGCAGCAGCGTTTCGACGCCTACGCCGCCGCGCACCCGGAACTCGCCCTTGAGTTCACCCGCCGCATGGCCGGCGACCTGCCCGCGCACTTCGCCCAGGTGGCCGTGGACCTGGTGGTCAACTCGCAGGCCGCCGCGCAGACCGTGGCCAGCCGCAAGGCCAGCCAGATGGCGCTGGAAGCGTTCACCGCGCAGCTGCCCGAGCTGCTGGGCGGCAGCGCCGACCTCACCGGCTCCAACCTCACCAACACCAAGAGCACGCCCGCGCTGCGCATGGACCCGGACACCGGCGATGTGCTGCAGGTGGAAGTGGCGGTGGGCGACCAGACGGTGCACGTCGGCGGGCGCCACATCAACTACGGCGTGCGCGAGTTCGGCATGGCCGCGGTGATGAACGGCATCGCGCTGCACGGCGGCTTCATCCCCTACGGCGGCACCTTCCTGACGTTTTCCGACTACAGCCGCAACGCCATCCGCATGGCCGCGCTGATGAAGCAGCGCGTGGTCCACGTCTTCACGCACGACTCCATCGGCCTGGGCGAGGACGGCCCCACGCACCAGTCCATCGAGCACGCCGCCAGCCTGCGCCTGATCCCGCGCCTGGACGTCTGGCGCCCCGCCGACACGGTGGAGACGGCCGTGGCCTGGAGCGTCGCGCTGTCCAACCGCGACCGGCCCACGGCACTGCTGCTGAGCCGCCAGAACCTGCCGCACCTGGCCAAACGCGACCTGGGCGACATCTCGCGCGGCGCCTACATCCTGTCCGAACCCGGGGACGCGGGCCTGCGCAAGAAGGCGCAGGCGGTCATCATCGCCACCGGCTCCGAGGTGCACCTGGCCATCGAAGCGCAAAAGCTGCTGGCCGCGCAAAGAATCGCCGTGCGCGTGGTCTCCATGCCCAGCACGACCACCTTCGACCGCGAGGACGCGCGCTACAAGCGCCTGGTGCTGCCCGATGGCATCCCGCGCATCGCCGTCGAGATGGGTGTGACCGACTTCTGGTGGAAGTACGGCGTTGCTGCCGTGGTCGGCATCGACACCTATGGCGAATCGGCGCCGGCGCCGGTGCTTTTCAAGCACTTCGGCTTCACGCCCGAGAACGTCGCCGACACCGTGCGCGCCGCGCTGCGCCGCCGCTGATCCACGCCGCCCTGCGGCGCCGGTGGCGCCCGGGGCTTTTCGATTGTTCGCAACCTCCTGGAGCTTCCCGCCATGACGATCAAAATCGGTATCAACGGCTTCGGCCGCATCGGCCGCAACGTGCTGCGCTCTGCCGTGCAGAACTTCTCCGACATCGAAGTCGTTGCCATCAACGACCTGCTGGAGCCGGACTACCTGGCCTACATGCTCCAGTACGACAGCGTGCACGGCCGCTTCAAGGGCGAGGTCTCGGTCGAGGGCAACACGCTCGTCGTCAACGGTAAGAAGATCCGCCTGACGCAGGAGCGCGACCCGGCCAACCTGAAGTGGAACGAGGTCGGCGCCGACATCGTCATCGAGTCCACCGGCCTGTTCCTGGACAAGGCCAGCGCCGACAAGCACCTGGCCGCCGGCGCCAAGAAGGTGCTGCTGTCGGCCCCCTCCAAGGACGACACGCCGATGTTCGTCTTCGGCGTGAACGACAAGGGCTACGCTGGCCAGGCCATCATCTCCAACGCATCGTGCACCACCAACTGCCTGGCCCCCGTGGCCAAGGTGCTGCACGACAAGTGGGGCATCAAGCGCGGCCTGATGACCACCGTGCACGCCGCCACCGCCACGCAAAAGACCGTGGACGGCCCGAGCAACAAGGACTGGCGCGGCGGCCGCGGCATCCTGGAGAACATCATCCCCAGCAGCACCGGCGCGGCCAAGGCCGTGGGCGTGGTGCTGCCCGCGCTCAAGGGCAAGCTCACGGGCATGTCCTTTCGCGTGCCGACCTCCGACGTGTCGGTGGTCGACCTGACGGTGGAGCTGGAAAAGGACGCGTCGTACGAAGAGATCAAGGCCGAGATGAAGGCCCAGTCGCAGGGCGCCCTGAAGGGCATCCTGGGCTACACCGAGGACAAGGTGGTGGCCACCGACTTCCGCGGCGAGACCTGCACCTCGGTGTTCGACGCCGACGCCGGCATCGCCCTGGACAAGACCTTCGTGAAGATCGTGTCCTGGTACGACAACGAGTGGGGCTACTCCAACAAGTGCCTGGAGATGGTGCGGGTGATGGCCGCCAAGTAAGCGTCCACCCCGCCTTTGTGCCCACCCCAACGCGCCTTCGGGCGCGTTTTTTGTGGCAGCGTGCGGCGCCCAAACCCGACGGCGGGCCGCAGGCGCTTCCTACAGCCGGGCAGGGGCAGCCCCAGCACACTGCGGGCCTTGTTTGTTGCCCTGTCTTGCGACGCCCGCTGCCATGACGTTTCACCGCCGTTTCCTTCTCGTCTCCGCCCTCGCCATCGGCCTGGCGCCCCAGAGCTGGGCGCGCGCCGCTGCCCCCGCCCAGGGCCCTGCCGCCAAGGCCGCCGGCGCCCTCGAATTCGACGCCTTCAACGCCGCCACCGACTCCCCGGCGCTGGCGCAGGGCGCGCGTTCGGCGGCGGTGGCGCGGGCGCAGATCCTGCTGGACCGGGCGTGGTTCTCGCCCGGCGAGATCGACGGGGCGTTCGGCAAGAACATGCAGCGCATGGTGCGCGCGTTCCAGCGCTCGCAGGGCCTGAAGGACAGCGGCCGCATCGACGAGGCCACCTGGGCCGCGCTGCGCAAGGCGAGCGACGCGCCGCTGCTCACCCGCTACACGGTGACCGAGCAGGACGCCAAGGGCCCGTTCGAGCCCACGCCGCTGGATGTGGCCGAGCGCGCCCAGCGCAAGGCGCTGCCCTACGAGTCGCTCGAGGAGATGCTGGGCGAGCGCTTCCACGTGAACCCGGCTTTCCTGAAACGCCTGAACCCGGGCGCGAAGATCGCCGCCGGCAGCGAGATCGCCGTGCCGCACGTGCGCGAATCGAAGGCGCCCGCGCGCCTGTCGCAGAACCTGGAGATCGACAAGGGCGAGCGCGTGCTGTTCGTGCTGGATGCGGATGGCCAGCCGGTCGCGGGCTTTCCCATCAGCATCGGCAACGAGAAAAACGACCCGCTGCCGCTGGGCGGCATGGCCATCAAGAACGCGGTGGACAACCCCAGCTTCACCTACGACCCGGCGCTGCTCAAAAGCGCGCCGCAGGACACCGAAAAGGCCGAGCTGCCACCCGGGCCGAACAACCCGGTGGGCACGGTCTGGCTGGGGCTGACCAAGCCGCACTGGGGCATCCACGGCACGCCGGACCCGTCCAAGGTCGGGCATTCCGAGACCAATGGCTGCATCCACCTGACCAACTGGGACGCCGAGCGGCTGGCCCGCGTGATCAAGGTGGGCGCCAAGGTCGAGGTCAAGGCCTGAGGCGCGGCGCGGGGCGGTCACCCTTGTTCCATGCCAAATCGGCCTCCAGCGCTTTCTGGATAAGCGCTAGCAGCTATCGAAAAAGTAGCGAGACGCAGTTGCGCGCTGCAGGTGTCGCCGCGCTGCTGGCGCTGTCCGGTGCGGCGGTGGCGGCGGGCGCGGCTCCCCCGCCCGCAGACCCCCTGCCGCAGGACACGGCCCTGCTGGCCGCACGCCAGCTCACGCTGCCGGTGGCGGGGGTTGCCCCGCACGCGCTGGTCGACACCTTCGGCCAGGCGCGCAGCCAGGGCCGGCGGCACGACGCCATCGACATCCTCGCGCCGGCCGGCACGCCGGTGCTGGCGGTGGAGGACGGGCGCATCGCCAAGCTGTTTCTCAGCAAGCCGGGCGGCATCACCATCTACCAGTTCGACCCCTCCGGGCGCTACAGCTACTACTACGCCCATCTGCAGCGCTACGCCGACGGGCTGCGCGAAGGGCAGACGGTGCGCCGCGGCCAGGTGATCGGCTACGTGGGCAGCACCGGCAACGCGCGCGCCGACGCGCCGCACCTGCACTTCGCCATCGCCCGCCTGCCCGCCGACCGCGCCTGGTGGAAGGGCGAGGCCGTGAATCCCTACCCGGTGCTGCGCACGCGCTGAAGCCGCGAGCCTTGCGGCGCCCGCGTGCATGGCCTGCAGACGCCGTCGGACTGGACCCACGGGTGTTGCTGCGCTGCGCTGACGGGAAGGCGGGGGCCCCGGTTTTCATAATTTTGGTTCGCGATGCCCCGGGCCGGTGGCAGGCCTTCGGGGCTGCCGTCCGCAGGCACTTCCCGCCGCGCGCGCCACAACACCGCCGTGCGGCGTCCCTACAAGGAGCTCGACTTCCATGAACATTTCCCCATTGGTCCGCACCGCAACGGCTGCCCTGGCGCTGGGCGCCCTGGCGGCCTGTTCCTCCACCCCCAAGCCCACCGACGAGATGGCGGTGGGCCGCGCGACGCTCGACCGCGTCACGGCCATGCCCGAGGTGGCGGCCAACGCCCCGGTGGAGCTGCAGCGCGCCCGCGACAAGTGGATGCAGGCCCAGCGCGCCATGGACAAGAAGGACTACAAGGAGGCGCGCCGCCTGGCCACCGAGGCCGAGGCCGACGCGCGCCTGGCCGAAGCCAAGGCCGAGGCGGTGGACAACGCGCAGACCCTGCAGGAAGTGCGCGGCAGCATCCGCTCGCTGCAGCAGGAGATCGACTACCGCGCGCGCGGCGCGGGCGAGCCTGTGGCAGTGCCGGTTCCCGTGCCGGTGCCTGTGCCGGCGCAGCCCGGCGCGACGACGACCACCACCATCACCACCACGCCCGCCCCGGCGCGCTGACGACCGCTGCGGCGCCCGCGCCCGCGTGGCGCGCCGCCGCGTTCGGGATGCCCCTTTCGCTTTTCAGGACCGACCACCATGTCTTTTGACTTCCGACGCCTCACCTCGCTGGCTGCCGCGCTGATCGCTGCCGGCACGCTCGCCGCCTGCGCTTCGCGCGCCCCGCTCGACTCGGTCGAGCAGGCGCGCGCCACCGTCAACCGCACCGTCACCGACCCCGACGTGGGCCGCTACGCGCAACTGGAGGCCAAGACCGCGTCCGACACGCTGGAGCGCGCCGACGAGGTCTGGCGCGAGGACCGCGACGCCGCCGAGGCCAACCACCTGGCCTACCTGGCCCAGCAGCAGGCGGAAACGGCGCTGAACACGGCCCGTGCGCGCAAGGCCGACGACCAGGTCAAGCAGGCCGGCAGCGAGGCCGACCGGCTGCGGCTGGCAGCACGCACCCGCGAGGCCGAGGCCGCGCGCCAGCAGGCCGCCGCGCAGGCGCGCAACGCGCAGCTCGCGCAGCAGCAGGCCATGAGCGCCGAGCAGCGCGCCGCGCAGCAGCAGGCCGCCGCCCAGTCCGCGCAGGACCGCGTGCGCCAGCTCGAGGCCCAGTTGCGCGAGATCGAGGGCCAGCAGACCGAGCGCGGCCTGCTGGTGACCCTGGGCGACGTGCTGTTCGCCTTCAACAAGTCCGACCTGACGCCCCAGGCCGCGCCGCGCCTGGACAAGCTGGCCGGCTTTCTGCGCCAGTTCCCCGACCGGCGCCTGCTGATCGAGGGCTACACCGACAGCGTGGGCGGCGACGCCTACAACATGGACCTGTCGCAGCGCCGCGCCCAGGCCGTGCAAAGCGCGCTGGTGCAGCGCGGCGTGGAGGCGTCTCGCATCACCGCGCGCGGCTACGGCAAGTCCTATCCGGTGGCGGACAACAACACCGCCGAAGGCCGTGCCATGAACCGCCGCGTGGAGATCGTGATCGCCGACGAGCAAGGCAACCTGCGCGCGCGTTGATGCACTGACAGGCGCCTGCGCGGGGGCAGGCGGGCCGGGGCGGCGCGGCGCATGCGCGTACAGTGCCCGGCTGCCGCACCCGCCGCGGCGTTGTCCCCTGTGCGGCCCACCGCCGCTGCGCACGGGTGCGCGGCGGCGGCGGGCTTTTTTCATTCCTCTTGCGATCGACCGCCATGACACCGCACGACGTTCTGCATTTCTGGTTCGAGGACACGCCGCCTAAGCAGCGGTTCGCGCGCGACGACGCCTTCGACGCGACCATCCGCGAGCGTTTCGGAGCGCTGCACGCGCGCGCCGTACAGGGCGAGTTGTGGGACTGGCGTGGCCAGGCCGAGGGCCGCCTGGCGGAAATCATCGTGATCGACCAGTTCTCGCGCAACCTGCACCGCAACAGCCCGCTGGCCTTCGCGCACGACGGCATGGCGCTGGTGCTGGCGCAGGAGGCGCTGCGCTCCGGCCACGACGCGGCCCTGTCGCCCGAGCAGCGGTCGTTCCTGTACATGCCGTTCATGCACAGCGAGTCGCTGGCCATGCAGCGCGAATCGGTGCGGCTGTTCAGCGCCCTGGACCGGCCGGAGAACCTGCACTTCGCGCACGCCCATGCCGACATCGTCGAGCGCTTCGGCCGCTTTCCGCACCGCAATGCTGCCCTGGGCCGCACCAGCACGGCCGAGGAGCTCGCCTTTTTGCAGCAGCCGGGCAGCAGCTTCTGATCGCACCGCCTCGCGAAAGCCCACAAAAAAGGCTGCCCGCGGGGCAGCCTGGATGAAGGGGAGCGGGCGCCGCGCCGAACGCTGGCAAGGCGTTGTACCGCGGCGCCGGCCCCTTACGCCGCGCCGCTTCCGGGCACGTGGCCGTCGGGCGTTCGGATGGTTTCGTGGCCCTGGCGGGCCCGGTGCTTGTCCTGGTCGTCGCCGACGACGCGGATGAGCTTTTCCATGGCGGCGTGGAAGGCCTCTGCGACCTTGGTGGCGTCGGCCTGCGCGCTCAGCGGCTGGTGGTTGGCGGGGCGCGCTTCGATGACGCAGCGCTTGTCGTTCTCACCGCCCTTGCCGGCGTTGGTGTCGGACAGGTAGACCTCCACCCGGGTGAGGTATTCCCGAAAGCGCGACAGCTTGGTGGTCACCTCTTGTTCCACCCACTGGATCAGCGACTCGCCGCCCTGGATGTTGTCGTCGGTGCGAACCTGTACCTGCATGTAGTTCTCCTTGGCTGGTGATGCAATGGCGAAATGGCGGGCCGGCCTGCCGCAGTCGTGCATGCGCCGGCCACTGGACCATCATGCCCCACCCACAGCGCGCCTCGCGCGGATCGCGCCCCCTTCCCCCAGCAGCTGCGGACCCCTTCCTACAGGGCTTCGTCTGGGCGGCGGACACAATGCGTCGGGGTTGAAGGAGCCCTTTTCCCCCATGATGAATCCCCCCACCGAGCGCCTGAAGATCGGCCTGTCGGCCTGCTTCTCGCATGCCGACCCCAAGCGACCGCTGTTCACCAACAAGACCCTGCAATACGTCGAGCAGTCCATCGCGCACTGGCTGATGTCGGCTGGCGCGCTGGTGGTGATGGTGCCCTGCCCGACGGGCGAGACCGCGCGCGGCGACGTCACGCTCAAGCACTACGCCGAGTGGCTGGACGGCATGGTGATGCACGGCGGCTCCGACGTGTGGCCGGGCAGCTACGGCGAAGTGCCGCTCAAGGACGCGTGGATGGGCGACCAGGTGCGCGACCTGTACGACATGGCGGTGGTCGAGGCCTTCGAGCAGCAGGGCAAGCCGATCTTCGGCGTGTGCCGTGGCCTGCAGCTGATCAACGTGGCCTTCGGCGGCACGCTGTACCAGGACATCGAGACCCAGCACCCCGGTGCGATGTCGCACCGCAACCCCAGCACCTACGACCAGCACTTCCACGAGGTGGACCTGGTGCCGGGCAGCTACCTGGCGCGCATGTACCCCGGCCAGGAGCGCGTGATGGTCAACAGCATCCACCACCAGGCCATCAAGGACCTGGCGCCGGGCTTTCACATCGAGGCCTGGAGCTACCCCGACTGCGTGCCGGAGGCCATCCGCCGCAGCGCCAGCCACGGGCGCGGCTACATCGCCGCCACGCAGTGGCACCCGGAGTTCCGCGCCAAGAACGCGCAGGTGCTGGACGACTCGCCCATCCTGCACGACTTCCTGGCGGCCTGCCGGCTGGCGCGGATCCAGCCGCGCCCGGGCCACAGCCCGCTGCGCATCCGCGACCGCGCGGCGCGCCTGCTGCGCCGCGAGCTGCTGCGCCGCTTCTGAGCAGCACAGGGTTTGGTGATCTGGGGTGTTTTCAGGCTCCAGCGCTTGTCCTGCCTGCGCTGGCAGCTATGAAAACAGGAGTGAGAATCAATGGTGGTGGCCGTGCTCGCCGTGCACGTGGCGGTGCGCGATCTCTTCCGCGGTGGCGGCACGCACCGACTGGACCTTGCAGGCAAAGCGCAGCGCCCGGCCCGCCAGGGCGTGGTTGCCGTCCAGGTGCACCTCGGGTCCCTTGATCTTGACCACGTTGAACACCACCGGGTTGCCGTCGGGCCCCGGGCCCTGCAACTGGCCGCCCACCTTCACGCCGGGCGGGAATTCGCTCTTGGGGATGGTGCGCACCAGCGACTCGTCGCGCTCGCCGTAGGCCTCGGCCGCGGTGAGCGTGAGGGTCAGCGCGTGGCCGGCTTCCTGGCCCTGCAGGGCCGCTTCGACCGGCGGAAAGATGTTGCCGTAGCCGCCGTGCAGGTAGGCCCCGTCGCCGCTGCCCAGCGGCTTGCCGGTGTCGGCGTCGGTGAGCTGGTAATGGAAGGTGACGACGGTGTCCTGGGCGATGTGCATGGCGCGGGGTTCATCCAAAAAACGAAACGGGCAGGGAAAAGCGAACAGGCGCCATTGTCCCCCAAGGGCGGCAGCGCGCAGCGCGCGGTCGGCCGCTCACGCCTCGTCGCCCACCGCCGGGTCTGCCAGGCCCTTGGGGTCCAGCGTGACGCGCACCTGCGGCGCGTCCGGCAGGTCCGGCCGGTTCACATCCGACAGATCGCGCTGGGCGGTGAACTGGCCGTCCAGGTACAGGAAGGTGACGCAGCGCCCGACTGCTGCCAGCGCCTCTTCGGCGCTGGCAAAGCCCGACTCGCCCGGGCAGACGTCGCCGTCGAGGGCATAGGCCCAGCCATCATCCTGCTGGCTGACCGTGCCCAGGTCGATCAGCTTGTCGCGCACGTTGCTGGCATAGACCCGGCCCCGGTACGCGTACAGCGTGAAGCGGTGCGTGGCGTGGGCGCTGGGCGCGTTGGCCGGGGTGGGCACCAGGGTGTGGTCGGTCGCCTCCGGCAGCGCGGTGGCAGCGGTGTGGTTGGCAGATGGTTGTGCGGTGGGCATGGCGATCCTCGGAAGAAGGGGAGAGGAAAAGGAAAAAGGGGGTGAAAACGCGAGGCTGGGCAGAACGCCGCGCCCGGCAGCCAGCAGGCTGCGCGTGGCCCCATGCTAGAAAACCCGCCCCCGGCGCCCTGTAGGAAAAGGCCATGCTGCCCTGACCAGCGGCGCCACGCCCGCCTGCCCGCGCAGCGCCTGTACAGCGCTTAAAGCGCCCCATCCGTATGCCCGCTGCGCGGCACGGCGGGGTTGGTCAGCGCCGGCGCCGGCCCAGCCACCAGCCCGCGGCGGCGCCCAGCGCGCCGAGCGCGGCCACCGCACCGACGGCGGCGCCCGCCGCAGCGCCGCGGTGGCGCCCGCGCATGCCGCCATCCACGCCGGTCTGCAGTGAAGGGCGATACAGGTTGCCTTCGGACAGCGGCACGCGGTCGGCGCGGCGCAGGCCCACGTCGCTGGCACGGCGCATCAGCCAGCCCACGCCCTGCGGCGCCACGGCATGCGCCAGGCGCCCGGCCAGTGTGCCCATGCCCATGAACGTCACCGCGCGCGGGCGCGGCGTGTCGGCCAGGGCGACGATGGTCTGCGCCACGCGGCGCGGGTCCACCATCGGCAGCGGCGGGTCGATGCGCCGGCCGGTGTAGTTGGCGCCGTGCGACAGGCCGGGCGAGTCGACGAAGGTGGGCGCCACGTCGCACACGTGCACGTGCGGCAGGTCGGCGACCTCGGCGCGCAGGCTCTCGGACAGCGCCCGCAGGCCCGACTTGCTCGCCGCGTAGGCGGCTGCGTAGGGGGTGGGCAGCCAGCCGCCGATGGAGATCATGTTCACCAGCAGGCCGTGCGTCTGCACGCGAAAGCGCGCCAGCGCCACGTGCGCGCCGTGCAGGTGGCCCAGCAGGTTGGCCTCGATCACGCGGCGGTGCGCGGCCAGCGGCACCTGGTCGAAGCGGCCGATGGCGCCCACGCCCACCGCGTTGACCCACACGTCGATGCGCCCGAAGTGGCGCACCGCCTTGTCCGCCAGCGCCTGCACGGCCGCCGGATCGGTCACGTCGGTGGGAATGCCCAGCGCCTGGCCGCCCTCGGCGCGGCAGGCCAGCGCCACGGGCGCCAGCGTGTCCGGGTTGCGCGAGGCCAGCACCAGCCGCGCCCCCCGGCGCGCGAACGCCAGCGCCGTGGCCTGGCCGATGCCGCTGGACGCACCGGTGACGACGACCACCGCGTCGGCGGGCAAAAACGAGGAGCCGGTGGCGGCGTGCGGCGGGTGCGAAGGCTTCATGGCGCGGCGCTGCGGCGGCAGCGAAGAAAACGGCGATGCGAATTTGTAACCGCAGCCGCGCCACCGCCACGTAGGACGCGGGCGAAGCGCGAGGCGTTGGCGCGCATGCCACCGCCGTGGCGGCGGGGGCAGCCGCGTCAGCGCAGGGAGGCGCGCGGCGCGAACTCGACCACGATGCCCGCCCGCGTGATCGCGATGCGCCCGGGCTGCACGCCCAGGCCGTCGGCCAGGGCCAGGTCCTCGGGGCGCAGGGTGTGCAGCACCGCCCCCTCCAGCGCCTGCGCGGCCAGCGGGGTGCCGTAGCGCGCCAGCGCCTCGGCGCTGGCCGGCGGCAGGCCGGCGATGCGCAGGCCGTTGACCTGCACGCGCTGCGCGCGCACGGTGCGGTCGGACGGCTCGTAACGCAGGCCGAAGTCCACGTCCAGCACCCCGCGCGGGCGCTGCCCGTTCAGCAGCAGGCCGCCGGCCTGTACGTCCAGCACGGCGTTGAGCTGGTCGCGCTCGGGCACCAGCGCCACGCGCGGCGCCTGCAGCTCCAGCTCGATGAGCCCGCCCAGCGGATAGCGGCGTGGAAAGCGCGAGGCCAGGGCCTGCTCGATCTCGCGCACGCCGAAGGTGTAGCGCGGCACGGCGGCGCCGGCGCAGCCCGGCAGCGCCGCCAGGCCGACCAGCGCGGCCGCGCTGGCACCAGCCCAGGCCAGCGCGTGGCGGCGGGTGGCGCCGGAAGAGGAAGAGGAAGAGGAAGAGGAGGGCGGGGCGGTACGGGTCATGGCGCGGCGGGGGATGTGAGGGGCAGTGCGGCATCCGCTGGCGGGAACGAACGCACCGCCTGCGGCGCCCGGGCGGCGGCAACGCGGCCCGCCAGGCTCTGGTGGGCGGCGCTGTCCGGCTGCGCGCGCCGCTGCTGGCGCGCCTGCTCGTAGCGCTCGCTGAACACCGACAGCCAGGCCTGCAGCACGGCGCCTGCCGGCGCCTCGCCCGCCAGCTCCAGGCAGCGCGCCGCGACCTCGCTGGTGCACCAGTGGCCGGCCTGCGGGGCTTGGCGCAACTGGTAGCGCGAGGGCGCGTCGCCCTGCAGGCTGAGCACGGGAAAGCGCTCCAGCCACGGGCTCTTGCGGAACATCTTGCGCGCTTCGGCCCAGGTGCCGTCCAGCAGCACGAACAGCGGCCGCGCGCCTTCGCCGGCCGGGGCCAGCGCGGCGTCGGCAGCGGCCGGGCGGTGCACCACGCGCTCGGGCGGCAGCCCTTCGGCGGGAAACACCACCCAGGGTTGCCAGCGCGCGTCCTGCAGCAGCGCCAGCATGGCCGGGTCGACCTCGGTGCGCGACCAGCCGAAGGCGAAGGTGTCGGCCACCACGTCGGCCACCAGCCAGCCGGTGTTGCTGGGCTTGAGCGGCTCGATGTCGTGCATCAGCAGGCACACGCCGGCGCGGGTGGCTTGGCGCGGGCGCAGGGCGCAGGTGCAGTGGCTGACCACCAGGCGGCAGCCGGCGCAGTGCGCGCGGCGCGAGCCGCCGCGGGCGAGAAACGGCTTAGCCGAGCGCGCCAGGCGCGCGTCACGCAATGCGGCAACGGCGTGCGCGGCGGCAGGAAGAATAGGGGTCATTTTGGCCTCTAGGCCTTACGCAGCAAGCGCTGGCAGCTATGGTTTGGGTAGCGCCGAATGACCCGTGCCTTGGCTTTCGCCCATGTCATTCGTCGCGCGAGGGGATTTTCAGCCCGCGCTGCACCGCCGGCCGGTCCAGGAAGTTGGCCAGCACGCGGCGCACCTGCGCGAAGTCGTCGATGCCCACCAGCTCGCCCGCGCCATAGAACTCGATCAGGTTGCGCACCATGGGCAGCACGGCGATGTCGGCCACGGTGTAGTCCTCGCCCATGATCCAGGTCCGGTCCCGCAGGCGCTGGTCCAGCACGCCCAGCAGGCGGCGGGTTTCCTGCACATAGCGGTCGCGCGGGCGCTTGTCCTCCCAGTCCTTGCCGGCGAACTTGTGGAAGAAGCCGACCTGGCCAAACATGGGGCCCACGCCGCCGACCTGCCAGAACAGCCATTGCAGCGTTTCGTAGCGCTCGATGTCGTCCTTTGGCAGCAGTTCGCCCGTCTTGGCCGCCAGATAGACCAGGATGGCGCCGGACTCGAACAGCGCGATCTGCCGCCCGCCCGGGCCGTTGGGGTCGACGATGGCGGGGATCTTGTTGTTCGGGTTCAGCGACAGGAACTCGGGCGAGTGCTGGTCGTCCTTGCCGAAGTCGACCAAGTGCGGCTCGTAGTGCAGCCCGGTCTCCTCCAGCATGATCGACACCTTCACGCCGTTGGGCGTGTTGAGCGAGTACAGCTGCAGGCGGTCCGGGTGGCGGGCGGGCCATTTCGCGGTGATGGGGTGCTGAAGAGGCATGGGCGGGACTCCATAGACAGACAGTGGCAAAGGGGGTGGACCGCCCAGGGGCGGGGCCGGCCGCCGTGACATTGTTCAGGCAGCCGGGTGCCCCTGCCGGCGGTGCGCCCAAGCATGGCCGCGCCGCACGGCCCGTCTGCGGGACAGCGCCGCATCTTGCCGGCCCATCGGGTGGCGCGGCACGGGCGCTGCGGCTGCTGCCACTCAGTCCTTGACCAGCCCGCTGTCCACCACCAGGTTCTGCCCCGTCACCGCCCGCGCCCAGGGCGAGAGGAAGAACAGCACCGCATCGGCAAACTCGGCCGGCGTGGTCACGCGGCGCAGCGGGGTCATGCTGGCGATCAGGTCGAACACCGCCTCGGGCGTGGCGCTGCTGGCGTCGGTGGTGCGCAGCAGCCCGCCCGAGACCATGTTCACCGTGATGCCGTCGGGCCCCAGGTCCTGCGCGGCCGTGCGGGTCAGCGACAGCAGCGCCGCCTTGGCCGCCGTGTAGTCGTGGTAGGGCACAACCGGGTTCTGAAACAGGTTGGTGCCCACGTTCACGATGCGCCCAAAGCCCTGCGCGCGCATGCCGGGCAGGGCGGCCTGCATGGTGTTGAGCGCGCCTTTTACGGCGCCTTCGATCTGCTGACTGAAGCGCTCCCAGGCGATGTCGCCCAGCTTCGGCCGCGCATCACCATCGAAGGAGAACTGCGCCAGAGCGTTGTTGACGACGGCGCTGATGGGGGCGCCGGTGCGCTCGCGTGCGGTGGCGAACAGGCGCTGCACCGCGGCGGCGTCGGTCACGTCGGCTTGCAGGGCGATGGCGCGCGGGCCCAGCTCGTCGGCCAGGGCCTGGGCGGCGGCTTCGCTGCGGTGGTAGTTGATGACCACGCCAGCGCCCTCGCGTGCCAGGGCGCGGGTGATGGCTTGGCCGAGGCCCCGGGCGCCGCCGGTGACCAGCACCCATTGTTCGGACAGCTGCATGTGTGAGTCTTCCTATCGTCAGTTGCCATGGCGCGGCCCGGATTCAGCCAGGAGGCCGCGCAGCGTATCAAGGGATGTTGTTTCTTTTTCTGCGAGCGGTGTTGGGCGTAGAGCTTGTTGCCGTTTGGAGCACGCAGATGGACAGATACCTCTAGCCCTCGCTCGCACCGGTTCAACCCAACCGATCTTCGCAGGTCACACCGCCTTGCGCTGCCATGCGCTGCCATGCCAGCAGGATGCACGGCATCAGCTGCCACCTAAACCGGTGATTAATGGCTAAACCATCAGCAAGCAGAAGCACTACTAAGTGACCAACAATCAATGTTCTCTATCGCCCAGGAGCAGCCGGCCAACGCGATTGTTTGGCGGGCTACTTCAGGCTGAACTCGGCCATCCGCGACGCTTTGCAGAACGTCAACTTGTCCGCTCCAAGCAGACGTTCCGCGCCGCAGCTCTGCCCGGTAAGCGCCTTCACCCTCGCACAACTAGCCTGCAACGTTATAGAAGCTCGGCGGTGACGTACTGCACCTCACGCGTCGCATGTGCCTGATCCGTCCAAACCTGCCAGGGTTTTCCCCGCGCTCTCGCGCCGACTTCACCCCCCCTGATTGCGTAACATCTCCTAACGCTGGACCTATTTAGGCACCTCAGTGAACTCTTGAGGAATGATTGTGGTAACTGAAGCGCAAATTGATAGCCTCCTTGCATCAACAGACAGCCTTCTGCAGAACGTCTTTACGTTTGACTGTGCCGGACACAAGATGCCGGGAAGCAGTCATCGTGGCGCCGCGGTAGCGCACCAAGACACGCTTGAGCGTCGAAGTGATTTCTTACGCGAGCTTAGAAATACCATGAGTTCATGGGTTTACTCAAAGGCAAAATATAAGAGTTTGCTCGATGCGGAACTCACAGAGCGCGGCAAAGACCTCCAGAACGCGGTCTCACATATTCAAGCTTTGGTCGCAGACAAGTTTCGCAAGGGGCATCCGCAGGGGCAATTCGGCGAGTTGCTTCTTTTTAATTTGCTGCAGCACTTTTTTAAGGCCGCACCGATCCTGCGGAAAATGTCGATCACCACCAATCCTGCAATCGAGCGCCATGGGTCCGACGCGATCCATTATCGGCCGATTGGAGGCAAAAATGTAGTATTTATTGGTGAATCTAAAACCTACGCAAGTAAATATCGATTTAAAGTGGCTCTCGATGATGCCATTAGCAGTATTTTGACGAGCTTTGGCAACTTCAGTGTTGAATTAGGTCGATTCGTTTATGAAGATTTCATAGAAGACAGCTTGCGTGATGTGGCAGCGAAAATTAAAAGAAACACGCTTCCGCACGTGGTGTACGAGTTGGTTTGTGTAATAAGTTACCAAGAAAACGATAATAAGAAATCGGGCAATACCCAAGCAGAAATCGAAAAAACAATCGAGAAGGCAATTAACGAAAATCTTATAAAATATCAAAACGACTATGGAAATTTAGATCAAGTCTTGTTGAGCAAGATTCATTTTATTATATTTCCTTTTTGGGAGCTTGACGCCCTACTCGATGGGTTTGACCAATGATTAGGGACGAGGCTCGCATCAGAAGCGCGGCAGGGGCTATTTTCAGCATTGAACATCAAATGTTCGCTGCGAATCTTGGGCTTTACGAGTACAGTGGGGAGTTGCTGGACAATCAACCGCTCGTAACTGAGTTGATCTATTCAGTTGACGAATTATCTTGGTCTGCGGAAGAAGAGGACCGCAGGCTAGCGCTGCAGTTAATTGCACTCACTTGGCAGTATTCGACGTATTCATTGCGCAACGAAATCCGTGAGTTTTTCATACTTTGTCTCTCTCGATTGGGCGTCGCTCCTTCCACGCGGATGATCGATCCAGCAATGAATGAAACCGGTAAATATGACAGCGTCGGCAGTTTTCGAACCAAGCTAGCAACAGTGGCGATGCAGTTGAATTCGCAAGTCTTAATCGGAGAAATTCGGTATCAACTTACAGAATTTCAAAAGCGCGCATTTGAAGCCTGTGCAGGCAACGCATTTGTAGGAGTCTCCGCCCCGACTTCAGCCGGAAAATCATTCTCTATATATTTAACGATAATTGATGCCGCGCTACGCGCGGATAAGGTTTGCGTTTACATTGTGCCTACGATAAGTCTGGTAAATCAAGTAAGCGAAGATTTAAAAGAGCGATTTGACGCGCACAACTTGTCGGACTGGATAGTCTCAAACAGTTTCGAGAAAGATAAGATTCGTACTGTCTTTGTGTTGACGCAGGAACGGGCGATTATTGCGATCGATCACGGCCTGTCCGAGCAGCCTTTGGGCCTTCTCGTAATAGACGAAGCCCAAAATCTTGAGCGCGTAAATTGGGATGACGAAACAAGATCAAAGATTTTGTTTGATTTCCTGCATGACATTCGACAGATGCGCCTCGCTGAAAAGATCATACTCAGCGGCCCTCGGCTCGAGAATATTGGACTCGTAGGAGCCAAGATATTCGACTCGTCTTTTGCTGAAGAGCGCGCAAAAGAGTCACCAGTTGCATCATTCACTTACGGACTTGAAGCACGAGGAAATGATTTTTTCTTCAATCAATTTGAAAACTCTTTAGGCAAAACAATGAGCCTCAAGGTTGACAATATCGATGCAGCTAAAAGTTTATTGTCAAACACGTACAGTGATGAATATTACCATGCGCTCATCGGATTGATTGATGCTCTCGGAGATGGTGCTAAAAATCTGGTTTTTTCACCAACTGCCGATCAAGCGCGCAAAATTGCGTCGCGCTTGACAGGATTTCGAACACGACCGCCAAATGAAAGTCTATTGTCTGAGCTTTCGAATTATCTTTCAGCATCTGTGCATCCCCGCCATCGCCTAGTAGAGCTTGTACAGCGCGGCGTGGCGTTTCATACAGGCTCGCTTCCCCCGCACGCTCGCCTTGTCATTGAGCAAGCCTTTGCGGCAGGATTATTGAAGGATGTCGCATGCACTACCACTCTGATGCAGGGCGTTAATTTGCCTGCACAAAACGTTTTTATTCGAAATCCTAATTTATATGTACGAAAAAAATCGGGAAGTCAGAGCGCAGAACTGACGGAGTACGAATTTGGAAATCTAAGGGGGAGAGCTGGAAGACTTTTACGTGACTTTGTCGGCCGTACTGTGGTTTTGGACCAAGCATCCTTTAAGCAGGATAATCCGCAAAAAGAACTATTCGGCGACACTTATAAATCTCTCAATCTAACCTATTCCGAGATTCTGGGGCGCAATCGTGATGAAATATTTTCAGAGTTAGAGAGTCCAGGAAGCGCGTCTTCGACTGGTGCAAAGTTCATAGCAACTTACGTGCGACAACAGCTGCTCAGAGATGGCGCTGATGCACAAGCCAGGATGTCAAACGTTGGTATACAAATTCCAACAACGACTTTGGGCTCGGTAGCGCGAGCCTTGAATGGCCTTTCGATTCGCCGCGAGGTTATTATTGAGAATCGCTACTGGGACCCTTTCGACCTTCAGAAACTTTCTGACGCGCTCGCAGCAGAAAACGGCGAATCTTTGCCGACCACTGCTTGGGAGGCGAGAAATCCTGCGCTAAGTAGTCTGATAAGTTTGGTGGCAAGTACGCTGCCTAGCTATTTCGAACGATTTTTGGGTTCAAAGCCAACTGATCGTTATCTCGCTGCTTTGTCGCTGAGCGGAATTAGTTGGGCGCAAGAGAAACCACTTAGAAACATCTTGGAAGATCGGAAATTCAAGGACGATGAGTATTACGAAAAGAATATCGATGAGCAAATTGATCTCATCTATCGCAAGGTAGTTTACGGATTGCCTGCGCTGCTCAAGCCTGTCGCAGCCATTCAAGGCAAAGGAGCAGCGTTTTTGGCGTCTTTGGAGTCAGGAGCTTACCATCCGATCACTTATTATCTAATGTCTCTTGGTCTATATCGCGAGACAGCAGTTTTCCTAAAACGCAGAAATTTCGGCCAGATAAAGCAAGATGATCCAGATCTTGAGGCATTGGTTGATGCACGAGTGCCCGAGGCGATGAAAGGCTTGGACATGTGGACTCGGCGACAGGTGGAAGCAACACTCGGTAGAAAATTAAGAGGACGAAATGGGTAAAGCAAAGCCGGTTATTTTGGGTTCAACCACTTTCAAGTCAGAAGCCTCTGCACGAAGATTTTTTCAGAAGATGTTGCGAAGTTATAAGCCTGGGGAGCGAGTCAGGGAGGAAGATGCTGCGTTGCTAGAACATTTGCTCATGCGTCACCCGGAAGCGCATGGGAAAGTGGGCGAAGGCATTGATCATTTTGAAGTCATGAGCCATACATTTAATTCGCAGTGTTTCTCTGTCCACAGGACTGACGGAAGCTACGAGGACTTTTCTTACAAATGGTGCGTTACCGAAGGCTAGGCCGCGGACATGTCTCACTGGCAACGCGGCAGGGCGTTGGTAATGGCCAGAGAGAGACGGATAGCAGTCATCAAGATTCATCGAGGTGGACGACCGCAATCGCTGCAATGCAGGCAAAGGACAACGAAATGCGATGACAGCTAAGGATCGAGACCAGTAATAGGCCCTATCATCGAAATTCACATAACCAACACCCTCTGTGTAGCCCGCGTGGTCGCCACGTAAACCACCCGCGCTTCCAATATCGCATTCTGCTTCTCAGCACCCTTCGCCTCATTAGAGGCACGATCGGGCATCACCGCCACCACCGGCCACTTCAACCCCTTACTCGCATGCATCGTCATCACCTTGATGGCGTCCTCGTCCGGCCGGTAGTCGCCTGACCGCTTGCGCACTCGGCGTGGCAGCCCTTTGCGCTTCAGGGCAGCGCCGCATGCCTCCATCTCGCTGTGATGCCGGCACAGCACGGCCATATCGCCCCAGGG
>DAMCAL010000046.1:0-18702 GCA_032059585.1 Burkholderiaceae bacterium
TGGCCTCGCGGCCGGCGGCGCGTTGCACCACGGTCCGCGCGCGCGCCAGCAGCACGTCGGCCACCCGCACGCGCCGCTGGCTGGCGGCCTGCGCCGCGGCCACCGCCTCGCGCAGGGCGGCCTCGCGCTCGGGCTGGCTCACCAGCACCTGCGCGGTGTCGGCGTGTTCGATCGCCTGCGCCAGCAGCACGCTGCGCAGTTGCGCCTCGTCCAGGTGCAGCAGGGGGTCGGGGGCCCGCGCAGGTGCTTCTGTTTTCATAGCTGCTGGCGCTTGCTGGTCAAGCGCTGGAGGCCTTTTTCATGCCTATTTCGGCCACAGGGCCCACAGCCGCAGGCCCTGCTTCAGGCGCCCGGCGATCTCGCCCGCCTGCTCGCCCCAGCCGGTGAAGTAGTCCGCGCGCACCGCGCCGACGATGGCACTGCCCGTGTCCTGCGCCAGCACCAGGCGCGACAGCTGTACCGTGGGGCCCGTGGAGGCCAGCCAGACCGGCGTGCCGTAGGGGATGCTCAGCCGGTCCACGGCGATGGAGCGCCCGGGGGTCAGCGGCACGCCCTGCGCGCCGCGCGGGCCGAAGGCGGCGTCCAGCGCGTCCAGCGGCTCCTCGCGGAAGAACACGTAGCGCGGGTTCGCCCACAGCATCTCCTGCACGCGCTGGGGGTTGGCCTGCGCCCAGGCCCAGATGCCCGGCCAGGTGGCGTCGCGCACCAGGCCCTGGTCCAGCAGCCAGCGGCCCACGCTCTTGTAGGGGTGGTCGTTGGTGCCGGCATAGGCCACGCGCACCAGGCGCGTGCTGCCGTCGGCCTCGCGCACCTGCAGCCGCCCTGAGCCCTGGATGTGCAGCACCAGCGCCTGCACCGGGTCGCGCACCCAGGCGATGGCCCGGCCGGCGAGTTGCGCGCGCACTTCGGGCAGGGTGTCGATCTGCTGGCGCGTGTACCAGGGCCGGCGCAAGGCGAGGTCCGCGGGCGGGCGGTACAGCGGCACCTCGAAGCCGTTGCCCGGCACGCGCGAGGCCTCCAGGTAGGGCTCGTAGTAGCCGGTCAGCAGGCCGTCGGCGCTGCCCTCCGGCGCCTCGATGCGAAACGGCTGCAGGCGCTCGACCATCCAGGCGCGCTGCTCTGCGTCGCTGGCGATCGACAGCCGGCGGATGTCGCCGCACAGCGGCGCGAACACCGGCGCCGGCCGCTCGCAGCTGCGCAGCCAGGCGTTCCAGGCCTCGTGCAGGGCGTCGGTCTCGAAGCCGGGCAGCTCGCTCCAGGAGGCCGGCACCCAGCGGCTCTTGCTCACCGCGGGCTGGCCGGTCAGGGGCCCGGACGGCACGGCCGGTGCCGGCTGGGGCGCAGGCGCCGCGCGCGGCGGCTCGGGCGGCAGCGGCACCGGCGTGGAGCACGCGGCCAGCATGCCTGCCAGCGTGCAGCCGGCGGCCAGGCGCAGGAGGCGAAAGGTCGTCAAGGGAGCAGCTCCGGTGGGCGTGGCAGGGTGACAGGGGACAATCGCGGCTTCGCACAACGCACGTCCTGCGTGCGTTCTCGCCTGTTTCGCCCGGTGTCGGGCAGGGATGGAGACATGGGGCTGATTTTCCTCGAAGCGCTGCTGGCGCTGGTCATCTTGCTGGGCATTGTCTGGTGGACCATGTTCGCCGGCCGCAAGCGCGGCGAGTTGCCGCCGCCGCCCGAGGCGGGGGCGCCGCCCGGCTCCCCGCCCGCGGGCGAGCCGCCGCGTGAGCCGCGCGACTAGCTGCCGCCGGGCGCACGGGCGACAGGCAGGGGTGCACTGGCCCGGCGGACGCGCTGCCAGCAGTCCTACAGGGCCGCGCGAGGGGGCTGGCTACGCTGGCCGGCAGGCGCTGGCACTGTCCGCAGTGCAGCGCTTTCCCTCACGCACAGCACACCCCAAGGAGTCCCTCTCATGCGCAAACCCCTCGTTGTCGCCAGCCTGTCGCTGGCCCTGTTCGCCGTCGGCTGCGCCGACATGACCGACACCCAGCGCCGCACCGCCACGGGCGCCGGCGTGGGCGCCTTGGGGGGCGCCGCCATCGGCGCGGTGACCGGCGGCAATGCCGGCACGGGCGCAGTGATCGGTGCCGGCGTGGGCGCCCTGGGCACCTACATCTGGTCGCAGCGCATGGAGCGCCAGCGCCAGGACATGCAGGCCGCCACGCAGGGCACCGGCGTGCAGGTGACGCAGACCTCGGACAACCAGCTCAAGCTGGACATCCCCAGCGACATCTCGTTCGCCACCAACCGCTCGGACATCCAGGGCAACTTCCGGCCCATTCTGGACCGCTTCGCCGAGGGCCTGCGCAACAACCCGCAGGCCGAGGTGCGCATCGTCGGCCACACCGACGCCACGGGCACCGATGCCATCAACAACCCGCTGTCGGTGGACCGCGCGGCCAGCGCCCGCGAGTACCTGGCCGCACGCGGCGTGAACCCGTCGCGCATCCACGTCGAGGGCCACGGCTCGCGCCAGCCGGTGGCCAGCAACGACACGGCCGAGGGCCGCGCGCGCAACCGCCGCGTGGAGATCTACGTGGGCGAGCGCGGCCAGGGCTGACGCCCGACTCGGCCGGCAGCCGCGCCCCGCCGGGCCTGCGTCAGGCCGCGGCCGGCGGGCGCAGCAGGTTGGCCAGCTCCACTGCCGAGCGCACGCGCATCTTGTCGAACACGCGCGCGCGGTGCACTTCCACCGTGCGCACGCTGATCGACAGCTGGTCGGCGATCAGCTTGTTGGGAAGGCCCTCGACCACCAGCCGCATCACTTCGCGTTCGCGTTCGGTCAGTTCGTGCAGCCGCTGCGCCAGCCGCTGCTGGGCGCGCCGCGCCGCCAGATGGGCGCTGGACGCCTCCAGCGCTGCCTGGATGCGGTCCACCAGCAGGTTGTCGGAAAAAGGCTTTTCGCAGAAGTCGAAGGCGCCACGCTTGACGCTGGCCACGGCGGTGGGCACGTCGGCATGGCCGGTGAGGAAGATCACGGGAATCGCCGCGGTGTCGCCGCGCTCGGCCATGCGCTCGAACAGCGCCAGGCCGCTCATGCCCGGCATGCGCACGTCCAGCAGCAGGCACGAGGCTTGGCGCTCGTGCACGCCCCGGGCATTGCGCTCGGCCAGCACCACCTCGAAGGCCTCGGCACTGGCGAACGACTCGCTCAGCACGCGCCGCGATCGCAGCAGCCACGCCAGCGCTTCGCGCACTTCGGCGTCGTCGTCCACGATGTATACGGTGGCGGGGGTGGCGATGTCCATCGGTGCAGCGTCAGGCGTGAGGCAGGGCCTGCGGCGCGGCAGGCAGGGTGAAGGCGAATACCGTACCACGCGGCATGCGCCGGCTCCAGCCCAGTTCGCCGCCGTGCTGCTCGACCACCGTGCGGCACAGGCTCAGGCCGAGTCCCATGCCTTCGGCGCGCGTGGTGAAGAACGGCGTGAAGAGGCGCTCGGCCACGTCCGCATCGATGCCGCAGCCGTTGTCGGCCACGGAGATCTCCAGCGTACCCGGAAGGGCGCCGCCGGGGCTGCGCCGCACGCACAGCGCCAGCGTGCGCGGCGCGGGCAGCGCCTGCCCGTCCATCGCCTGCATGGCATTGCGCGTCAGGTTCAGCAGCACCTGCTCGACCATGGTGCGGTCGCACAGCGCGGGCGGCAGGCCGTCCTGCACCTCGACCACCACCTGCACCGTGAGCTTGCGCGCCTGTAGGCGGATGATGGGCAGGACGGCGTCGAGCAGGTCCTGCGCCGGCACGGCTTCGCGCAGGTGCGGGCGCCGGCGCACGAAATCGTGCACGCTCTTGATCACGCGGCCGGCCCGTTCGGCCTGGCTGGCGATGCGCTGCACCGCCAGCTGCACGTCGGCCATCGCTTCGGGCCCGACACTGGCGCCGGCGGGCGGCGCCAGCAGGTTGAGCGAGCCGTGGGCGTAGCTGGCGATGGCCGCCAGCGGCTGGTTCAGCTCGTGGCTGAGCAGCGACGCCATCTCGCCCACCGTGGCCAGGCGCGCCGTGGCCTGTAGCCGCTCGTGGGTGGTGCGCGAGAGCTCCTCCGCGCGGCGCTGCTCGCTGACGTCCAGAATCGAGCCCATCCAGCCGGTGCGCACCCCCTGTGCGTTGATCAGCGGCGCCTCGTACACCACCACCGGAAAGCGCGTGCCGTCGCGGCGCATGAAGACCGAGTCGTAACCTCCCGCGGGCGGGCCGGCGGCGTCTGCCATGCGCCGGGCCTGGCGCTCGGCGTATTCCTGCGCATGCTCGGGCGGCCAGTAGGGCAGGGGCGCGGCGTGGCCCACGATCTCCTCGGCGGTGAAGCCCACCATGGCGCAGAACGCCGGGTTCACGTACGTCACGCGCCCGTGCAGGTCGCGCGCGCGCAGCCCGGTCAGAAGCGAGTTCTCCATCGCCTTGGCAAAGGCCAGCGCCTGGGCCAGTTCGCGCTCGGCGCGCAGGCGCCGGCGGGTGTCGCGCACCAGCACCAGCACCACCGACACCAGCGCCACCGACATGGCGGTGACCAGGGCCGTGAGCACGTTGGGAAACAGCGCGGGCGCCGCGTGCCAGCCGCGCAGGCGCAGCACCAGCGTGTTGCCCGGCAGGTCGAACAGCTGCTGCGCGGCGAACACGCGCGAGCCACGCCGCTGCGCCGGCACCAGGGCCAGGCGCGTGCCGTCGGCCTCGGTGAAGGACGCTTCCTGGGTGCGCTGCAGCAGCGGCGCGACCACGTCGGACAGGAGCGCGTGCAGAGAATAGGTGGCGACGACGAAGCCGCGCACCTTGCCGGAGGCCAGCAGCGGCATGCACATCTCCACCATCTCCATGCCCAGCCCGGCGAGCGATTCGAAATAGCTGCTGGAGTAGGACGGCGCCATGATGCGCCGGGCGTTGGAGCAGGCCAGCGCCACTTCGGAGTGCGCCGCGGCGCGCTGCGGGCCCGCGCCGGCCGGCTGCGCATGCCAGCTCGACGTCGCCTGGCTGTGCAGGGCCATGTCCTCGGTGCGCCATTCCAGGCGCACCAGCTCGCGCCGGCGGCTCAGCAGCTCGCTGGCGCGGCCCTCCCAGGCCAGCGCATCCTGCGGCCCGGTGGGCAGCGTGCGCAGTTCGTGCAGCGTGCGCGCGAGCGCGCCGCGCAGGTCGGCCACGGCGTCGGCGGCGTCGCGCTCCAGGCGCTGCTGCGCCTGCGACGCCTCGTAGCGCCCGGCCAGCCAGACCAGCGTGACCAGCACCCCGGCCACCAGCGCGCCCAGCAGCACCCACAGCGACCAGCGCCGCCAGGCACTGCCCCAGCGCCGTGGCCAGGCCAGCGGGTGGCGGCGCGCGGGCGCAGGGCCCGGCCCGGCGGGCGCGCTGGCGCTCACAGCACGCGGTGTGCCAGCGCCGGCAGCTGCCCGCGCACCTGCTGCAGCCGGGTGGTGTCCAGCTGGGCCAGGACCACGGCCGCGCCCGCCTCCTCGCGTTGCGCCAGCACCTCGCCCCAAGGGTCCACCACCATCGAGTGGCCCCAGGTGCGCCGGCCGTTCTCGTGCTGTCCGCCCTGCGCTGGCGCCAGCACGTAGGCCAGGTTTTCCACGGCGCGCGCGCGCAGCAGCACCTCCCAGTGCGCCTGGCCCGTGGTGTGGGTGAAGGCGCTGGGCACCAGCAGCAGGTCGCAGCCGGCCTGGGCATGCGCGCGGTACAGCTCGGCAAAGCGCAGGTCGTAGCACACCGACAGCCCGACGCGCCACGCAGCGCCGTCCCGGGCGGTGAGCGTGAAGCGCGCGGGCGCGCTGCCGGCGGCGATGGTGCGCGCTTCGTCGAACTGCTCGCGCCCGTTGTCGAAGCGAAACAGGTGGATCTTGTCGTAGCGCGCCACGCACTGGCCGTCGGGCGCGTACACCAGCGAGGTGTTGTGCACCCGCTCGGGCGCGGCGGCCGACAAGGGCAGCGTGCCGCCCACGATCCACAGCGACAGCTCGCGGGCGGCCTGCGCCAGGAACTGCTGCACCGGGCCGTCGCCGAAGGGCTCGGCCAGGCCGAGCTTGTCGCGCTCGTGCAGGCCCATGGCGCTCCAGTACTCGGGCAGGGCGGCGAGCTCGGCGCCGGCGGCGGCGGCCTGCTCGAGCAGCGCCCAGGCCTGGCGCAGGTTGGCCGCCGGCGACGCGCCGGAAACCATCTGGATGGCGGCAACTTTCATGGCATGTCCTTGGGAGGGGGCGCCGCCGGCACGGCCTGCGGCAGGGCGGCGGGCGCGGCATCGCCCGCGGGGCGGCGGCGCGGGATGCGCTGCACGCGCGGATCGTCCCAGGTGCCGTCGATGCGGAATTCCTGCGTGGCCGCCTGCATCAGCGGGCCGCGCAGGAAGACCTGCGCGAGAAAGCTGCTGAGGCCGACCACCGGGTTGATGGCGGTGGCCACCAGCGAAGCCGTGAGCGCGTTGATCTCGGGCACCACCACCACGTGCAGCTTTTGGGTCTCGCGCTCGATGTCGGCGCTGCCCTCCATCAGCACGGCGGCGTTGACACCCTTCATCTGCAGGTTGTTGGTGGACGCCACGCCGTGCGCGATCGCGACGTCCCCGCGCACGAAGTCGAAAGCGAAGCCGTCGCTGAAGACGTCGCGAAAATCCAGCGCCAGGCGGCGCGGCAGCGACTGCAGGCTGAGCACCGACAGCAGCTTGGCCAGCCCCGGGTCGGCCTTGAGGAACTGGCCGGCCTGCATGTCCACGTGCAGCTGCCCGGCCATGGACGGCCAGTCAGGCGACAGGGGCGAGCCCTGCCAGGCGACCTGCCCGTCGATGCGGCCCTGGCCGCGGCGCAGCACACCGTCCATGCCGAAACGCGCCAGCAGCGCCCCCGAGTCGCGGATGTCGAGCGTGAAGTCCATCGCCGTGCGCCGCGCCTGCGCCCCGGGCAGCAGCGCCCAGTGGCCGCTGGAGGTGAACGTGGCCTCGGGCCCCGCCAGGTTGAAGCGCGCCAGGCGCCATTCGCGCTGCCCTTCGCTGCCCACGCCGTTGCGCGCCTGGATCTCCAGGCGGCCCAGGGGCCGCCCGCGCAAGGCGAAATCCTGCACCGCGATGTCCAGGGCCGGAAGCGCCTCGGGCTGCGCGGCATCGGTCAGCAGCGCATCGACCTGCTCCTCGCTCGCCTCCGGCAGCGCCAGGCGCGCCAGCCGCGCGTGCAGCAGGCCGGGGCCAGCGTCGCCCGGCTGCGCGCCGCCCGGGCGGTATTCCAGGTAGCCGTTGAGCTCGCGCGCCTCCACGTTGGCGCGCCAGGTGCCGCCCTGGCGCGAGGCACCCGCCACCACGCCGTGTACCGAGCGGCCGCCGGCGGTGAGCGTGGTGGCGCGCAGGCCGACGCTGGTCGGCAGGTACTGCTGGACGCTGCTGTCGGCCGCGGTGGCCGGTGCAGCCGGCACGGTGGGCGCGCTCGCCCCGGCCGGTGCCGCCGCCTCGCCAGGCGCCGGGGCGCCCTGCAGCAGCGCCAGCCAGGCATCGGCGTCGAGCGTGTCGAACACCGCATTGGCGACCACGCCGCTGGCGGGCAGCGCCGGGGGCTCGCGCGCCGCCTCGCCCACGGCGATGGCGCCGCGCAGCACGCGCGCGTCGCCGTCCTCGGGCAACGCCCGCACCCAGGCCAGGCGCGCCCGCTCGCCCAGTTCCACCCGCAGCTCGTCCTGCCGCGGGGCGTCGGCCGAGGCGGCAGCCTCGCGCGTCAGGCGCCGCTCGAAGCGCAGCGCCAGCGGCTCCTGCGCGGCCTTGGCCAGGGGCGCGGGCGCGCGCAGCGCCAGGCCGGTCAGGTCGCTGGTCACCAGCAGCTCGGCCACGCCCCGGCGCACGCCGATGGTCAGCGCATAGGGGGTGCTGCCGCTGGCGTGCTGCGCCAGGCGGGCGAGCGCTTCCCAGGGCCCGGCCTCGCGCAGGCCTTCGGCGCTGGCCGTGCCCTGGGCGCGCACACGCACCTGGGGCTCGCCCCCGGGGCGGGTGCGCATGCCGCCCTCCAGGTTCACGGGCCCGCCCAGGGCGCGGCCCTGAACGCCGGCCAGGGTGAAGCCTTCCTCGGTGAACTGCACGGCGCCGCGCGCACCGGCGACCAGCGGCGCTTCGGGGACGAAGCGCACGTCGTTGCCGGCCAGCTGCACGTTCCCGCGCACGGTGGACGCGGCGAGGTCCGCCAGCGGCAGGCCCAGGCCCAGTGCCAGTTCGGCGGCGCCGGTGGCGCTGGCGCTGTCCAGTGCGCCGTGGGTCAGGTCGGCCACGTGCGAGCTGCGCACCAGCGCCAGCATGTCCGCCAGCGGCCCCGCGATGTGCCCGTCCACCTCGACCACCGGGTGCGCCAGGTCGGCGATGCGCGCGCCCGTGCGCTGCACGCGCAGGCGCGGGGCGCCGGCCAGGCTGCCCGCGGCCCCGCGCACCACCATGCTGGCGCGGTCGAACACCAGCTCGCCGGACAGGCCCGCCAGCGCCGGCCACGGCCGCTCGCCCGGCTGCAGCAGGGCGGGCGGCACGTAGGCGTACTGCACGTCCTGCACGTGGGCGGTGATGCGGAACTCGCCCGGCTCGCCGTGCGCGTAGGGAAAATCGTGCAGGTCGCCCTTGACGCGGAACTGCACGCGGCTGGCGCGGCCGGCGGTCACGGCGTCGCGCACGTAATGCCGCGCCTGCGCGGGCACGCCCAGCGGCAGGTAGCGGTGCACGCGCGTGCCGTCGGCGCGGGTGAGCGCGCCCGACAGCTCCAGCACGCCCGGAAACCGCCCGCGCCCGGCGGCGGCAGCGCCCGGCTCGGTGGTGTGCCAGGCCAGGCGCGCCTGGCCCTCGGCGTCGGCGTTGGCGAAGCGCACCTCCGGCGCCTGCACGGCGATGCGCTGGCCGTCGATTTGCCACTGCACCGTGGTGGCCAGGCGCTGCACGGGGACCACCGGGTCTTCGAACACGCCCGGCAGGGCCAGGTGCCCGTCGGCCATCGACAGCACGGCCTGCCCGCCGGCTTGCGTCAGGTCGAGCTGGACGTCGGCGCCCGCCAGGCCCGCCACGCCGTGCGGGCCGCCGCGCGCGGCCAGCGCCAGGCCCTGCACCCGGGCGTGGGCCTGGTACTGGCGCGGCGCCGACAGCGGGCCGCGCCACTGCGCCGACAGCGCTTGCACGCGGCCCGAGGGGGCGTAGGTGTCCAGGGCGCGGTGCAGCGGCGCGCCCAGGGGCAGCCGCGCAGCGATGCGCGACAGCACCGCCAGGTCCAGCCGGTCGGCGCGCAGTTCACCCTGCGGCTGCGGCGTGTCGCGCTCCGCGACGCGCAGCGCCAGTGCGCCGCCGGGCCAGTGCAGGCCGTCGTCGGTGGCGAACTCCAGGCCGTCGGCGGTCAGCTCGAAGCCGCCTTCCAGCCAGCGCCCGCCCACGCGGCCGGTCACGCGGCGCAGCGCCAGCGGCGCCAGGTCCTCGCCCAGCGTCGCCTGCACCTCGCATACGGCCAGGTCCACGGTGCCGGCGACCAGCTGCCCGCGTTGCACGTCGCCCCAGGCGCGCACCGTGCCCGCGCCGCGCTGCACCGACAAGGCGCCCAGGTCCACGTGGCGCTGCAGGCGCGAGATGTCGGCGCGCGCGAAGTGGGCGTACAACTGCCCGCTCCACTGCTGCCAGTTGCCGGCGTGCGTGCTCAGAAACGGCTCGCGGAACCGCCCGCGCAGCGTGAAGCGCTCGCCCCAGCCGGCGGTGGGCGTGGCGTCCAGGCGCAGCGCGTGGCGCCAGCCCTGGTTGCGGATCACCAGGTCCAGCTGCTGCAGCGCCACCGGCTCGGCGCCGCGCAGTTCGTCCACGTAGCGCAGCGTGCCGCCGCGGATCGCCACCTCGGGCTGGGAAAACAGCCAGTCGGCGGCGCGGCTGTCGCCGCGCCCGCTGTCGCGAAACGCCAGGCCGGCGACGAACACGCGCCCGTCGCGCGCGCGGCGCACGTCCAGTTGCGGCCCTTCGATGTAGACCTGCTCGAACCCGAGGCGCAGCAGCGAGCGCGGCGACAGCGCCACCACCACACGCGGCAGCTGCAGCGCGGGCCGGCCTTCGCCGTCCAGCAGCGTCACCCCGCTCAACTGCACCGTGGGAAACACGCTGGCGCTCTCGGCGGAGATCGCGGCGATGCGCACCGGCACCCCCAATGCGCGCGTGGCCTGCTGCTCCAGCTGCGGACGCAGGCTGTCGATACGCGGCACAATCCAGCCGTGCAGGGCCGCCCAGGCGGCCCCCAGGATGAGCCACGCCGCCACCGTCAGGCCCAGCGCCCACCGCGCGCAGCCCGCCATGAATTTCAGCAAGCGGGACGGGTGGGCAGGGGGCTCTGTCATGGGCGGTGCGGGGTGCGAGGAATTATCGCCCTGGGCCGGCGCCGCTTACGACTGACCCCTTCGATGCCCTTTGCCCACGCCATGGCGCTGCCCGAACCCCTGTCGACACACTCGCGCCTTTGCCAGCGGCTGGCCCGCCGCTATGCGGCCGAGCTGCCGCTGCTGCCCCCCGGCGTGCCCACGCAGGCGCAGATGCAGGCCACCTGCGATGCGCTGCTGGCGCGCGGCCACGCCCTGGGCGCGGCGCTGCGCATCCTGCGCCAGCTGGTGCTGCACCGCCTGATGGTGCTCGACTGCGACCAGGGCGCGCCGCTGGACGACGTCACCACGGCGATGACCGCGCTGGCCGAACTGGCGCTGGACCGCGCCTGCCGCCACGCCTGCGCCGAGCTGCAGGCTCTGCACGGCGCCCCGCGCACGCCCGAAGGTGGCGTCGCCGCGCTGTGGATCGTGGGCATGGGCAAGCTGGGTGCGCGCGAGCTCAATGTTTCCAGCGACATCGACCTGGTCTACGTGTACGAGTGCGACGGCGAGACCGCCGGCATGCCGGGCGGGCGCGGCCGGATCTCGCACCACGAGTATTTCGCCCGCATGGCCAAGGCGCTGTACGCGCTGATCGGCGAGACCACCGAGCACGGCTTCGTCTTCCGCGTCGACCTGGCGCTGCGGCCCAACGGCAACTCCGGCGCGCCGGTGTGCTCGCTGGCGGCGCTGGAGGAGTACCTGCAGGTGCAAGGGCGCGAATGGGAGCGTTTCGCCTGGCTCAAGAGCCGGGTGGTGGCGCCACAGGCGGCCGTCGCGGCACCGGCCGTGCAGGCGCTGCGCGAGGTGGTGCTGCCCTTCGTGTTCCGCCGCTACCTGGACTACGGCGTGTTCGACGCGCTGCGCGTGCTGCACCGCCAGGTGCGCGACCACGCGCTGCGCCGCGCCAGCGGCCACCCCGAGCGCGCCAACGACGTCAAGCTCTCGCGCGGCGGCATCCGCGAGGCCGAATTCATCGTCCAGCTGCTGCAGGTGGTGCGCGGCGGGCAGTTCCCCGAGCTGCGCTGCCGCCCCACGCTGTCGGCTATCGCCCGCCTGGTGCGCGCCGGGCTGATGCCCGAGGAGACGGGCGCGGCGTTGGCCGAGGCCTACACCTTCCTGCGCCGGGTCGAGCACCGCATCCAGTACCTGGACGACCAGCAGACCCACGTGCTGCCCACGCGCGACGAGGACCTGGCGTGGATCGCCGCCACGCTGGGGCTGGACTGCTGCACGTTCCTGCGCGAGCTGGACCGCCACCGCGAGCTGGTGGCGCAGGAGTTCGACCGCCTGCTGGGCGGACCCGAAAAGAAGCCCTGTCCGGGCGGCGTCTGTCCCGGCCCGCGCGCTGCCGGCGGCGCGGGCACGGCTGCCGCGGCCGCCGAAACCGACCTGGACGCGCTGGCCGCGCAGCTGCCCGCGGCGCTGGCCGAGCGCGTGCGCGCCTGGCGCACGCACCCGCGCGTGCAGGCGCTGCGCGAGCAGGCGCGCGCCCGGCTGGTGCGGGTGGTGCAGCGCACCGGCCATTGGCTGGCAGAGGGCCGTGTCAGCGAAGAGGCGGCGGTGCGCCTGCTGGACTGGCTGGAGCCGCTCTTGCGCCGCGACAGCTACCTGGCGCTGCTGCTGGAGCGCCCGGCGGTGCACGAACACCTGCTGCACCTGCTGGGCGCGGCCCGCTGGCCGGCGCGCTACATGATGCTGCACCCCGGCGTGATCGACGAGCTGGCGGGCGGCGCCATCCTGAACGAGCGGTTTTCGCCGGAGGATTTCGAGCGCGAGCTGGGCCTGCGGCTGGCCGCCCTCACCTCGACCGGCGAGGACGACGACGAGAACCTGCTGGACCTGCTGCGCCGCGCGCACCACGCCGAGGTCTTTCGCACCCTGGCGCGCGACGTGGAGGGGCGCATCACGGTGGAGCAGGTGGCCGACGACCTGTCGCTGCTGGCCGACAGCGTGCTGCGCGTGACCAGCCGGTGGTGCTGGCAGCGCCTGAAGAGCCGCCACCGGGACGAGCCGCAATTCGCCATCATCGGCTACGGCAAGCTCGGCGGCAAGGAGCTGGGCTACGGCAGCGACCTGGACATCGTCTTCGTCTTCGACGACGACGACGACCGCGCCCCCGAGGTCTACGCCGCCTTCGTGCGCAAGCTCATCAACTGGCTGGCCGTGAAGACCAGCGAGGGCGACCTGTTCGAGATCGACACCGAACTGCGCCCGAACGGCAACTCCGGCCTGCTGGTGACCAGCTTCCAGGCCTATGCCGACTACCAGCAGCAGCGCGGCAGCAACACCGCCTGGACCTGGGAGCACCAGGCCATGACGCGCGCCCGCTTCGTGCTGGGCGCGCCGGGCCTGGGCGAGCGCTTTGACGCCGTACGCCAGGCCGTCATCACCGCGCCGCGCGACCGGGCCAGCCTGGCCGGCGAGATCACCGCCATGCGCGAGCGCCTGCGCGGCGCACATGCCGCGGGGCCCGACTGGTTCGACGTCAAGCACAGCGCCGGCGGCATGCTGGATGTGGAATTCGCCGTGCAATACCTGGTGCTGGCCCACTCCAGCGCCCACCCCGGGCTGCAGGACAACAAGGGCAACATCGCCCTGCTGCAGCGCGCGGAAGAGGCCGGCCTGCTGCCCGCCGGCGTGGGTCGGGCCGCGGCCGACGCCTACCGCACGCTGCGTCAGGTGCAGCACCGCGCGCGCCTGAACGAAGAGCCCACGCGCGTGCCCGCCGACGCCCTGGCGGACGAGCGCGCGGCCGTGCTGGCGCTGTGGCGTGCCGTTTTCGGCTAAGGCGGCTGCACTCTTTTTTTGATAGCTGCTAGCGCTTGCTACATAAGCGCTAGAGGCCTATTTCGTTCATAATTTTCGCGAACGCCAAACGTGTAGCGTCACGTAAAAATCAAACAAACGTTTGATTCGCATGCTGTAATGCGCGGCGATGCCTTCCGCTCCGCTGCTGCCCCCCGCCTGCCCCATCTGCCCCGAGGCCGGGCCGCCGCCCGCGCGCACGCGGCTGCTGCTGGCCGCGCTCAAGCTGTTTGCCGACCACGGCTACGCCAAGACCTCGATCCGCGCCATCGCCGCCGAGGCGCAGACCAACGTCGCCGCCGTGAGCTACTACTTCGGCGACAAGGCGGCGCTGTACGCCGCGCTGTTCACCGACCCCTTCGGCTCGCTGGCCGCGCTGGTGCCGGACTTCACCCGGCCCGGCCTGTCCCTGCGCGTGGCGCTGCGGCGCTTCTTCCAGGGCTCGCTGGCGCCCCTGCACCACGGCGAATTCGCACGCCAGGTGGTGCGGCTGCACATCCGCGAGATGCTGGAACCCAGCGAGCAGTGGGAGCGCGAGCTGGAAAAGGACGTGCGCGGCCCCAACGAAGCCATGGCCCAGCTGCTGTGCCGCCACCTGGGGCTGCAGCAGCCCGACGACGACATGCACCGCCTGGCGCTTACCGTCACCGGCCTGGCCTTCCAGCTGTGGAGCCACCAGGAGGTGGTGCTGGCCATCCAGCCGCAGCTGCTGGCCTCGCCCGAGGCGGTGGACCTGTGGGCCGAGCGCCTGACCGACTACGCCCTGGCCATGGTGGCCACCGAGCGCCGGCGGCGCCGAGCGCTCGCCGCATCCTCTTCTTCTGCTCCTAACCCGTCCAGCCCCTTATGAAGCTGTCCCAGCCCCTGCGGCGCGCCGCCGCGCTCGCCGTCCTGCCCCTTGTGCTTGCCGCCTGCTCCATCACGCGCCCGCCGGCGCAGGTCCAGGCGAGCGTGCCGGCCGGCTGGCAGGCGCCGCTGCCCCACGGCGGCAGCGTGCAGCAGCTGGGCCAGTGGTGGCAGGGCCGGCTGGACGACCCGCTGCTGGCCGCCCTGATCGCCGACGCCCAGGCGCTCAGCCCCGACGTGGCCCAGGCCGCCTCGCAGCTGTCCCAGGCGCGCGCCCAGCAGGTGGCGGCGCGCTCGGGCCTGCTGCCGCAGCTGGACGGGCAGGCCACTGCCAGCCGCGGCTTCAACCAGCAGGTGGGCGGCCTGGCCAGTACCGCGCAGGCGGGCCTGCAGGCGGGCTGGGAGATCGACCTGTTCGGCGGCAACGCCGCGCAGTGGGACGCCGCGCGCCAGCGCACCGAAGGCGCCCAGGCCCAGTGGCACGAGGCGCGCGTCTCGGTGGCCGCCGAGGTGGCGCAGCAATACACCGGCTGGCACTACTGCATGCGCCAGCTGAGCGTGGCCGAGGCCGATGCGCGCTCGCGCGGCGAGACCGCCCGCCTGTCGCAGGAGAGCGAGCGCGCCGGCTTCACCGCCCCGGCCACCGCCGCCCTGGCCACGGCCAGCCACGCCGACGCGCTGGCCCGTGCCGCCCAGCAGCGGCTGCAGTGCGAGATCGGCGTGAAGACCCTGGTGGCGCTGACCGGCCGCGACGAGCCCGCGCTGCGCCAGCAGCTGGCCGCCGCGCCGGCCCTGCAGCCCCAGGGGGAGCTGTTCGCCATCGACAGCCTGCCGGCGCAGGTGCTGGCCCAGCGCCCGGACATCTACGCCGCCGAGCGCGAGGTGGCCGCCGCCAGCGCCGAGGTCGGCGCCGCCGAGGCCGACCGCTACCCGCGCCTGCAGCTCACCGGCTCCATCGGCCGCGGCTGGGTCAAGACCGGCGCGGGCAGCGCGGCCAGCAACACCTGGTCGATCGGCCCGGTGGCGCTGACCCTGCCGCTGTTCGACGCCGGGCGGCGCGCCGCGCAAGTGGACGCCGCCCGCGCGCGCTACGAAGGCGCGGCCGTGCGCTACCGCGCCGTCGCCCGCCAGGCAGTGGCCGAGGTGGAGCAGGCCCTGGCGCGCCTGGCCAGCACCGCCGAGCGCAGCAGCGCTGCCGCGCGCGCCGCCGCCGGCTACCGGCGCTCGTTCGAGGCGACGCAGGCGCGCTGGTCCGCGGGGCTCGCGAGCCTGGTGGAGCTGGAGGATGCGCGCCGCACGCAGCTCGCCTCCGACACCGCGCTGGTCGCGCTGGAGCAAGAGCGCATGGCCGCCTGGATCGCCCTGTACCGCGCCGCCGGCGGCGGCTGGGAGCGGCCCGCGCCGGACGCGCCCGTGCCCGCCGATGTCCCCTCGGCCGCGCCCGTCGCGCCCGCCGACAGCGGCGCGTCCGGCGCGCGCCCGCCGTTGTGACCGGCGCTCCTTTTTCGATAGCTGTTCGCGATGGCCTGGCAAGTGCCGGGTCCCGATTCAACCTTCAACCGACCGCACATCCATGCAGCGTCTGAAACCCCTTCACTCCCTCATCGCCCTGGCCGTGCTCGCTGCTTTGGCGGGTGGCGGCGCTCTGCTGGCCACCAGCGGCTCGCGTGCCGACACGGCGCCCGAGGCAGCGGCTGCGCCGCGTCCGGCGCTCACGGTCACCGTGGCACAGCCCAGCCAGGGCCAGGTGAGCGAACGCCTGACGGCCAACGGCAGCGTTGCCGCCTGGCAGGAGGCGAGCATCGGCTCCGAGGCCAACGGCCTGCGCCTGACCGAGGTGCGCGCGAACGTGGGCGACCAGGTGCGCGCCGGCCAGGTGCTGGCCACCTTCTCGCCCGAGAGCGTGCAGGCCGAGGTCGCCCAGGCGCGCGCCAGCGTGCTGGAGGCGCGCGCCGCCGCCGCCGAGGCGCAGGCCAACGCCGAGCGGGCCAAGACGCTGACCCAGTCCGGCGCCCTGAGCCAGCAGCAGATCCAGCAGTACGCCACCGCCGCGCAGACCGCGCAGGCGCGCGTGGAAGCCGCGCAGGCCGTGCTGAACGTGCAGCAGCTGCGCCTCCAACACACCCAGGTGCGGGCGCCCGACAGCGGCGTGATCTCCTCGCGCACCGCCACCGTGGGCGCGGTGGTGGGCGCCGGCACCGAGCTGTTTCGCATGGTGCGCCGCGGCCGGCTGGAGTGGCGCGCCGAGGTCGGCGCCACCGACCTGCCGCGCATCCGCGCCGGCATGCGTGCGCAGGTCACCGCCGCCAGCGGCGCGCAGGTCGAGGGCACGGTGCGCATGGTGGCGCCCACGGTCGATCCGCAGACGCGCAACGCCCTGGTGTATGTCGACCTGCCGCAGCACCCGCAGGTGCGCGCCGGCATGTACGCGCGCGGCGAGTTCCTGCTGGGCCAGCGCCAGGGGTTGACGGTGCCGCTGTCGGCCGTGGTGGTGCGCGACGGTTTCTCCAGCGTGTTCGAAGTCGGCGAGGGCGGCCGCGTGGCCATGCGCCGCGTGCGCACCGGCGAGCGTTCGGGCGGGCGGGTGGAAATCCTGGAGGGCCTGGCGCCGGGCGCCCGCATCGTGCAGCAGGGCGGCGCCTTCCTGAACGACGGCGACGTGGTGCGTGTGGCGGCAGAACCAGAGCCAAAAACGGCTCCAGCGCCCGCTGCACAAGCGCCGGAAGCTATCAATTAAGGAGCGGCCATGAACCTGTCAGCCTGGTCCATCCGCAACCCCATCCCCGCGGCGATGCTGTTCGTGCTGCTCACGCTGGGCGGCCTGATGGCGTTTCGCGCCATGAAGGTGCAGAACTTCCCCGACATGGACCTGCCCATCGTCATCGTCACCGCCGCGCTGCCCGGGGCGGCGCCGGGGCAGCTCGAAGCCGACGTGGCGCGCAAGATCGAGAACGCCATCGCCACCACGCAGGGCCTCAAGCACATCACCACCACGCTGGTGGACGGCGCGGCCAGCATCGCCGCCGAGTTCCAGCTGGAAAAACCCGTGCAGGAGGCCGTGGACGACGTGCGCTCGGCCGTCTCGCGCGTGCGCTCGGACCTGCCGGCCGATCTGCGCGACCCGATCGTCACCAAGTTCGAGTTCACCTCGCAGCCGATCGCGGCATTCGCCATCGCCTCCAGCCGCAGGGACGACGAGTCGCTGTCGTGGTTCATCGACGACACGCTCACCCGGCGCCTGCTCACCGTACCTGGCGTGGGCGCCATCACCCGCGTGGGCGGGGTGACGCGCGAGGTGCGGGTGGAGCTGGATCCCTTGAAGCTGCAGGCGCTGGGCACCACGGCGGCCGACGTCTCGCGCCAGCTGCGCCAGGTGCAGCTGGAAAGCGCCGGCGGCCGCGCCGAGCTGGCCGGAGCCGAGCAGCCGCTGCGCACCCTGGCCACCGTGCAGACGGCCGATGAGCTGGCGCGGCTGGACATCGCCCTGCCCAGTGGGCGCCACGTGCGCCTGGACCAGGTGGCCAGCGTGACCGACACCGTGGCCGAGCCGCGCACCGCCGCGCTGCTGGATGGCAAGCCGGTCATCGGCTTCGAGGTCACGCGCAGCCGCGGCGCCAGCGAGGTGGAGGTGGGCGCCGGCGTGCAAAAGGCGCTGGACGAGATTCAGGCCGCCCACCCCGACCTGTCGCTCACCCGCACCGTGGACTTCGTGCAGATCGCCCAGGACGAGTACGACAGCTCCATGCGGCTGCTGTACGAAGGCGCCATCCTGGCCGTGGTGGTGGTCTGGCTGTTCCTGCGCGACTGGCGCGCCACAATAGTCTCGGCCGTGGCGCTGCCGCTGTCCGTCATCCCGGCGTTCATCGGCATGCACCTGCTGGGCTTTTCCATCAACATCATCACGCTGCTGGCGCTGTCGCTGGTGGTGGGCATCCTGGTGGACGACGCCATCGTCGAGGTGGAGAACATCGTGCGCCACCTGCGCATGGGCAAGACGCCGTACCAGGCGGCCATGGAGGCGGCCGACGAGATCGGCCTGGCCGTGATCGCCACCACCTTCACGCTGATCGCGGTGTTTCTGCCCACCGCCTTCATGAGCGGCATCGCCGGTCGCTTTTTCAAGCAGTTCGGCTGGACGGCGTCGCTGGCGGTGTTCTTCTCGCTGGTCGTGGCGCGGCTGCTCACGCCGATGATGGCGGCCTACATGATGAAGCCCCTGGTGGGGCTGGAAAAAGAGCCGCGCTGGCTGGCTGCCTACATGCGCGCGTCGGCCTGGTGCATCCGCCACCGCATCCTGACGCTTCTGGGCGCGCTGGCGTTCTTCGTCGGCTCGATCGCGCTCATTCCGCTGCTGCCCTCGGGCTTCATCCCGGCCGACGACAACGCGCAGACCCAGGTCACGCTGGAGCTGTCGCCCGGCACGCGGCTGGAGGACACGCGCGCCGTGGCGCTGCTGGCCGCCGAGCGGGCCTTTGGCGTGGGCCACATCGAGAGCGTCTACACCACCATCGGCGGGGGCTCCGCCGGGGCCGATCCGGCGTCCAGCAGCGCGGCCTCGGCCGACCCGCGCATCGCCACGCTCACCCTGCGCATGGCGCCGCGCGGCGAGCGCCCGCGCAAGCAGGTCATCGAGCAGCAGCTGCGGGTTGCCATGCAGGACGTGCCGGGCGTGCGCGTCAAGGTGGGCCTGGGCGGCTCCAACGACAAGTACATCGTGGCGCTGGCCAGCGAGGACCCGC
>DAMCAL010000047.1:0-18692 GCA_032059585.1 Burkholderiaceae bacterium
ACAAGGGCCTGGGCGAGATGAACCCCGAGCAGCTGTGGGAAACCACCATGGACCCCGAGGTGCGGCGCCTGCTGCGCGTGCAGATCGACGATGCGATCGAGGCGGACCGGGTGTTTACGATGCTGATGGGCGACGAAGTTGAACCCAGGCGCGATTTTATTGAGGCGAATGCGTTGCGGGCGGTGAACGTGGACGTGTAAATTCGTGTTGTGGGTGCCCCATAAGACGAGCATATGGGCCCCATAAAATGGGAAACCACCGGCTCCCAAAAACTTAGGAAGCGGCGGAGGACCGCATTGCGCATGCGATTTTGGCATTTCACTTGTCCGCAGGTGCTGGGACTGCCACGCATTGAGCGAACAATTCCACGTATGACGGCTGCCCTCGAATAGTTGCTGATTTGGCGACTTGACCGCCCGTTAGACGTGCACGTGAACGCCGCTCATGGAAGCTCCCTTCAAGATGCTCTATGCCAATTAAAGGAGAGGCCAATCTTTAGGTTGCTCTATCCAGATTCTCAGCAGGCCTTCTTCACATTTCCAACCGCAGATGCTCGGCTGCAAGGCGGCGCATATAGTGTGCGTCGATTTGATTGCACATAGAGTAATTCTGCATTGTTTTAATGTGTTCGGCACCTATGCTGGGATGGAGCGAGACGCACAAGGCGACGGTTGTTCGCAGATGTCGTCGGCAAAGGACTCGACGATCAGCGCGTTGCAGCAAAATGCGGGCTGAAGTCCCGGAGTACCCCTGACCACCATGGCGAAATTTCTGAACACCAGCGCGACGAACTATTTTCTCGAGGAACTGATCAAGGGCGCCACAGACCGATTGATCTTGATCAGCCCGTTCCTCAAATTGAACGACCGCATCAAGGAATTACTGTCAGATAAGAATCGATTGAAAATCGACGTGCGGATCGTGTATGGCAAGAGCGAGTTGCAGCCGCAGGAAATCGAGTGGTTGCGCGGCATGACCTTTGTGCGGACCAGCTTCTGCAAGAACCTGCACGCCAAGTGCTACCTCAATGAGTCGATGTGCATCGTCACGAGTCTCAACCTGTACGAGTTCAGTCAGGTGAACAACAACGAGATGGGCATCCTGATCCAGCGCGATGAGGACGCGCAACTCTACAAGGATGCGTACGACGAATCTCAGCGCATCATTCGCATCAGCGATGAGGTGCGCATTTCTTTAGAACGAGTGCCCAACACGGGGCAGATTTCGGCCGAAGGGCAGGCAGATACGGAGCCGCCGGCGAGTGGCAAGCTCAGTTCCTCAAAGATCGCACAGAAGCGCGGTTGGAAGACAGCTCAGCTTCTCGAGCGTGCAACAGCAACCGGCCATCTCGCGCTGGAGGGCGACCGCCACGTATTGACCGCGAAGGGCACAGAGGCTGGCCTGGAATTCGTTCCCAAGTCACGTTTCGGACCCTACATTCTTTGGCCTGAAGACATCAACCTCGGATGATTACGCGCTACGTCAGATACGACTGCCAGAGCGGCCGCCTCGTTACGCAAGGTAGTCCGTGTACGCAAAGTTTTGGTGGCCGGCCTGCCAAACGCCGCTTTAGGCATACAAGAACTCTTGCCGTGCCAGCGCACCGCCACGTACCCACACAGTGCCGGTCAATGACGCTCGAGAAGCCCGCCTGAACGCCTCGTACCTGTGATGAAGACCGCGCTAGAGGTTCTGAATGTATTCGAGAACATCCGCCGTGCTCAGCGCGCTGGGGTCTATGCCCCCCACAAGCCACTGTTGATCCTCTTGGCGCTGGCACGGGTCCAGCACGGTGAACCGAGGCTCGTCGAATTCGCTGATGTCGATGGCCCCCTCAAACAGCTGCTAGCGAAGTTCGGCCCCAGTAGCGCCGCCAAGTCACGACACTATCCGTTCTGGCACCTGGCCACCGACGGCAACGGCGCACTGTGGGAACTGAACGCGCCGCGCGCTGTTCTGAACCGCCCGGCCGGCGCCACCCCCAGCCTGACCGAGTTGCGTGTGCACCACGTCAGAGGTGGCTTTCCCGCCGACATCGACGACGCGCTGCGCAATGTCTCGGGCCTCTTGCCAGCCGTGGCCTCGCGGGTGCTGGATACCTATTTTCCGCTGACCTTGCATGACGACATCTTGGCAACCTTGGCCCTTGATATTGCCGGTCCGAGTGAAGTGTGCGAGGCAATGCCGAGCAGTGCTTTCGACGCCTTTGCGTTGCGCCGTCGACGCGATCCGACCTTCCGCGAACGCGTTTTGCGCGCGTACGAGTACAGGTGCTGTGTCTGCGGGTTCGACCTTCGCATCGGCTTCACGCCGGTAGGGCTGGAGGCCGCACATATTCAGTGGCATCACGTAGGCGGGCCCGATGTTGTGCCCAACGGACTGTCGCTATGCGCTCTGCATCACAAGCTTTTTGACCTGGGAGCATTCACCGTCGAGCCGTCCGAGCATCGCGTGGTTTTCAGCCAGCATGCAATTTCCGGCGAGCGGGGGATCGCCAGGGAGCTGGAGTTCCACGGACGCACGATCCATCCGCCGCAGTACGCTGACTTCTTGCCGGCATCCGAGTTTCTACTCTGGAACATGAAGAACGTGTTCAAGGCGCCAGTACGGCAAGGTGCTGCTGCTAAACCCCGCGCAGCACACTGAACTCGCGAAATAGCCGCATAGGAAGCGGCGTTTCCAGTTTCCACAGAATGCTCATCGGTCTGTTGCCATCTGCCGATTCGAGCAACACCCGGCCGCACGCGCGGTAGGCCTCGCCCTTGCGCATACGAACAAAGAGCTGGAATTGCCATCCATTTGTCGAACTCTCCAGATAGCGCCGGCCGCTTGGTGTGTCAGGTCCTGCGCTGTTCTGCGTTTGCCAATGAAAGCGGTCCGCACTGACCGCATAGTCGTGGTACGCGATGCGGTCGTGGTACCCCTCGCTTTTGTCAAGTGTGACGAACAGCAATTCCGTCTTCCGACTGGAAAGTGGGAGCACACCCGCCTGAAACGGCGCACGTCGCATCGCGGTCAGCCAGCCGACGGCTGTAAGCACTTCGCGAGCGCCGTATGCGCCGTGCAGGCACAGCGGCGTGTCTTCGAGCCCCGGAAGAGCCTTCATAGCCAACGTACTGCGAGCCTGCAGGACTTCCGACAGCTCGACCAGTTCCGCGGCGATGGCAGGGTCGCATTGCACACGTCGAATGAACGCGTCAGGGCCAGCCACCTGCTCATGCCGACCATCGATTTGGTAGGCCAGCATCTGCACGCTCAAGGCGTCCATGACATCGCTCGTCGGCAAGTTGCTGTACCGGGTACCGACCGCGACCATCGCATCAAGACGCCGTGGATCGTCCAAATGAAGCAAGTCGCCGAAGCGGCGGCTGAAGTAGTCCGTCTCTGGGCCAGGCTCTGCAACGAGCAGGCCGGCGTCTCGCTTCAACGCTGTCCAGCCGCTGCGGGCTTGGCCGGTGCCTGCCCTATAGACGTCTTCGAGTTCGAGCGCCTGGTCATGGAGGAAGTCCGCCAATCGCACGTGCGAGCGTCCCCGCAAGGCGGCGTACGTTTGCAATTCGGTCCTTAAGCGGCGCCAGTTCTGTGTCGTGAGGACGCGCAGGCCCTGAAGTACTTGCTCGCGGGTTTGGCGCTGCAGGTGGATGTGGCAACCTGGCGGTAGGCTGCCAAAGCCGTTCTCGACACCTTCGGCCAGCTCGCGGCGCGACAGTCCTGTCATGCTCGACAGCAGGCGGTCAAACCGAAATTCCGCGCGGTGTTGACCCACGAAGTCCAGCACTAGGCAGCTCTCCTTGTCCGGCGCTAACCGCAAGCCGCGGCCGATCTGCTGCTGGAACAGCACCGGACTTTGCGTTGGTCGCAGGAGCAACAGCGTATCGACCATCGGAAGGTCGACCCCTTCGTTGTAGAGATCGACCGTGACCAGCGCGCACAGCTCGCCATTCAGCAAACGTTGCGGGGCGCGACGCCGCTCCTCGCTCGCAGTTGTGCCAACAATGCAGGCTGCTGGCAGGCCGGCGCGATTAAGCCAATCGGTCATGAACTCAGCGTGCGCGACCGAGACGCAGAACACGATGGCGCGTGATCGCTTGGCGTCCGACGCCAGTCGCCGCCATTCATTGATCACGAGCCGTGCGCGCACATCATTGCCTGTCACCAGCTTGTCCAATGCCTCGCGTTCGCCGGGTCTGTCCCAGGGCACGGCTGCGAAGTCGGTGGCGTCGTCACAGGCGTAGTACTCAAAAGGAGCGAGCAATTGCAGGTCCAATGCGTGCCACAACCGCAACTCCACCGCCGGGCTTCCGTCGGGGCGAGCGTTGAAGTATTGAGCGATCGGTTGGCCGTCGCTGCGCTCAGGTGTGGCTGTCAGGCCGAGCAGCACCCTCGGTCGGACTGCCTTTGCGAAGGCATCGAAACGATCTGCAGCCAACCTGTGGCACTCGTCGACCACGACGGTGTGCCAGTATGTTGCGCCAAGGGTGGCCAAAAGGTCGCAGCTTGTCAGGCTGTCGATGGTGGCGAAGAGATGGTCCCATCTTTCGGGCCGATGGTTTCCGGTCAATAAGTCACCGAACTCTGGCTCACGCAACACTTCGCGGTAGGTGCGCAACGCTTGGCGCAGGATTTCTTCGCGGTGCGCCACGAATAGCAGACGCGGGCGCCCACCTTCTATCCGGCATGTGTGTCGATAGTCGAATGCCGCGACCACCGTCTTCCCGGTGCCGGTGGCCGCTACTAACAGGTTTCGGCTGCGACCATGGGCTCGCTCCATGGCAAGCTGCTCCAGCATCTCCTGCTGGTAGGTCTTGGGTTGCAAGTCGAAAAAACTGATCGTGGCGCTTGGCTCGCCCCTGAACGACTCACGGCCAAGTGCGGCCGCCAATGCCTGGCGGTGGTCGACGCTGTCAGGGTCGTAGCGCTGGAACTCGCTGTCGGCCCACAGTGTCTCGAAGTGCGCAACTGCCCGAGAGAAAAGTGCCTCCTGGGTTCGCTGGGTCAGCTTGACAGTCCATTCCAATCCACCCGTCAGTGCTGCACCCGACAAGTTGGCACTTCCGACGTACGCAGAGCCGAAGCCGGACTTGCGCCGGAAAAGCCAGGCTTTCGCATGCAAACGGGTTCGTCGGCCGTCCAGCGAAACCCGCACCTCACACCCCGGCAGGCGCGCGAGTTCGTCGAGCGCACGCGCCTCCGTCGCACCGGTGTAGGTGGTGGTGAGGATGCGCAGGCGCGTCTTCACGCGACCCTCTCCGCCCATTGCCGTGATCTGCTGCAGCACATCCTGCAGCTTGCGCACCCCCGAGACGGTAATAAAACTCACCAGGATGTCGACGTGGTCGCTGGATGCCAGCTCGCGGCGGATTTCCTGCAGCAGTGATGGCGAGCCCTTACCCGCCGTGAACAGCCAGGGCATAGCTAGACCGACTTCAGGCGATGTCGAGAATTGCCGGTCGCGCTGGATGGCTTTGAGGACGCGCATGGGCGACGCCACAAGATCGACGACTTCGGCGGATTGCAGGTCGCCGTTTGATACATCGCTCAGCCTAAGCCGCTGCCGCAGCGTCACAAGCAGGTCATTGACCAGTTCAAACTGTCGTTTGGCTTTGTCGGAACCGTCACCGGACACATTGTCCAAAACGATCGCGAGCTGGCGGGTGATGACATCCGCAAGGAAGTCCGTAACGCCGCCTTTGAGCGCCAACACGTCTGCACTGTTCGGGTCAATGGCGGCAAGCGATTTGGCCAGACCCTCGGTCAGCAGCAGGTCATACAGGCCATTGGGCAACGTCATTGAAAGCTTGGACGTCAGGCTATGGGCAGCGTCCCCCGGCATGCCGAGGAGCTTCTGATTTCATCGACGATACCGCCTTGCGCACGTCGATCGTCAGTAGGCGGTTCGCCAAGTTGTCCATGCAGTCCATTATGTCCCCCAGTGTCGGGCGATATTGCCTGAGACTGCGCTCTGGATTTAGACGCTTATGGAGCCAGATTCAGCTCATTGAACCGTCCTGAATTCGATCGAGATTCCGCTTCTGAAGCAGAACGCCATGCAGAAATGTTGTAAGTCTTCCCCAAGAGCTGCGCGGCGAGCCTGCGCCGCATTGGGCATCCCTCGAGTGCATTGCACACATGTTGCGCTGTCATCCCACACGGTCGGCGGCGAACACTTGAATAGTCTCGCGGGCCCTGACTACGATCTCATTGACCACCATGCACCCCTTCACCGTATCCGACAACCCGCAGCAGGGGCGCTACGAAGCCCGCAGCGAAAACGGCACGCTCGCCGGCTTTGCCGACTACCAGCGCACGGACGGCACACTCACGTTGCCCCACACGGTCGTCCAGCCTGAATTCGAAGGACAAGGCGTCGGCTCCCAGTTGGCACGCCACGCCTTCGAGGCGGCCCGGCGCGACGGCCTGCGGGTGAAGCCGGCGTGCAGCTTCATGGCCGGCTGGGCCGAGCGGCACCCGGAAGTGCAGGACCTGGTGCAGGGCGCGTAGTGCCCGCCGGGCCCCTTGCAACCGGAGACCCCATGGCAACCGATGCTGCCGCTGCCGCTGCCGCTTCCCTTCCTGGCGCCGACGGCGCAGGGGCGCCTGCAGCGAGCACCGCCGCCCTGCCGGCCGAGGTCGATGCCATCGTCATCGGCGGCGGCCCGGCCGGGTTGACGGCGGCGCTGTACCTCGCGCGCTTTCGCCGCTCGGTGCTGCTGCTCGACGCCGCGCAGAGCCGGCTGTCCAAGATCCCGCGCTCGCACAACTATCCCGGCTTTGCCGAGGGCGTCACCGGCACCAGCCTGCTGGCGACGCTGCGCGAGCAGACGCTGCGCTACCCCGTGCACAGCGTCACGGCCGAGGTGCACACCGTGCAGCGGCACGGCGAAGGCTTCGAGGTCGGCTGGGCCGGCGGCTCGGCGCGCGCGCGCCAGGTGCTGCTGGCCACCGGCGTGACCGACATCCCGCCGGCGATGCCGTACGTGCTCGAGGCGCTGCGCGCCGGGGTGCTGCGCTACTGCCCGGTGTGCGACGGCTACGAGGTGATCGACCAGGCCGTGGGCGTCATTGCCGATGGCGAGGCCGGCGTCGGCGAGGCGCTGTACCTGCGCCACTTCACGCCGCACGTGACGCTGTTCATGGAGCAGGGCGCCGCCGCGCTGGACGCCGACGCGCGGCGCCGGCTGATGGAGGCCGGCATCGCCTGGGCCGACGCGCCGATCGACGGTATCCGGCACTGGGAGGACCGCATCACGGTGCGCCATGGCGAGCGCGAGACGGCGTGCGATTCGCTCTACTGCGCGCTCGGGCTGGACATCCACACCTCGCTGGCGCAGCAGCTGGGCGCACAGGTGGACGACGACGGGTACCTGGTGATCGACCGCCACCATGCCACCACCGTGCCCGGCCTGTGGTCGGCCGGCGATGTGTCCCAAGGCCTGAACCAGATCACCGTGGCGATGGCCGGCGGCGCGATTGCCGCGGCGGCGATGCACCGGCAGCTCTGAAGGCGCCGGGCCGATCCGGCCCGGCAGCTCTGAAGGCGCCGGGCCGATCCGGCCCTGGCACTGCGCATGGCATCGGCGCCGCCACCCCGGCGAGGGGCGGCCGATTCGCGGCCGCGCTGTGCATGACCGGCCGCAGATCCCCGCCGCAACGGCAAGGGGGGCCGAGGGGACATACTTTCACCCCATGCCCGTCCACCGGTCGCCCGACCTCCCCTTCTCCCAGGCCTGCGAAAACAACCAGGCGCCTATTCTTGCCGTGCTCGCGCAGGCGTTCGCCGACCGCCGCCGGGTGCTGGAAATCGGCTCTGGCACGGGGCAGCACGGCGTGTACTTCGCGCCCCGCCTGCCCCACCTCATATGGCAGACCAGCGACCTGGCCGCCAACCACGCCGGCATCCGCGCCTGGCAGGCCCGCCACCCGGCGCCCAACCTGCTGCCGCCCCTGCTGCTGGACCTGCGCACCAGTGACTGGCCGGAAGGGCCATTCGATGCGGTGTTCACCAGCAACACCGCGCACATCGTGGCGTGGCCGCTGGTGCAGCGTTTGATGGCGTTGGTGGGGGCGCACCTGCCTGTGGGCGGCGTGCTGGCGATGTACGGGCCCTTCAACTACGGTGGCGCCTTCACCAGCGACAGCAACCGCGCATTCGATGCCTGGCTGCGCGCGCGGGACCCCGACAGTGGCATCCGCGATGTCGAAGCCGTCAGGACCCTGGCCACGCAGCACGGCTTGGGCCTGGAGGGCGACCACGCGCTTCCCGCAAACAACCGTCTGCTGGTTTTCCGCCGCGTCGCGCCGCAGGTGCCGTAGCGGGGCGCAGGTCTCCGGCGCCGGCCGCTGGCGCGCCGGCCGGGGCAGGGCCGGCCGCCGAAGGCACCGGTCAGGCGGCCCCGTCGTCGGCCTCGAACGTCGGCGGGCGCAGCAGGTCCTTGTCCACTCCCATGACCGCGCTGGCGCGTTCGAGCGCCTGCCACAGCAGCGGCGGCATGTTCAGGATGTCCTCGGGCGAATCGGCGTGGGCGATCCAGCCGCTGATCTGGTGGTGCTGGTCGGGCGTCAGCAGGGCCAGGTGCAGCATCTCGTCGATGGTTTTCATGGGGATTTGTATTGTTCTAGATGCCTGCGGCTCGGTGATGGCTGCGCGAGGGCGCAAACGGCCATTGGGCCAGATTCGGGTGGCCGGCGCAGCAGCGGGGCCGGGAGGGGCGTGCATGCACTGTGCCATCGGGCTGCCTGGCGCGGTTTTGAACAACACGGCGCTGATAAGGCAGCTCGGCGTGGCAGTCGGTGCATTGCGCTCACAGGCGCTGCGCGCGGCCGGCTTGCCCGTGGTGATCGCCCCCGACGCTGGCCCATAGACAGCCGAGGCGGTCGGCCAGCGCCCGGGCATCGACGAAGGGCACGGCAAGGTCAACTCGGCATACCCCTGGCCGCCGGCGTGCTGTACGCATTCACCGGCTGGCTGCTGTCGCCGATGTTCGCGGCGCTGGCCATGAGCCTGGGCTCGGCCTCGGTGATCGGCAATGCCCTGCGCCTGCGTGGCCAGGACCTGGCGGGCAAAAAATAGCGGATGCCGCCGTGCGCCATACCGCCCGACCGCCAGGACCGGGGAATGCCTTCCCGCGAGGCGCACCGCCCGCGACGCCCGGCGCTTGCACGGTCCTGCCGCTCACCAGTCGCAGGCGCGGCCGCGAGCCCCGGCGCGGGAACTCTCCTTGCTCTTTCGGTATCCTTGGTGCCATGCCCCGTGCGCTGTCCCTGATGCTGGTCGTGCTGCTGGTCCTTCGGGGCCTGCTGGGCGACGCCATGGCGATGGGAATTTCCGCGGCGCCGGTCGCTGGCGCAGCGCCGATGGCCCTGGCACACGGCGCCACGGGCCACGCGCCGCGCCCTGCGCAGGCGCACGAGCAGGGCGGCGCGCCGGCCGATGCCGCGGCGCCGGCCTGCACGGCAGGCGAAGGCGCCGACGCCGGTGCCTGCAGCCATGCAGCGGGCCTGGCCTGTTCGGCCTGCGGCATCTGCCACTCCACGCTGTTCACCACGGCACTGCTGGTGCCGCCGCAGCCGCTGCCCCGCGTGGCGTTGCACCCGCTGCGCCGCACACCCTTCGCCAGCGCTGCCGTCGCGCGGGCCACCAAACCACCCATCTCCTGAGCGCTGACGCCCGAGGTGCGTCCGCTGTTCGTGCGATCCGGCCGCCTGCGCGCCGGGTGCACCGATGGCCCGGACGCTGTCCCGTCCTGCCCAGGAGATGTTCATGCGCCTTGCGCACCCCTTGCCCTCTTTCGTCTGGGCCGTCTGCGCCGCCACCCTTGCCGGGTGGGCACAGGCCCAGTCCCTGCCCCCTTCCGCCGCCGATCCGGACAGTGCTGCGGTGGCTGTGCTCCACACGCCCCTGCCTGCCAGCGGGACGCTGGCGCCTGCGGAGACCGATTGGCGCAGCGCCAACGCGGCCGTCGCCGCGTTCCCCCGCGGCCATGCCGACATCCTGGCGTGGGAGGCGGCGCAGGCGCGCGCGGCCGCCGCGCCCGCGCCTGCACCAGCCCCTGCCGCAGCGCTGCCGGCGCCCCAGGGCACGCACTCGCACCCCCCATCGCTCCCGGCGGGAGGCCGGCCATGAGGCGCCCGCTGCACACCCTCGCCGCGCTGGCCGCGGCCCTCGTGCTGGCCGGCTGCGCCAGCGTGTCGCCCGACGGCCTGCGCGGCGATGTGCAGGGCGCCATCGCCGGGCGCGTCCCGGCATCGGCCCAGCTGCCGCCTGCCGACCCGGCGGCGCGGGACGCGGCGCAGCGCCAGATCGACCAGTGGCTGCGCCAGCCGCTGGACAGCGACACGGCGGTGCGCATCGCCCTGCTGCACAACCCGGAGCTGCAGGCGCGCCTGGCGGCACTGGGCGTGCAGGATGCGCAGCGCGTGCAGGCACTGACCTTGCCCAACCCGCTGCTGACGCTGGGCCGCTTTGCCAACGGGCATGAGCGCGAGATCGAGCGCCAGCTCTCGTTCGGCCTGCTGGAGCTGCTCACCCTGCCCTGGCGCACCCGCTGGCAGGGCCTGCAGATGGAGCAGGCCACGCTGGCCGCCGGCCAGGAGGTGCTGCGCCTGGCCACCGACACGCGCCGCGCCTGGCTGCGCGCAGTGGCCGCGCAGCAGGTGCTGGCGGCGCACGAGCGCATGCTGGAAGCGGCCGAGGCCGGCGGCGAGCTGGCCCGGCGCATGGCGCGCGTGGGCAACTGGAGCCGCCTGCAGCAGGCGCGCGAGCTGGCCCTGCAGCAGGAGGCGGCGGCGCAGCTGGCGCGGGCGCGCCTGTCGGCCACGCTCGAGCGCGAGCAGCTCACACGCCTGCTGGGCCTGTGGGGCGCGCAGACGCAATACACCCTGGCCGAGCCGCTGCCGCCGCTGCCGGCGCAGGCCACCGAACTGCAGGGCGCGGACGGCATCGAGCGCGCGGCGCTGCGCGAGCGCCTGGATGTGCGCGCCCTGCGCCGCGACCTGGACGCGGTGGCCGACCGCCAGGGCTGGGCCGGGGTCGGCCGCGTGTTCGGCGATATCGGCCTGGCCTACAGCCGCAACACCGCCACCGACCGGGCCAGCGGCCACCGCGAGGTGACGCGCGGCTGGGAGCTGGAGCTGCCGCTGCCGCTGTTCGACTGGGGCGGCGCCGCCAGTGCCGGCAGCCGCGCCCAGGTGCAGCGCAGCGCCGCGCTGCTGCAAGCGGGCGCCGTGCGCGCGCGCAGCGAGGCGCGCAGTGCCTGGCACCGTTACCGCACCGCCTGGGACCTGGCGCACCAGCAGCAGGCCGAGGTGCTGCCGCTGGCGCGCTTCAAGCAGGACGAGATGGTGCTGCGCTACAACGGCATGCTGGCCAGCGTGTGGGAGCTGCTGGCCGAGGCACGCCAGACGGCGCAGGCGGTTGCCACCGCCACCGAGGCCCAGCGCGACTTCTGGCTGGCCGAGGCCGACCTGCAGCTGGCCCTCACCGGCACGTCGCCGGGCGCCCTGGCGGACTCGCTGCCGCCGGGCACGGGCACTGCGCCCGCCGCTTCCAACCCCACGCAAGGCCACTGACATGAACCGCCGCAATTTCTTCTCTGGCGCGGCCGTGGCCGTGGCCGCGTCCTCGGTCGGCCGCGCCGCGCTGGCCGCGCTGCCCGAACCCGTGGTGCAGGGCTCGGCCGACACGGCGGCGCCGCTGGTGCCGCCCACCGGGCGCCCGTACCACCCGGTGGTCACGCTCAACGGCTGGACCACGCCCTGGCGCATGAACGCCGGCGTCAAGGAGTTCCACCTGGTGGCCGAGCCCGTGGTGCGCGAGGTCGCGCCCGGCTTCCTGGTCAACATGTGGGGCTACAACGGGCAAAGCCCGGGCCCGACCATCGAGGTGGTCGAGGGCGACCCGGTGCGCATCTTCGTCACCAACCGCCTGCCCGAGCACACCAGCGTGCACTGGCACGGCCAGCGCCTGCCCAACGGCATGGACGGCGTGGCCGGGCTCACGCAGCCGGCCATTCCACCCGGCAAGACCTTCGTCTACGAGTTCACGGCGCGCCGGCCCGGCACCTTCATGTACCACCCGCACGCCGACGAGATGGTGCAGATGGCCATGGGGATGATGGGCCTGTGGATCACGCACCCGAAGGGCCCGCACCCGCACATCGCCACGGTGCAGCGCGACTACGCCTTTCTGCTCGGCGCCTTCGATGTCGAGCCCGGTGCCATGACCCCCAAGGTCAACACCATGACCGACTTCAACATCTGGACCTTCAACAGCCGCGTCTTCCCCGCCATCGACCCGCTGGTGGCCCGCCAGGGCGACCGGGTGCGCATGCGCGTGGGCAACCTGACGATGACCAACCACCCGATCCACCTGCACGGCCACGAGTTCGAGGTCACCGGCACCGACGGCGGCCCGGTGCCGCAGGCGGCGCGCTGGCCCGAGGTGACGACCGATGTCGCCGTGGGCCAGATGCGCCAGGTGGAGTTCATCGCCGACGCGCCGGGCGACTGGGCGCTGCACTGCCACAAGAGCCACCACACCATGGGCGCGATGGGGCACGAGGTGCCCACCATGATCGGCGTCGACCACCGCGGGCTGGTCGGCAAGATCCAGAAGATCGTGCCCGACTACATGGTGATGGGCGAGCGCGGCATGGCCGACATGGGCGCCATGGAGATGCCGCTGCCCGACAACACGCATCCCATGATGACCGGCACCGGGCAGTTCGGCGCCATCGAGATGGGCGGCATGTTCACCACCCTCAAGGTGCGCAGCGGCCTGGACGCCCACGACTGGCGCGACCCCGGCGCCTATGCGCACCCCACCGGCACGGTGGCGCGCGAATGGACGGGCGCGCCGGCCGCCGCCGCTGCCCCGCCGCGCCAGACCCCGCCCGGCCAGGCACCGGGGGCGCCCCGCGTGCGCAAGCCCGCCGGCCACGGACACCACCACTGAAGCGGCCTCACCCCCTTCCCCCATCCACCATCCACCATCCACCATGAAAACTATCAAATTCATAGCTGCCTGCGCAATGCTGGCAAGCGCCAGCGGCACTTTTGCCCATGGAAACGGCGACCATGCCACGGCCGGCACCGGCGCCGCCGTGCAAGAACAGACCGCCTGGGGCATCGCAGGCGATGCCAAGGCCGTGCAGCGCACCCTCACGCTGCGCATGACGGACGACATGCGCTTCTCGCCCGACCACATCACCGCGCGCCAGGGCGAAACCCTGCGCCTGCGGGTGGAAAACCAGGGCCGGCTGCTGCACGAAATCGTGCTGGGCACGCCCGAGTCGCTGCAGGCGCACGCGCAAATGATGGCCCGGTTCCCCGCCATGGAGCACGACGAGCCCTTCATGGCCCACGTGGCGCCGGGCAAGACGGGCGAGCTGCTGTGGCAGTTCAACCGCGCGGGGCGCTTCGAATTCGCCTGCCTGGTCCCCGGCCACTTCGAGGCCGGCATGCGCGGCACCCTCACCGTCACCCCCTGACCACCCCCTCTTTTTTTCTTTGAAGCAGGAGAACCCCATGCAAACACGCACCACCCGCCGCCACGCCCTGGGGCGGCTCGGCGCCCTGGCGGCCAGCCTCGCCGGCATGCCGCTGCTGGCCGGCGCCGCCACGCCCCCCACCCCCATGGAAGTCTGGAAGGACCCGAACTGCGGCTGCTGCAAGGACTGGATCGTGCTGATGGAGCAGGCCGGCTTTGCCGTCAAGGTCCATGAGGTCGGCAACAACGGCGTGCGCGCCCAACTCGGCCTGCCGCAGCGCCTGGGCTCGTGCCACACCGCGCTGGTCGGCGGCTACCTGGTCGAAGGCCATGTGCCGGCCGCCGACGTGCGCAAGCTGCTGGCGCAAAAGCCCAAAGCCCTGGGGCTGACGGTGCCGGGCATGCCCGTGGGCAGCCCCGGCATGGACGGCCCCGAATACGGCGGCCGCCAGGACCCGTACGACGTGCTGCTGGTCACCAAGAACCTGATGAACGCCGATGTCTCCACCCGTGTCTTCACCAGCCACCGCTGAGGTTTCGATGGAACGCACAACCCTTTTGCGCCCGCTCTTGCGCCCGCTCTTGCGCCCCCTCTTGCGCCCCTTCTTGCGCCCCTTCTTGCGCCCCTTCTTGCGCCCCTTTTTGCGCTTCCTTGCTGCTGCGCCGGGCGCGCGGCGCGGTCCGCGCCGCGGCGCGTGGCACGGGGCCGCGCTGGCCGCCCTGGGCGGGGCACTGGCCTGGGGCCCGGTCCATTCCCAGGACCACGGCGCCCACGGCAGCCACGGCGCGTCCACTGCCGCGGCGACGCCTGCCAGCACCGCCGCCGACAGCCAGGAGCTGAGCGAAGGCGAAGTCACGCGCTGGGACCCGCGCACCCGGAAAGTCACGCTGCGCCACGGCGAATTGAAGAACCTGGACATGCCGCCCATGACCATGGTCTTCACGCTGCAGGACGCAGGCGGCGCCGAGCACATCGCGGTCGGCCGCAAGGTGCGCTTTCGCGCCGAGCAGGTCAACGGCGCGTTCGTCATCACCCGGCTCGAGCCCAGCCCCTGAAGCCGGGGCGCGGGCGAGCGCCGGCGGCTCGCGGGCCCGCGCAGCGCAGCGCACGGGTGGCACGCGCGCGCTGCCAGACCATTGTTGACAGGCCCGGGCTGGCATAACCCGGGCTTTGTCGCGATGATCGCGCGGCGGCGCCCTGTCGCTGCCGCCGTTTGTAGTCCGTGCCGTTGTTTTCCCCGATGCCACCCGCGCAGGCCGGGCGCGCCCGCGTCCCGCCTGCCTCTTTTCGCTGGCCCTGCCGCTGGCTGGGGCTGCTGTGCCTGGCGGCGGCGACGGGGTGCGCGCTGCCTGCCGCGGCGGCCGCGGCGGCGGCGTGCGACGGTGCCCAGCGCATCCGCCTGCGCACCCCCGTCACGCTGGACGCGCACCAGCGCGCCTGGCTGCGCGCGCTGGCGCCGCTGCGCGTGACCTCCGTCAGCGCCCCGCCGCTGTCGCGCTACGACGCCGATGGCACGGGCTTCACCGGCATCACCGCCGACGTGCTGTGTTTCATCTCCCAACAGACCGGGCTGCGCTACGAGTTCGTCCCGGCCCCTGCACTGACGGTCGAGCAGAAGATCGCCCAGGTGCAACGCGGCGAGATCGACATATTCGTGCCGCTCAGCCACCTGCCCGAGCGCGAGCGGCTCGGCCTGTTCACCGCGCCGTTCCACGAAAGCCGCTACGTCGCCATCGCCCCGAAAGGCCGGCGCGCCACGATCACCCGCACCGAGGACCTGGCGCGCTACCGCGTGGGCGTGGTGGGCGGCGTGGCGCTGCAGCCGCTGCTGCGCGACGTGGTGCCCGCGGGCCAGGCGGTGGCGTTCACCCAGTTGATCGGCGCGGACGGGCTGTTCAGCGCGCTGCGCGAGGGGACCATCGACGTGGCGCTGTTCAACGGGGATTTCTTCTCCGAGCAGCGCTACCAGCACGAGCTGTTCGACCTGGAGGTGGTGCACACGCTGCACGCGCACCCGCGCACGTACCGCTTCTATGTGCACCGCTCGCCGCAGCACGCGCAGGTGGTGGCGGTGTTCGACCAGTACCTGCGCGCGCTCGATCTCACGCAATCGCTGCACGCGCACGAGGACGGCGAGCGCCGCTTCATCGACCGCTACGTGCGCCAGCGCAGCCAGCGCACGCTGCTGCAGGCGGCCAGCGTCGCCGCGGTGCTGCTGGCGCTGGCCTCGTACGCCGCGCTGCGCCGCCACCGGCGCGTGCTGCACCGGCTGGCCGAGAGCCACGAGCGCATCGTGCAGCAGCAGCAGGCGCTGCAGGCCGCCAATGCCGAACTGGCCCAGCTGAGCCGCACCGACGGCCTGACCCGGCTGGCCAACCGGCGCCACTTCGACCACGCCCTGGCGCGCGAGCATGCCCGCTGGCAGCGCACGGGCGCGCCGCTGAGCCTGCTGCTCATCGACCTGGACCATTTCAAGGGGGTCAACGACCACTATGGCCACGCGGCGGGCGACGACTACCTGCGCGCGGTGGCGCGCGTGCTGGCGCGCAACGCCGCCCGGCCCACCGACCTGGCCGCGCGCTATGGCGGCGAGGAGTTCGCGTGCCTGCTGCCCGACACCGCCGCGCCGGATGCGGCCGTGGTGGCCGAGCGCATCCGTGCGGCCGTGCATGCGCTCGACCTGCCGCACGCGCGGGCCGAGCCGCCGCAGCTCACGGTGAGCATCGGCGTGGCCACCCTGGCGGGCGGCACCCACGACGCGGCCGCGCTGCTGGCCGCCGCCGATGCGCAGCTCTACCGCGCCAAGCACGCAGGACGCCACCAGGTGAAGGCCACCGTGCTGGGCGGGTGACGCGCCCGCGCACGGGAGCGGGCCACCCGCGTGGAATAAGCGCCAAAACACGCTCCAGCGCTTGCTGGATAATCGCGAGCAGCTACGTTTTTTATAGCAACGAGCGACGGCGGGACTGCCGGCTGCACGCCCCTCCGTGGCGGGGCTAGCCGCGCCCCCGGCGCTGGAACAGCCCGCCGGGCAGGCGCGCCACGTGGCCGTCCAGCTCCAGCTCCAGCAGCCAGGCCTGCAGCGTCGCGGCGTCCAGCCCGGTGCGCGCGACCAGCGCGTCCAGCCCCACCGGGTCGAATGCCAGGGCCTGCAGCACCTGGGCGTGTCCCGGCGCGTGGACGGTGTCGGCAGCGCTGCCGGCCTCGACGGCTTGGGCCGCTTGGGCGGCCTGGGCGGCATCGGCCGTCGCAGGCCGCGCGGGCACGCCGGCGGGCGCGTCGCCCTGCCCCTGCAGCTCCTCCAGCACGTCCTGCGCCGACTCCACCAGCTTGGCGCCCTGGCGGATCAGCGCGTGGCAGCCGCGCGCTTGCGGGGCATGGATCGAGCCAGGAATGGCGAACACCTCGCGCCCCTGCTCGGCCGCCAGCCGCGCGGTGATCAGCGAGCCCGAGGCGAGTGCCGCCTCCACCACCAGGGTGCCTTGCGACAGCCCGGCGATGATGCGGTTGCGCTTGGGGAAGTTGGCGGGCAGCGGCGGCGTGCCGAGCGGGTACTCGCTGACCAGCAGTCCGTGGCCGGCAATGCGGTGCGCCAGGTCGCGGTGGGCGCTGGGGTAGACGCGGTCCAGTCCGGTACCCACCACGGCGATGGTGGCAGGCAGCGCGTCCCCCGCCAGGGCGTCCTGCAGCGCGCCTTCATGCGCCGCGGCGTCCACGCCCCGTGCCAGCCCCGACACGATGCACAGGCCGTGCGCGCGCAGCGCCTGGGCGAAGCGGCGCGCGTGGTCGGCGCCTTGCGCCGTCGGGTTGCGGCTGCCCACCACGGCCAGGCAGCGCGCGGGCGCGAACGGCTGGCCGGCGTGCAGCAGGTGCGGCGCGCCCAGCAGGTACAGCAGCAGCGGCGGGTCGGCAGTGGCCAGCAGCGCTGGCGGGTAGGCTGCATCGCCCAGCGTGACGACGGCATGTGCGCGCGCGCCGTCCTGCGGGGCGTGCAGCCATTGCCAGGTGCGCTCGACCAGCGGCGCCAGGGTGTCGGGCGGCGTGGCCAGGGCCCGGGCCTGCGCTGGGCCGATGCAGGCCTGCCAGTCGTCGCACGTGCGCGCGAACACGTCCTGCGGCAGCCCGAACGCCGCCAGCAGCCGGCGGGCGCTGGTCGCGCCCACGCCCGGGGTGCAGGTCAGGCGCAGCCAGCCGGCCAGCTCGTCGCGGTCCATGCGCTGCAGCGCCCGCGGGCCAGGGCGCTCAGTCGGGGTTGACCAGGCGGTCGCCCACCACCACCGGGTGGCGCGCCTGCAGGATCAGTGCGTACGAGACCCGGTCGAACGTGCGGAACACCATGGCCAGGCCGTTGTCCTCGCTGGGCAGGCGCACGGTGGTGCGCGCCTCGTCGGTCTTGTCCTTCACGCTGCGGCCGCGGCTGACCAGCTGCAGCACGTAGCCGGCCTGCATGCCGTCATCCGCGCCGCGGTTGATCACCACCACCGAGTTCTGGGCCGCGTAGCGCACCGCGCCGCTGCCGTAGATGGACACGATGGACGCCTCTACCGGCATGTGCGGCGCGCGCGGCGTGTAGTTGGCGAAGCTGCGGCGCGGCGCCGGCAGCAGGCGGTCGCCGATGCGCACTTCCTCGCGGGTGCGGGTCAGCTCCAGCGTGGCCGGCACCAGCTCGAGCTGCGCGCCGCCCTTGGCCAGGGGCACTTCCTCGGTGCTCTCGCCCTGCACCAGCGCGGCCTGGCCGACGAACTGCGCCTCGTAGCCCAGCACCTCGCCGGTGGCGGGGTCCTTCAGGGGCGTGGCGTTGCGAAACACGCGGTATGCGCGCGGCTCGCCGGGCGCCAGCTCCAGCGGGCTGCCTTGCGGGCCGCGGGCATAGACGCGGTCGCCGCTGGCCATGATGACGCGCTCCTCGCGCGTGGCGATGATGCGCGGGGCCTGGTTCAGCTCCAGCTCGTCGACCACCAGCGGCTCGACCAGGAAGGGTTCGATCAGGTGCGCCTGCAACGTGGGCACGGCGCTGGCGGCCAGGCTTTCGCTGCGCGTGCGCGGCGACACGCGCACGGTCTCGGTGCCGCTGGCGCCCGGCCGGCCGGTGCGCAGGCGGGCATAGCCGTCCTGCTTGTCCAGGTACAGCGTCTGGCCGGGAAAGATCAGGTGCGGGTTGGCGATGCTGTCCAGGTTCATGCCCCACAGCTCGGGCCAGCGCCA
>DAMCAL010000048.1:0-18474 GCA_032059585.1 Burkholderiaceae bacterium
CCTCGGACAGCGTCACGTCCTGGTGGAAGCGCACGCCGCCCTTGCCCGGGCCGCGGCTGGTGTTGTGCTGCACCCGGTAGCCCTCGAAGTGGGCGATGGTGCCGTTGTCCATCTCGATGGGCACGTCCACGATCAGCGCGCGCTTGGGGCGCTTCAGGGTCTCCACCCAGCGCGCCAGGCTGCCCAGGTAGGGCGTGACGCGGTCGATCTGCTGCAGGTACACGCCCCAGGGGCCCAGGTGGTGGGGGTCCAGGTAGGAGGGCAGCGGGTGGTGGGCGGTGGGGGAGGTATCGGTCATCGGCGGCTTTCTGGCACGGGTAAATTTCGCAGGCGGACCACTCTATGCCTGTGCCGCCGGCCTGTCCAACGCCGCCGTGTTTCGACGCCATGCCGTGCACGCATGGATGGCGGCAGCCCGTGGTCCGTGATCATATGCTATTAAACATATAGCTGCTGACGCATGTGGAGCAAGCGTTGCAGGCCGTTTTGCCTCTGCGAATTCAGGGATAACCCGCATTTCCTATACTGGCCGCCATGCCCGCCACCACCGCCTCCCGTTCCTCCCCCGCCTCCAGCGCGGCTGCGCCCGCGCCCACCGGCCTGCAGGGCCCGCGCCGCCGGGTGGTGTTCGTCGCCTTGTACGAACTCATCGCCGTGGCGGCCTCGACGCTGCTGTTCATGGCCATCGGCCAGGAGGTGGCGGCCTCGGGTGTGATGTCGGTGGTCGCCTCGACGCTCGCGATTTGCTGGAACGTCACCTTCAACCACCTGTTCGAGCGCTGGGAAGCGCGCCAGGCCGTGAAAGGCCGCTCGGTGCTGCGCCGCGTGGTGCATGCCCTGGGCTTCGAGGGTGGGCTGGCGCTGATGCTCATCCCGCTGATGGCGTGGTGGTTCGGTGTGGGCCTGTGGCAGGCGACGCTGATGGAGGCCGGCCTGCTGCTGTTCTTCCTGGTCTACACCTACGCCTTCAACTGGGGTTTTGACCGCATCTTCGGCCTGCCTGCGTCGGCGCAGGGCGCTGCGGCACCGGCGGCGCAGGCCGGCTGAGCTTCGCCTACTGCGGAAAAGGCCGGCTCAGGTAGCGCGAGCCGGCCTCGCCGAAGCGCCAGGGCACGTCGGCGGCGCGGCTGATGCCGATGCGCGGGCCGGCCACCAGCGCCGGCGCGGCGCTGCCGGGTGCGGGCACCAGGAGCGCGAAAGGCGGCGCATCCAGCGGATGGTGGTCCAGGCTGCGGTCGATGGCCAACGCCTGTGCCAGCCGCCCCGGCCCGGCGCACAGCAGCCGCTCGTCCTGCAGCCCGCGCCGCGCGCGCATGGCTTCCAGCCCGTGCGTGGGCTGCAGCGCGCGGATCAGCACGGCCGCGCCGTCGCCTTCGCTGCCGCACACCAGGTTCAGGCACCAGTGCACGCCGTACGAGCGGTACACGTAGGCGCGCCCCGGCGGCCCGAACATGGCGGCGTTGCGCTCGGTGCGCCCGCGAAAGCTGTGCGAGGCCGGGTCGGTGGCGTCATAGGCCTCGGTCTCTACAATGCGCCCGCCCACGCCGTCGACCAGCAGCGTGACGCCGATCAGCAGCGGGGCCAGCGCGTGCGCCGGCAGCGTGAAGTCGAGGGCATCGGAGAAGCGCGAGGAGGACGGCGAGGAGGACGGCGAAGAGGGCGGCGAAGAGGGCGGCATCGCCGCATCCTAGAAGGCCTGCCGTGCCGGCCCCCTGCCTGCGCGCCCAGGCCCCCCGTAGGACGCGGCCCCAGCGCAGCGCATGCCCCGCGGCCAGCGCTGCCATCAGGGCGGCGCTTACAATCGCGGGCTTTCCCCAAGGAGCGTTGCAGCGGGCCGCCAGCCGGTCCGTCAGGCTTGGGGACGCCTGCCTGGCGGCAGGCCGCGCACATGGCAACGACGCTCACCTGTCTGAAGTGTCTGCCCGTTTGCACAGGTGAAAGCGATGTCCGTCCTGCCCCCACCCCCACCCATGAAGCTGTCCGGCCTGGAGCCCGTCTCCATCGGCCCGGGCACTTTGTTCGTCAACGTCGGCGAGCGCACCAACGTCACCGGCTCCAAGGCCTTTGCCCGGCTGATCCTCAACGAGGAATACGAAAAGGCGCTGTCGGTGGCGCGCCAGCAGGTGGACAACGGCGCGCAGATCATCGACGTGAACATGGACGAGGCCATGCTGGACAGCAAGGCGGCCATGGTGCGCTTCCTGCAGCTCATCGCCTCCGAGCCCGACATCGCCCGCGTGCCGGTGATGGTCGACTCGTCCAAGTGGGAGGTCATCGAGGCCGGGCTGCGCTGCCTGCAGGGCAAGGGCATCGTGAATTCCATCTCGATGAAGGAAGGCGTCGAGGAGTTCAAGCGCCAGGCGCGGCTGGTCCGCCGGTACGGCCACGCCGCCGTAGTGATGGCCTTCGACGAGCAGGGCCAGGCCGACACCTTCGCGCGCAAGACCGAGATCTGCGAGCGCGCCTACCGCGTGCTGGTCGACGAAGTGGGCTTTCCGCCCGAGGACATCATCTTCGACCCCAACATCTTCGCCGTGGCCACGGGCATCGAGGAGCACGCCAACTACGCGGTGGAGTTCATCGACGCGGTGCGCTGGATCAAGGCCCATCTGCCGGGCGCCAAGGTGAGCGGCGGCGTGTCCAACGTTTCGTTTTCCTTCCGCGGCAACGACCCGGTGCGCGAGGCCATCCACACCGTGTTCCTGTACCACGCGATTGCCGCCGGCATGGACATGGGCATCGTCAACGCCGGCATGGTCGGCGTGTACGACGACCTCGACCCCGAGCTGCGCGAGCGCGTGGAGGACGTGGTGCTCAACCGCCGCCCCGACGCGGCCGAGCGCCTGCTGGAGATCGCCGAGGCGGCCAAGGGCGCGGCCAAGGACGACAGCAAGAAGCTGGAGTGGCGCGGCACGCCCGAGCAGCCGAAGACCGTGGGCGAGCGCCTGTCGCACGCGCTGGTGCACGGCATCACCGACTTCATCGTCGAGGACACCGAGGAGGCCTACCAGGACATCGTGGTAGCCAAGGGCGGGCGGCCGCTGCACGTCATCGAAGGCCCCCTGATGGCCGGCATGAATGTGGTCGGCGACCTGTTCGGCGCCGGCAAGATGTTCCTGCCGCAGGTGGTGAAGAGCGCCCGCGTGATGAAGCAGGCGGTGGCGCACCTGATTCCCTACATCGAGGAAGAAAAGCGCCAGCAGGAGGCCGCCGGCCTGGACGTGTCAAGCAAGGGCAAGATCGTGATCGCCACGGTGAAGGGCGACGTGCACGACATCGGCAAGAACATCGTCACGGTGGTCCTGCAGTGCAACAACTTCGACGTCATCAACATGGGCGTGATGGTGCCCTGCCACGAAATATTGGCGCGCGCCAAGGCCGAGGGCGCGGACATCATCGGTTTGTCGGGCCTCATCACCCCCAGCCTGGAGGAGATGCAGTACGTCGCCGGCGAGATGAGCAGGGACGACTATTTCCGCATCAAGAAGATTCCGCTCTTGATCGGCGGCGCCACCTGCTCGCGCGTGCACACGGCGGTGAAGATTGCGCCGCAGTACGACGGCCCCGTGGTCTATGTGCCCGACGCGTCGCGCAGCGTCAGCGTGGCGCAGAGCCTGCTGGGCGAGGCCAAGGACGGCTACCTGGCCGAGGTGCAGGCCGACTACGACAAGGTGCGCCAGCAGCACGCCAACAAGAAGAAGGTGCCGCTGTGGCCCATCGACAAGGCGCGGGCCAACGCCACGCCGGTGGACTTCGCGCAGTTCGTGCCGCGCACGCCGCGCGCGCTGGGGCGGCGCGTGTTCAAGAATTTCGACCTGGGAGAAATCGCCAGGTACCTGGACTGGGGACCGTTCTTCCAGACCTGGGACCTGGCCGGCCCCTACCCGGCCATCCTGCACGACGAGGTCGTCGGAGTGGAGGCCAGCAAGGTGTTCGCCGACGGCCAGGCGATGCTCAAGAAAATCATCGAGGGCCGCTGGCTCACCGCCAACGGCGTCATGGCGCTGTACCCGGCCAACCGGGTGGGCGACGACATCGTGTTCTACACCGACGAGTCACGCACCCAGGAGGCCATGACCTGGTACGGCCTGCGCCAGCAGGCGGAAAAGCACGTCATCGACGGCGTCACGCGGCCCAGCCGCTGCCTGTCCGACTTCGTGGCCCCGCGCGAGTCCGGCATCGCCGACTACGCCGGCCTGTTCGCCGTGACGGCGGGCATCGGCTCGGAGAAGAAGGAAAAGGAGTTCCTCGACGCGCTGGACGACTACTCCTGCATCCTGTTCAAGGCCCTGGCCGATCGGCTGGCCGAGGCGTTTGCGGAATGTCTGCACCAGCGCGTGCGCATGGACCTGTGGGGCTACGCACAGGATGAGGCGCTGAGCAATGAAGAGCTCATCAAGGAAAAGTACCAGGGCATCCGCCCGGCGCCCGGCTACCCGGCCTGCCCCGACCACACCGCCAAGGTGGACCTGTTCCGCGTGCTGCAGGCCGATGAGATCGGCATGTCGCTCACCGAGAGTTTCGCCATGTACCCGGCGTCCAGCGTCAGCGGCTTTTACCTGGGGCACCCCGAGGCGACGTACTTCAACGTCGGCCCGATCGGCGACGACCAGGTGCAGGACATGGCCGCGCGCCGCGGCATGGAGCTCGACGAGTTGCGCCGGCGCCTGGCGCCGAACCTGGGCTGAGGCTGCGCCAGCAGCAACCGTCATGCTCCTAAATCAGGAGCTGCCCGCGCTTGCCTGGCAAGCGTTTCAGGCCTGAAACACCATCAAAGAGTGCCCGGGCGGCGTGTGCTCGGGCGTGCCCGTCCCGGCCGCGCCGTGGGTTGCAGGCTTTGCAGCGCGAAATCGGCGAACGTCTCGGCGATGTCCGGGCCGGCGACGGGGCCCTGGTCGGAGAACCAGCGGTTGATGTTGTTGATCGCGCCCATGATGAAGAACACCGCGAGCTTCGGGTCGCACGGCGCGATGTGGCCGCGTGCCAGCGCCTGCGCCACCAGCGCGCGCAGGCCGCGGTCGATCACGCGGCGGCGCTGCTGGATGCGCTCGTTGTGCTCGGCGGTCAGGGAGTAGTACTCGGTCAGCATGACGCAGGTGCCCAACTCGCTGGTCATGTTGCGGATGTACAGCGACACAAAGCTGCGCAGCGCCTGCAGCGGATCGGCGCCGTGCAGCGCCCGGGCCTCGGCCAGCGCCTCCTCGGCCAGCTCCACGGCCATGCGGTGGCACTCGTACAGGATCTCGTGCTTGTTTTGCACGTAGCGGTACAGCGCCGGCTTGGTGACCGACAAAGCGCCAGCGATGTCGTCCAGCGTGGTGTTGTGGAACCCCTTGTCGCCGAACACCCGGCCCGCGGCCAGGATCAGCGCGCGCTTGCGCAGTGCGCGCGGGTCGGGCGTGGCGGCCAGGGCGTTGTTCCAGCGCGCGTTGGCGGCGGGAGTCGTGTTGGGAGCGGGATCAGTGGTCTTTTTCATCGGCAGGGATTTCCCGAGGGCAGGGCGCGGCAGGGCCTATTGTGCTTGACGGTGGCGCCCCAGGGTTCTAGTATTCACCCAGAGTTACCGCGTAGTAACTCCCAGTGAACCATAAGCAATCCGCGGCCGCAGTGCACGCGGGCCACCAGGAGACACCATGTCCATTCGACGTTTTGCCCGTTCCGCCGTCGCGGCGGCCCTGAGCTGCGCCGCCGTGCTGGCCTGGGCCCAGCAGCCTCCCATCCGGGTCGCGCACATCGACACCTTCTCGGGCCCCACGGCCTCGACGGGCACTACCGTGGCCAAGACGCTGCTGTACGCGGTGCAGCGCATCAACGACCGCGGCGGCGTGCTGGGGCGCAAGTTCGAGGTCATCCAGCTGGACAATGGCGGCGACTCCAACAAGGCCGTGGCGGCGCTCACCAGCACCGTCGACCAGAACATCCACTTCATGGTGCAGGCGGGCAACTCGGGCATTGCCGGGGCACTGCTGGCCGCAGTCGACAAGCACAACCAGCGCAATCCCGACAAGCGCGTGCTGTATTTGAATTACGGCTCGGCCCTGCCCGAACTGACCGAGGCCAAGTGCAGTTTCTGGATGTTCCGTTTCGAGGCGCACCAGCGCATGAAGATGCACGCGATCGCCGACTACGTCGCCAAGACGCCGGCCATCCAGAAGATCTACCTGCTCAACCAGGACTACAGCTTCGGCCACGAGGTCTCCAAGGATGCGCGCGAGATCATCGGCAAGGCGCGGGCCGACGTGCAGTTCGTCGGCGACGATTTCCACCCCTTCGGCAAGGTGAAAGACTTCTCTCCCTACATCCTGAAGATCAAGCAGTCCGGCGCCGACACGGTGCTCACCGGCAACTGGGGCAACGACCTGGCGCTGCTGGTGCGCGCCAGCAAGGAAGCGGGCCTGAAGACCAAGTACATCACCTACTACGGCGGCCTGTACGGCGTTCCCACGGCCATCGGCCCGGCCGGCGAGGACACGGTGCTGCAGATCGCCTCGTGGCACCCCAACGTGCCGGTCGAGGACAAGCAGGCGGAACTGGAGGCCCTGCAGAAGGACTTCAAGGCCAACTTCGGCGAGGACCTGTACTACACCTCCATCCTGGTGCAGATGGACATGCTGGCCAAGGCCATCGAAAAGGTGGGCAATACCGACGACGTGGCGGCCATCGCGCGCGCCCTGGAGGGCATGGAGTACGACTCCCCCTTCGGCAAGATCAAGATGCGCAAGGAAGACCACCAGGCCACGCACCCGCTGTACATCAACCAGCTGGTCAAGGGCGTGAAGTACGACGCGGAAGGGCTGGGTCTGGGCTGGAAGACCGTGGCCAAGGTGCCCGGCTCGGTCACGGAGCCGCCAGTGGCCTGCAAGATGAAGCGGCCTGACTGATGGACGTTGCGCCATCTCTGCCCTCTGGCTCGGCCGTGGCCAGTGACCGGCTCGACGGGCGCGTGGCCGTGGTCACCGGCGGGGCCTCCGGCCTGGGCGCCGCCGCGGCACAGGCGCTGCATGGGCGTGGTGCGCAGGTGGTGGTGCTCGACCGCACCGGTGGCTCGCCGGATGAGATGCCGGTCGAGGGCATCGTCCACATCGCCGTCGACGTGAGCGACGACGCCGCGATGGAGCAGGCCTTCGAGCTCATCCGCGAGCGCCACGGCCCAGTCCATGTGTTGGTCAACTGCGCCGGCGTCGCATGCCCCGGCAGCGTCGTGCGCAAGGGGCTGGCCATGCCGCTGGCCGAATTCGAGCAGGTGCTTGCCGTGAACCTGCTGGGCACGCTCAACGCGGTGCGCTGCGCCGTGCCGCAGATGATCGACGCGCGCACCGACCCGGCCGCATTCGCCGGCGTGGTCATCAACACCGCGTCCATCGCGGCGTTCGACGGCCAAGTGGGCCAGGCCGCCTACGCTGCGTCCAAGGGCGGCTGCGCCGGCATGGTGCTGCCGCTGGCGCGCGAGCTGGGCGAGTGGGGCATCCGCGTCATGGGCATCGCCCCGGGCGTGTTCGCCACCCCTATGACGCTGGAGCTGCCACCGGCGTCGCGCGAGGTGGTGTTCTCCGCGGTGCCGCCGTTTCCCAAACGCCCGGGCACGCCAGCGGAGTTTGCGCGGCTGGTGCTCGAGATCGTGTTCAACCCCATGCTCAACGGCGAGGTCATTCGCCTGGACGGCGGCCTGCGCATGCCGGCGCGCCTGTAATCCCCGAGGAGACCTTTCCATGCAACTCGCAGGTGCCATCGCGGTGGTGACGGGCGCGGCCTCCGGGCTGGGCCGCGGCACGCTGGACATGCTGCGCGCCCAGGGCGCGCGCGTGGCGGCCATCGATTTGTCGCAGGCGCTGGCGGCGCTGCCCGCCGACGACGGCGTGCTGCCCCTGCCCGGCGACGTGGGCGACGCGCAGGCGATGGAGCAGGCGTTTGCACAGCTGCGCGAGCGCTGGGGCACGCCACGCATCCTGGTCAACTGCGCCGGGGTGCTGGGGCCGGCGCGCGTGTTCCGCCGCGACCCGCAAACGGGTCGCTGCGTGCCGCGCGACATGGGCGTCTTTCGCCGCGTGATCGCCATCAACCTCACCGGCACCTTCAACACCCTGCGCCTGTTCTGCGAGGCGGTGGTACAGGCCGGCGCCAACGCTGATGGCCAGGAGCACGGCGTGGTGGTGAACACCGCTTCGGTCGCCGCCTACGAGGCGCTGTCGGCGCAGGCCGCATACGGCGCGTCCAAGGCCGGCGTGGCCAGCATGACGCTGCCGCTGGCGCGCGAGCTGGCGCGCTACGGCATCCGCGTGGTGGCGTTGGCGCCGGGCACCTTCGAGACCGGCATGTACGACGTGATCCCGGACCACACGCGCCGCACGCTGATCGACGACGTGCCGTTTCCGCCGCGGCCCGGCCGCCCGGACGAGTTCGCGCACATGGTGCGCGCGGTGCTCGAGAACCCGATGATGAACGGCAGCGTGGTGCGCATCGACGGCGGCGTGCGCATGCGCGAACCCCAGCCTGCCGCGCGCGCCTGATACATCCCGAAGAACGCCATGCATGCCTTGACGCCCACGGACATCCGCACTGAACTGCTGTACGGCGAGCGGCTGGTGCCCTGCCATACGCCACGCCCGGCCAACCTGGACGCGCTGCTGCGCGCCACCGTGGCGCGCCAGGGTGACACGCCTGCTCTGGAGGAAGGCGAGCAGGTCTGGAGCTACGTGCGGCTTGACCACGAGGTCAACCGCATCGCTACCGGCCTGCGCGCCAGCGGGCTGCAGCCGGGCGAGCGCGTGGCGTTGTTCATGGGCAACCGCATCGAGTTCACGGCGCTCTTGTTCGGTATCTGGCGCGCCGGTGCCGTGGCCGTGCCGATCGGCATCCGGCAAAGCGGTGAGGAACTGCAGTACATGCTGAACCAGTGCGAGGCCAGCGTGCTGGTGCTGGACGCTTCGCTGGCCGCACGGGTGCCCGCGCGCGCCCACATCCCCAGCGTGCGCACCCTGGTGCATTGCGCCGATGCGGGCGAGGGCTGGACGGGCGACGCCGCGGCGCTGGGCTACGACGCGCTGCTGGCGCGCGGCAGCGACGCGCCACTGGCCGCCGACTTCAGTGACCAGCAGGCGGCCTGCATCATGTACACCTCGGGCACCACCGGCCACCCCAAGGGCGCGGTGCTGTCGCACCTGGGCTTCTTCCACACGGCGCACAACTACGCCGTGCGCTTCGGCTACCGGGCGGGCGACCGCACGCTGCTGGTCATCCCCGGCTCGCACATCTCGGGCTTGCTGGCGGTGGTCGTGGTCAGCATGCTGGTGGGCGCGTGCATGGTGTCGCTGCGCGAGTACCAGACGCAGCGCGTGCTGCAGGTGCTGGCCGCACGACGCATCACCGCCGCGGTGCTGGTGCCGGCCATGTACAACCTGCTGGTGCTGGAGCCCGGCCTGCAGCAGTGGGACCTCTCGGCCTGGCGCATCGGGCACTTCGGCGGCGCGGCCATGCCCGAGGTGACCATCCAGCGCCTGGCCGAGCTGCTCCCGCACCTGGAGCTGTACAACGGCTTCGGCGCCACCGAGACCACCTCCGCCGTCAGCCTGACCGAGCGCGGCGACGCTGCGCGCTACCCCGACTCGGTCGGCACGCTGCTGCCCTGCGTGGACATCCGCGTGCTGGATGAGCAGGGCCGCGAGGTGCCGGTGGGCGAGCCCGGCGAGCTGTGGATCCGCAGCCCCGGCACCGCCATCAGCTACTGGGACAACCCCGAGGCCACGCGCCGCTCCTTCGTTGCCGGCTACTGGCGCTCGGGCGATGTAGGCAGCGTGGACGGCCGGGGCCTGCTGCGGGTGTTCGACCGCATCAAGGACATGATCAACCGTGGCGGCTTCAAGGTGTACTGCGTGGAGCTGGAGAACGTCATCCAGCGCTACCCCGGCGTGGTCGAGGTGGCCGCCGTGCCCAGCCCCTGCCCGGTGCTGGGCGAGCGCGTGCATGTGTTCGTGCACGCCGCCGAGCCCGTGGCGCTGGAGGAGCTGCGCGCCTTCTGCCGCCCGCACCTGGCCGACTACAAGCTGCCCGACCGCGTCACGCACAGCAGCACGCCGCTTCCCCGCAATCTCAACGGCAAGCTGACCAAGGCACCCCTGCGCGAGCAGGCGCGGTCGCTGGCGGCTGCCCACCCCCCATCGAAAGGCTGAAACACCATGACCACCCCCATCTACCTGTTGGGCGGCGCCCAGACCGACTTTGCCGAAAACGCCGCGCGCCAGGGCAAAGGCCTGTTCGAGCTGATGCGCGAATCGGTGCAGGGCGCCCTCGCCGACAGCGGCCTGCAGGCGCAGGACATCGAGTCCGGCCATGTCGGCAACTTCGTCGGCGAGCTGTTCACCGGCCAGGGCCTGCTGGGCGGCATGTTCGAGGCCATCGACCCGGGCTTTCACGGCATGCCTTCGGGCCGGCACGAGGCAGCCTGTGCCTCGGGCAGCATCGCGCTGCTGTCGGCCATGGCTGAGATCGAGGCCGGCCGCTACGACTGCGTGCTGGTGACCGGCGTGGAGCTGGAGCGCAACGTGCCCGGCGTGGTGGCGGCGCAGCACCTGGGCGCAGCCACCTGGGTGGGCGCCGAGGCACAGGACGCCACCTATGCCTGGCCGCACATGTTCAACATGATCGGCGAGGAGTACGAGCGCCGCTACGGCCTGCGCTACGAGCACCTGGGGCGCATCGCCGAAATCAACATCGCCAACGCGCGGCGCAACCCCTACGCGCAGACACGCGGCTGGCAGTACACGCCGCAAAGCTTCACGGCCGATGACGAAGCCAACCCGGTGATCGACGGCATGATCCGGCGACAGGACTGTGGCCAGGTGACGGACGGCGCGGCTGCCGTGGTGCTGGCCTCGCCGGCCTATGCGCAGCGCTGGGCCGCGCAGCGCGGCCGCACCCTGGAGCAGCTCCCTCGGGTCACCGGCTGGGGTCACCGTTCGGCCCACCTGCAGCTGCAGGCCAAGCTGCAGGCCAGCGCGGGCGCGCCGTATGTCTTCCCGCACGTGCAGCGCGCCATTCAGGACGCCTTCCGCCGCGCGGAGATCGCCGATGTGTTCGCCCTGGACGGCATCGAGACGCACGACTGCTTCACCACTACCGAGTACATGGCCATCGACCATTTCGGCATCACCGCGCCGGGCCAGAGCTGGCAGGCCATCGAGGACGGCACCATCGACTTCGGCGGGCGCCTGCCCATCAACCCCAGCGGCGGGCTGATCGGCGCCGGCCACCCGGTGGGTGCGACCGGGGTGCGCATGCTGCTGGACGCGGCGCGCCAGGTCAGCGGCAGCGCCGGTGACACCCAGGTGGAGGGCGCACGCCGCTTTGGCACCCTCAACCTCGGCGGCAGCGCCACCACGGTGGTCAGCTTCGTCGTGGAAGGCGACGGCGGCGCCTGAGCACAACCGCGTCGCGCCAGCGAGCGGCGTGCGGCAGGCCGTTGCTACTGAAAGAGGAGCTGCCAGCGCTTTACTGATAGGCGCTGCAGCCTGTTTTGATATTGAAAACCGCTGGCTGCAGCGGTGCGCGTGTCTAGCGCTGCTGCTGCCGCAGCTCCTGTGCGTAGGCGCGCTGTGCCTGCACGCCGGTCGCCGTGAAGTCGGTGAAGATGCCATCGATGCCCAGCCGGAAGTAGGCCAGCATCTCCTGCACCGGGTCGCCGTTGAACAGCCCGGCCAGGCGCGAAGGCTCGTTGCGGAAGGTGAAGCTGTGCACCACCAGGCCGGCCTGGTGGGCCGCGGCGACCAGGCCCGTGTCCGCGAGCGTGTTCACGTCCTTCAGGCCAGCGCCCGTGCGGTACGGCACCACCGAGTGCGCCAGCACCTGCGGCTTCCAGGGGCCGATGCCGTCGGCGTAGGTCTTGATCTCGGCCAGGCCCTTGGGGGTCAGCATGTCGCCGAAGGTGCGGGCGTCGCCGGCCAGCGTCCACATGTAGGGCCGGCCGCTGATGAAGGTCCACTCGTCGTCGGTGATGTAGACCATGGAGCCGTCGCGGTAGTCGACGTCGTTGCCGTCGATCAGCTGCACGCCCTTGGCCTTCATGCCCGCGCGGCGCAGGTATTTCAGGCTCTCAGGGTCGAAGCTCTGGATGTAGACCGGTGCGTCCTTGGCGTTGAGCTTGTTCTTCTCCAGCAGCCGCATCACCGCGTCTTCCAGCGGGCGCGAGCCGGGCGCGCCGCAGCCGTTGGCGATCGCCTGCTGGTTGTTCCAGTATGGGTTCTTGGTCTCGGCATAGACGGGGATGGTGCGGCCCAGCTCGCGGCCCTTGGCGGCGGCGATGTCGAGCACGTCCTGTGCGCTGATGAGCGGCAGCTTGCCGTTCCACTCGGTGGGCCGGTCGGCGCGGTTGTCCAGCGTGGTGCCGCCCAGCCAGTCGCGCAGCTCCTGCAGGGTGAAGTCGCTGATCGACCAGTCGCCGGTGTGGTCCTCGCCATCGACCACCAGGGGTTTCAGCACCGACGTCGGGTCTTGCGGATCGATCTGGTCGCTCAGGTAGCGTGCCGGGCCGTTGGCCGGCACGGCAGGGTACTGGACGGGCACCCACACGCCGGGCGTGGTGCGCTGCCTGCGCGCCACCTCGGCGTGGGTCTTGGCCACCTCGGCCACGTTGGTGCTGTCGGACAGCCAGGCGTTGTGGCGTGCCACCAGCTGGCAGTCGCGCGTCAGGTGCATGTCCAGCTCCAGCATGTCGGCGCCGGCGTCGGCAGCCTTTTCGTAGGCCATGCGCGTCTGCTCGGGGTACAGGCCGGAGTAGCCGCGGTGCGCGATGACCTGGGGCGGCGAGCCGTCCAGGGTGGCGTAGCGCAGGGGCTCGTTGCCATCGTCGCCGCCGCCGCAGGCAGCGAGCAGGCCGCAGGCGCACAGCAGGGCGCTCAAGGTGCGAAGGCGCAGGGTGAAGCCGGAGGGTTGCATAGGAGGTAGACGGAAGAAAGGGAAGGGAGCGCCCACGGTAGGGGCGGCGGATGTCCTGGGGATGACACACGGCACTGTGCTTGCCTTTGCGCGGCAAGATCGTCTCCAGTTGCAACGGCGGCGCCGCAGCCAGGCGCGTCGGCGCCGCGGCGCGATGGCGTCGTGCCGGCAGGCGCTACCATCTCCGTTCGGCCTGCACGGCCGTCGCGCGCCGCGACAGGCGTGTGCGCAGCCGGTTTTCCACGACACGACAGGAGACATGACACCATGCAACGACGCCACCTCATCGCCGGCGGCCTGGCCGCGGCCGCGCTGCCCACTTTCAGCTTTGCGCAGGCCCTGGAAAAACAGAAGGTCACCATCGCCGTCGGCGGCAAGAACCTGTTTTATTACCTGCCGCTGACGATCGCCGAGCAGCAGGGCTACTTCAAGGACGAGGGGCTGGACGTCACCATCGTCGACTTCGCCGGCGGCTCGCGCGCGCTGCAGGCGGTGGTGGGCGGCAGCGCCGACGTGGTCTCGGGTGCGTTCGAGCACACCATCAACATGCAGCTCAAGGGCCAGCACATGCGCGCCTTCGTGCTGCAGGGCGCCGCGCCCCAGGTGGTGCTGGGCATCAACCCCAAGACCATGCCCAACTACAAGAGCGTGGCCGACCTGAAGGGCAAGAAGATCGGCGTCACCGCGCCGGGCAGCTCCACCAACATCGTCGCCAACTACGTGCTGGCCAAGGCGGGCCTCAAGCCCAGCGACGTGAGCTTTGTCGGCGTGGGCGCGGGCAACGGCGCGGTGGCGGCGATGCGCGCCGGGCAGATCGACGCGATCTCCAACCTCGACCCGGTGATCACGCTGCTGCTGCGCTCGGGCGACCTGAAGATCGTCTCCGACACGCGCAAGATGGACGAGGCCGAGCGCGTCTTCGGCGGGCCCATGCCGGCCGGCTGCCTGTACGCGCCGCAGGCCTTCCTGGACAAGAACCCGAACACCGCGCAGGCCCTGGTCAACGCCATGGTGCGCGCCGACAAGTGGATCCAGCAGGCCGGCGGCGGCGACGTCATCAAGGTCGTGCCCGAGAGCTACCTGCTGGGCGACCGCGCCATCTACATCGACGGCTTCATGGCCGCCAAGCAGGCCATGTCGCCCGACGGCAGCTTCCCGGCCAAGGGGCCGCAGACGGCGTTGCGCGCGCTGGCCAGCATCGATCCGAAGCTGGAGAAGGACAAGGTCGACCTGAACGCGCTGTACACCAACGAGTTCGTGAAGAAGGCCAATGCCAAGTACCCCAAGGGATGAACCCACCCGTGAGCGCACGACGATGACCGCACCGGCGATCGAGCTGCAGGGCGTGGCCTGCACTTTTGTGGACAAGAACAACCCGGCGCAGCGCTACACGGCGGTGAGCCAGGTCGATCTCACGGTGGGCGCGGGCGAGTTCGTCAGCGTGGTCGGCCCGACGGGCTGCGGCAAGAGCACGCTCTTGAACGTCGCCGCAGGGCTGCTCGCGCCCACCGAGGGCAGCGTGCGCATCTTCGGCGAGCCGCTGGAGGGCATCAACACGCGCGCCGGCTACATGTTCCAGGCCGAGAGCCTGATGCCCTGGCGCACGGCGCTCGCCAACGTGATGGCGGGGCTTCAGTTTCGCGGCGTGGCCGAGGCCGACGCGCGCGCCCAGGCCGAGGACTGGCTGCGCCGGGTGGGCCTGGGCGCCTTTGGCGACCGCTACCCGCACCAGATGAGCGGCGGCATGCGAAAGCGCGCAAGCCTCGCGCAGACGCTGGTGCTGGACCCGGACATCATCCTGATGGACGAGCCGTTCTCGGCGCTGGACATCCAGACGCGCCAGCTGATGGAAAACGAAGTGCTGGAGCTGTGGCAGCGCAAGAAGAAGGCGGTGCTGTTCATCACCCACGACCTGGACGAGGCGATCGCCATGAGCGACCGGGTGGTGGTGCTGAGCGCCGGCCCGGCCGCGCACCCGATCGGCGAGTTCACCATCGACATCGACCGTCCGCGCGACGTGGCCGAGGTGAAGACGACGCCGCGCTTCCTGGAGCTGCACGCCGCCATCTGGGACGAGTTGCGCGGCGAGGTGCTCAAGGGCTACCAGCAACAACTTCACCGGGCATGAGGACCGGCGCGCCCCGGCGCTCAAGGACAACGACGCAATGTGGAAACTGATCCAACCTCGACCCGCCACGCTGCGGCTGTGGCAACTCGGCCTGCTGGTGCTGCTGTTTGGCTTCTGGCACGTGATGACCCGGCCAGGGTTGATTCCGCCGTTCATGTTCGACAACGACCAGCAGGCGGCGTTCTTCTTCGGCGAGCCGGCCAAGATCCTGCGGCGCATCTGGGAGTGGTTCGTCACCGACGCCGACATCTACCAGCACCTGGGCATCACGCTGGCCGAGACCGTGCTGGCGTTTGCCATCGGCGCGGTGGGCGGGCTGCTGGGCGGGCTGTGGCTGGCGCTGTCGCCCATGGCCTCGGCCATCCTGGAGCCCTACATCAAGGCCATGAACGCCATGCCGCGCATCATCCTGGCGCCGATCTTCGCCGTGTGGTTCGGCCTCGGGATCGGCTCCAAGGTGGCGCTGGGCGTCACGCTGGTGTTCTTCATCGTGTTTTTCAACGTCTACCAGGGCGTGCGCGAGGTCAGCCCGGTGATCCTGGCCAACGCGCGCATGCTGGGCGCCAACCAGCGCCAGCTGCTGCGCCACGTGTACCTGCCCAGCGCCACCAGCTGGGTGTTCAGCTCGCTGCACACCAGCGTCGGCCTGGCCTTCGTGGGCGCGGTGGTGGGCGAGTACCTGGGCTCCAGCCAGGGCGTGGGCTACCTCATCCTGCAGGCCGAGGGCAGCTTCGACATCAACACGGTGATGGCCGGCATCCTGGTGCTGACGGCGTTCGCGCTGGCGCTGGACGCGCTGGTCGGGCGCATCGAGCGCCACCTGATGCGCTGGCAGCCCCGCGCCGACGAGGGCGCCAAGCTCTGAGGCGCTAGGCGTCGCCCGGGCCGTCGCCCGGGCGGTGATCCGGGCCGCGGGGCGCCGCACCGGCCTGCGCCATCTCCAGTTGCATGGCCGCCATGCTGACCAGCCCGTGCACCGTCGGCCGGGTGGACTCCACGCTGTGGTGCGCCACCTCGCGGTACAAAGGGTCGCGCACGCGGTAGAGCTCGCGCAGCCGCGCCAGCGGGTCGGCCACCTGCAGCAGGGGCCGGTTCTGGTCGTGGCGCAGGCGGCGCGCCAGGTCCTCGGGGGTAGCGCGCAGGTACAGCACGTGGTCGAAGCCGCGGCGCAGCGCGGCGCGGTTGGCCGGGCGCAGCACCGCCCCGCCGCCGGTGGACAGCACCATCGGCCCCGGCTCCTGCGCCAGCTCTGCCAGCAGCGCCTGCTCGTGGTCGCGAAAGGCCTCTTCGCCGCACTCCTCGAAATACTGGCGGATGGCGCTGCCCAGCCGCTGCTCCAGCCGGTGGTCCATGTCCACGAAAGGCACCTGCAGGCGGCGCGCCAGCTGGCGCCCGACGGTGGTTTTGCCCGAACCGGGCAGGCCGACGAGGGCGCAGCGCGTGTGCATGGTGGCGAAGGACCTGGAAAGAGAGAGGGCGGAAAAGGACGCGGCGCCAGGCGGGCGCAGCGCCGAAAAGCAAGTGTACGGGCGCGTGCGGTTCGCGGCGCGCGCTGACGCGTGGCGGCGCTGCGGCTGCGGACAATGGCCCGCATGGCATTTTCCTCCCTGCTCGACTCCCTGAAGGCCCGCGCGCAGCCGCTGCTCCAGCCCATCCGGCCCTTCGTGCGCGCAGCAGGGCTGTGGTCCGACGCCGACGGCCTGCGCATGAGCGCGGCCATGTCGTTCTACGGCATGCTCAGCCTGGCGCCCCTGCTGCTGCTGCTGGTGGGCGTGATGGGCTGGTGGTTCGACCGGGCCTACCTGGAGCGCAACCTGGTGGCGCAGGTGCAAGGCGTGGTGGGCGAGCGCGTCGCGGACGTGGTGCGGGGCGCGCTGGCCAGCGCCCAGGAGCCGGCGCAGGGCCGCCTGGCGTCGATTGCCGCCTTCATGCTGCTGGCCTCGGGGGCCACCGGGGTGTTCGTGGAGCTGCAGTCGGCGCTGGAGCGGCTGTGGGACACCGGCACCAAGACCACCGGCGAGGGCAAGGCTGCCTGGTGGCGCCTGGCCTCGCTGCGACTGCGCGGGCTGACCTACATCCTGGCCATCGGGTTTTTGCTGCTGGTGTCGCTGGTGCTGTCCACGGCCATCAAGGTGGTGGCCAACTGGGCGGGCGGCTGGCTGCCGTTCGACTCCTCGGGCGTGGTGCTCAGCCTGATCAACGAGGTGGTGGCCTTTGCCGTCACGGTGATGCTGTTCGTCGGGCTGATGCGCATCGGCGGCGGCCGCCATCCCCCGTTCAAATGCCTGCTGTTCGGCGCCTTCGTCGGCGCCGTGCTGTTCACCGTGGGCAAGCAGGCGCTGGCGCTGTACCTGTCCACCGCCGCCGTGGTCTCGGCCTACGGGGCGGCCGGCTCGCTGGTGGTGCTGCTGATGTGGATCTACTTTTCCTCGGCAGTGCTGCTGTTCGCTGCCAGCAGCGCGCGCGCGATGCACGAACAGGAAGAGCCGCGCGAGGCCTGGGCAGCGCGCCCCCCGCCTGAAACGGACCGCCGGCCCGGCGCCAGCCGAGACCGCCGGGCGGCCGACCCGGCGGGCGCCGACGACCCGGCCAGCTTCGAGCAGCGCCCGGACTTTGCGCGCCTGGCCGACATCGCCCGGCAGGACCTGCGGCAGCCGCCGCCAGGCGAATCCGGCGCCTGAACCAAAAAATCAGTCAAAGCCGGCTGCAGCGCCCGCCCGTATTGCGCCAACAGCTATCAAAAATGCAGCAACGGTAAGCGCTGCGCCGCCCCAGGCCAACAGACGCCGTGGATCTGGCTGCGCCAGTCCACCAGCGTCGTCCTCCTTCCCAGCGCTTGCGCGCGCGCCCGAGAGGGGGGAAGCGGCGCCGCCGCTCAGGGGGTTGTCCTTACTTCTCGACGAAGGCGCGCTCGATCACGAAGTCGCCCGGCCGGGTGGTGTTGCCTTCCTCGAAGTCGCGCTTTTCCAGCAGCTCCTTGAGCGTGGCCAGCATTTCCGGACTGCCGCACAGCATGACGCGGTCCTCCAGCGGCGACAGCGGCGGCACGCCCAGGTCGGTGAACAGCTTGCCGCTCTCGATCAGGTCGCCCGTGCGGCCCTGGTGGCGGAATGGCTCGCGCGTCACCGTGGGGTAGTACTTGAGCTGCTGGGTGACCATCTCCCCCAGGAACTCGTGGCGCGGCAGCTCCTGGGTCAGGTAGTCGTGGTAGGCCAGCTCGGCCACCTGGCGCACGCCGTGCACCAGGATCACCTCCTCGAACTTCTCGTACGTCTCGGGGTCGCGGACCACGCTCAAAAACGGCGCGAGGCCCGTGCCGGTGGAGATCAGATAAAGCCTTTTCGCCGGCAGCAGGTAGTCGATCAGCAGCGTGCCGGTGGGCTTCTTGCCCACGACGATGGTGTCGCCCACCTGGATGT
>DAMCAL010000049.1:0-18359 GCA_032059585.1 Burkholderiaceae bacterium
GGAACTCGTCCTTGGAGGGCAGCGCGGCGATCAGCGCGCGCTTGGCCAGGCGGCCGTGGCCGACCTCGCGGCGCTTGGTCGATCCCATACGGCCGGTTTCGCCGGTGGCGAAGGGAGGCATGTTGTAGTGGAACAGGAAGCGGTCCTCGAACTCGCCAGCCAGCGCGTCGATGCGCTGCGCGTCGCGCTCGGTGCCCAGCGTGGACACCACCAGCGCCTGCGTCTCGCCGCGCGTGAACAGCGCCGAGCCGTGCGTGCGCGGCAAGAGCGACGTGCGGATCTCGATCGGGCGCACGGTGCGCGTGTCGCGCCCGTCGATGCGCGGCTCGCCGGCCAGGATCTGGCCGCGCACGATCTGCGCCTCCAGGTCGAACAGCAGCGACTCGACCGCATTGGTGTCGAACTCGGCGCCCTCGTCCTTGAGGGACTGCAGCACGGAGCTCGATGCCTCGCGCAGCGCCTGGGTGCGCGCCTGCTTGCTGCGGATCTGGTAGGCCGCGCGCAGCTTGTCGTCGGCCAGGCCGCGCACCTTGGCGATGAACTCTTCGTTCTTGGCAGCGGGCTTCCAGTCCCACATCGGCTTGCCGGCCTCGCGCACCAGCTCATGGATGGCGTCGATGGCCACCTTGCCCTGCTCGTGGCCGAAGACCACGGCGCCGAGCATCACGTCCTCGGGCAGCTGGTCGGCTTCCGACTCGACCATCAGCACGGCCGTCTCGGTGCCGGCCACGACCAGGTCGAGCTGCGAGTTCTTGCGCGCCGTCTGACCGGGGTTGAGCACGTATTCACCGTTGACGTAGCCCACGCGCGCCGCGCCGATGGGGCCGTTGAACGGCAGGCCGGAGATGGCCAGCGCCGCGCTCACGCCCAGCATGGCGGCGATGTCGGCATCCACCTCGGGGTTCAGCGAGATGGTGTGGATGACCACGTGCACCTCGTTGTAGAAGCCTTCGGGGAACAGCGGGCGGATCGGGCGGTCGATCAGGCGGCTGGTCAGCGTCTCCAGCTCGGAGGGCTTGGCCTCGCGCTTGAAGAAGCTGCCGGGGATCTTGCCGGCGGCGTAGGTCTTCTCGATGTAGTCCACCGTCAGCGGGAAGAAGTCCTGGCCCGGCTTGGCCGTCTTGGACGCGGCCACGGTGGCCAGCACCACGGTGTCGTCGATATTGACCAGCACGGCGCCGCCGGCCTGGCGGGCGATCTCGCCCGTCTCCAGGGTGACCGTGTGCTGGCCCCACTGGAACGTCTTGGTGACCTTGTTGAACATCGTCATGGTTTGCTCCTGAAAAAATAGCTGCTCACGTTTGAGCAGCAATGCTTTGGAGGTCAAACAGACCGCGATGCCATTCCAGGCAAGCGCTGGCAGCTATCAAAACAATAGCCAACGCGGGCGTGGAATGACACAGCTTCGCTCTGTCGACGGCTCTCCAAACGGAAAATCGAAGTAAAAAACGCCTGAGCCGGGCGGTCCAACTCAGGCGTTGCGTGCGGGCAGGGCGCTTACTTGCGCAGGCCCAGCTTGGCGATCAGCGCGGTGTAGCGCTCCGCGTCCTTGGCCTTGAGGTAGTCCAGCAGCTTGCGGCGGCGGCTGACCATGCGCAGCAGGCCGCGGCGGCCGTGGTGGTCCTTGGCGTGCTGCTTGAAGTGGGGCGTCAGCTCGTTGATGCGGGCCGTGAGCAGGGCCACCTGCACTTCGGGGCTGCCGGTATCGTTGGCGGCGCGCTGGTTGGCCTTGACGACTTCGGCCTTGATGGAGGATGCGATCATGATGGTTTCCTGGATGGCAGCAGGGCGGCGGGTACGGCGGCGAACGCGAAGGTCCGCGCCTCGATGGAGCCCACGCCCGTGGCCTGGTTGTGACTTGCGCAGGCCACTGGAAAGGCCGCCTGCGTGCGTCTTGCACTATGCAAAACCCGTCGATTATATCGCCTCGGGCTTTTCCACGGTACCCGCGCCCGCCCGGATGGCAGGACCCGGTGGCGCGCTCCATCATCGCCACCGATGCAAAACCCCGCCTGCGCCATGACCTTTGCCACCACCGCCCTGCCCCGCCTGGCCCTGCTTGTCTTTCTGGGCCTGGGCCAGGTCGGGATGGCCCAGGCCACGACCAAGGCAGCAACGCCCAAGAAATCGAAGGCGGTCAAGGTCCGGCACCAGCAGAACAACTCGCAGGAAAGCCAGGCCGAACGCGACAGGCGCCTGTACCGCGAATGCAAGGGCTTGCCCAATGCCGGCGCCTGCCTGGGCTACACGCGGCGCTGAAATTCGTCTCCTGCCCGCCCAGAGCGCGCGAAAACCGCGCTAGAATTCGCCCCGTTGCCGCTTTGCAGGCCTGGCCTTCGGGCCCGACAGCAAAACCGGCAATTTTTGAAAAGGGCGCCAAAATTTGGTGCTACAATTCAAAGCTTCGCGGCTGTAGCTCAGATGGATAGAGTACTTGGCTACGAACCAAGGGGTCGTGGGTTCGATTCCTGCCAGCCGCACCAAACGTCAAGCCCTGAGTCTGAAAGGACTCAGGGCTTTTTCGTATGTGCTCGCAAAAACGCGGCACCATAGGGCCATGAGCAAGGCCTTTACCCGTGAAGACGACGCCCCGGAAGAGGACGACGACACCAGCGCCGCCGCCCCGGCCATTCCCGCCGGCAGCAAGAACTACATCACCCCCGAGGGCTACGCGCGGCTGCGCGGCGAGCTGCTGCAGCTGATCGACGACGAGCGCCCGAAGGTGGTGGACATCGTGCACTGGGCGGCAAGCAACGGCGACCGCTCGGAAAATGGCGACTACCTGTACGGCAAGAAGCGCCTGCGCGAGATCGACCGGCGCATTCGTTTTCTGACGCGGCGCCTGGAAGTCGCCGAGGTGGTGGACCCGTCGGTGCACGCGGGCAGCGACCAGATCTTTTTCGGCGCCACAGTCACTTACTGCGACGATGAGGGTGCGCAGCGCACCGTCACCATCATGGGTATCGACGAAGCGGACAACAGCCAGGGGCAGATCAGCTGGATCTCCCCCGTGGCCCGCGCCCTGCTCAAGGCGCGCGAAGGCGACGAGGTGTCACTGCTGACGCCTGCGGGGCCGCGCACCCTGGAGGTGCTGCAGGTGCACTACCCCGCCCCTTCTGCCCACCCCGCCTGAATGAAAGCCCGGCGCCCTGCCGCGCCGGCTCAGGGCGCCGGCGGCAGCACGCGCCAGGCGCGCAGCACGGCCGGGGTGCGGCGCAGATTGCGCAGCGCTGCCTCCACATGGTCCAGGTCACGCACGGCGACGACGAAACGCAGCTCGGTGGTGGCCATGGCGTCGTCCATGTCGACGCGCACGATGTCGGCTTCCGAGCCGGAAAGCTCGGAGGCGACGCGCGCGAGCACGCCCTTGCCGTTGTTCACCGTGACGGTGAGGCCGGTCTCGAACAGGCGCGTCGGCTCATCGGACCAGTCCACCGCGATGAAACGCTCGGCGTCCTTGTGCTGCAGGCGCTGGGCCACGCCGCAGCGCGCGTGGTGCACCACCAGGCCCTCGCCGCGGCCCAGGTAGCCGACGATCGGGTCCCCCGGCACGGGACGGCAGCACAGCGCGTACTGCACGGGAGCGGTCTCGCTGCCGTCCAGCGTGATGCCGCCCTGGGAGAGATTTTCATGCGCGGCGTAGCGCTCGCGGCTGAGCAGCACGGCGTCGGGACGCTGGCCGCCCTCGGCCAGCAGCCCCACCAGCCGCTTGGCGATGATGCCGGCGATGCGCCGCCCCAGGCCGATGTCGGTGAGCAACTCGGCCTGCGTGCGGTTGCCGGTGAAGCGCAGCAAGCGTTCCCACAACGCCGCGTCGGTCTCGGCATCGGGCAACTGCTCGATGCCTTCGGCGCGCAGCGCCTGCGTCAGCAGCTTCTCGCCCAGGCCGGCGGACTCGCTCTGCGCCAGCATCTTCAGGTAATGCCGCACTTTGGAGCGCGCCCGCGCCGTGCGCACGAAACCCAGCCACGCCGGGTTGGGCCGCGCGCCCTGGGCGGTGACGACCTCCACCACGTCGCCGTTCTTGAGCTCGGTGCGCAGCGGCACCTGCTCGTTGTTGATGCGGGCTCCCACCGTGCGGTCGCCCACGTCGCTGTGGATGGCGTAGGCGAAATCGACCACCGTCGCGCCGCGCGGCAGGGCAAGAATCTGGCTCTTGGGCGTGAAGACGTAGACCGCGTCGGGAAACAGGTCCACCTTCACGTGGTCCCAGAACTCGGCCGCGTCGCGCGTCTCGTTCTGGATGTCCAGCAGCGACTGCAGCCACTGCGTGCCCGCGCCCTCGTCGGCCGCACCGCCCCCGCTCTTTTCGGCCTGGTACAGCCAGTGCGCGGCCACCCCGGCCTCCGCGACGATGTGCATCTCCTCGGTGCGGATCTGGAACTCCACGTTCAGCCCCGCAGGCCCCACCAGCGTGGTGTGCAGCGACTGGTAGCCGTTGAGCTTGGCGATGGCGATGTGGTCCTTGAACTTGCCCGGCACCGGCTTGTAGATCTGGTGCAGCACGCCCAGGGCGGTGTAGCAGTCCAGCACCGAGCGCACCACCACGCGAAAGCCGTACAGGTCGATCACCTGTGCGAAGCTCAGGTGCTGCTCGGTCATCTTCTGGTAGATGGCGTAGAGCGTTTTTTCGCGTCCGCTCACGCGCACCGGCATGCCTTCGCGCACGAACGCCGCATCGACCTCGCCCTGCATCTTCTGCACGCTGTCGCGGCTGCGGTTGCGACTGCGCGCGACCGCCTTGGCCAGCGTGGCGTAGCGCCAGGGGTGCAAGTGCCGAAAGGACAGGTCCTGCAGCTCGCGGTAGGTCTGGTTCAGCCCCAGCCGGTGGGCGATCGGGGCGTAGACCTCGAGCGTTTCGGAGGCGATGCGGTGCCACTTGGAACGCGGCATGTCCGACAGCGTGCGCATGTTGTGCGTGCGGTCGGCCAGCTTGATGAGGATGACGCGCACGTCGCGCGCCATGGCAAGGAGCATCTTGCGAAAGGACTCGGCCTGGTTTTCCTCACGGGTGTTGAACTGCAGCTTGTCCAGTTTGGTGAGGCCATCGACCAGTTCGGCCACCGGCGAGCCGAAGTGCTCGACCAGGTCGGCCTTGGTGATGCCGCAATCCTCCATCGCGTCGTGCAGCAGCGCCGCCATCAGGGCCTGGGCATCGAGCTTCCAGGTGGCGCACAGCGCAGCCACCGCGATGGGGTGGGTGATGTAGGGCTCTCCACTGCTGCGCAACTGGCCCAGGTGCGCCGTGTCGGCGTAGCGGTAGGCCTGGCGCACCTGCTCGATCTGCGCCTCGTCCAGGTAGTCGAGCTTCTCCAGCAATGCGGCAAAGCTGGCCGCCGCGGCATTGGCAGCAGCCGGGGCCCCTGCATCCGGGGCCAGTGCGCCGGGAGCCTGGGGCGCATTGGTCAGTGCCGCGCTGGAAGAAGAGAAAGGCATAGCCTGTCAACTATAGCGCCGTAAGAATTTGCATGTGCACCCGGGGTCGCCCGGTGCACAACGCAAAAAGCACCGCGCAGCGGTGCTTTTTTCAAGGTGCCGAAGCGGCGCGCCGTGCGCGGCGCAGCGCGCTCAGCCGGGGACTTTCTTCAGCATCTCCAGGCCCACCTTGCCTGCGGCGATCTCGCGCAGCGCCGTGACGGCGGGCTTGTTGCGACTTTCGATGCGCGGGGTATGGCCCTGGCTGAGCATGCGGGCGCGGTACGTGGCGGCGAGCACCAGCTGGAAACGGTTGGGAATCTGCTCGAGGCAGTCTTCCACGGTAATGCGGGCCATGGTTACTCTCCAGGGGTGGAATGTCAGCAAACGGGGATGTTGAGCGAGGCGAAGGTGTCGGCCCGGGCGCGGCGCTGGGCGCTGTACTTCAGCCGCTGGGCGTGGACGATGGTTTTCAGGTCGAAAAGCGCCCGCTCGAAAACTTCGTTGATTATAACGAAGTCGAATTTGCCGGCCTGCCCCATCTCCTGGGCGGCGTTCACCAGGCGCAGCTCGATCACCTCGGCGCTGTCCTCGCCGCGGCGCTCCAGCCGCGAGCGCAGCTCTTCCCAGCTCGGCGGCAGGATGAACACCAGCACGGCATTGACGAACGCCTGCTTGATCTGCAGCGCCCCCTGGTAGTCGATCTCCAGCACCACGTCCGCGCCCTGGGCCACGCGCTCTTCGATGGCCCGGCGCGAGGTGCCGTAGCGGCGCCCGTGCACGTTGGCCCATTCCACGAACCCGTTGCCCGCGACCATGGCGTCGAACTCGGGCTCGGAGACAAAAAAGTACTCGCGGCCGTGCTTTTCCTGGCCGCGCGGCGCGCGCGTGGTGTGCGACACCGAGGGCTGTACGTGCGAGTCGACTTCCATCAGCGCCTTGACCAGGCTGGATTTGCCCGCCCCGCTGGGGGCCGAGACCACGAAGAGATTGCCGGGATAGTCCATATCGGGTGTGCGCCACCTGCTATCAAAAGCGGATTATCACTCGAGGTTTTGCACCTGCTCGCGCATCTGCTCGATCAGCACCTTCATGTCCACGCCGATCCGGGTGAGCTCCATGGTGGCCGACTTGGAGCCCAGCGTGTTGGCTTCGCGGTGCAGCTCCTGGATCAGGAAGTCCAGCCGCTTGCCGACTTCGCCGCCCTTGTCCAGCAGGCGGCCGAGTTCGTCCACGTGCGCGGCCAGGCGTGTCAGCTCCTCGGCCACGTCGATGCGGATGGCGAACGCCGTGGCCTCGGTCAACGCGCGCTCCTGCGCGGCTTCGGGCACCGCGGCGCCGTCGGCCAACTGCATGGCCTCGCTCCAGCGCTCCATGAACCGCTGGCGCTGCTGCTCGACCAGGGCCGGGATCAGCGGCGCAGCCTGGCGCGCCAGCGCGCCCAGGCCGGCCAGCCGCTCGCGCAGCGTGGCGACCAGGCGCTCGCCTTCGCGCTCGCGCGCGGCCAGCAAATCGTCCAGCGCCTGCTGGGCCAGCTGCAGCAACGCCGGGCCAAAGTCCGGCTGCTCGGCGCCGACGCCGGCGCACAGGCGCAGCGCATCGGCCACGGACAGCGGCGCCGCGGCAGGCAACTGCGCCTGCACCGCAGCTTGTACGGTGGCCAGCCGCGCCAGCAGGTGCGGCGCCGGCTCGGACACGCCTGCGCCACTGCCGCCTTCGACGAAGGCACGCAGCTCCACCTTGCCGCGCTTCACGCTGGTGGTGAGCAGGCTGCGCAGCGCCGGCTCGTGCGCGCGCAGCTCTTCGGGCAGGCGCAGCGTCAGGTCCAGGAAGCGGCTGTTGACCGAGCGCAGCTCCAGCCCCAGCCGGCGGCCGGCGGCGCCGTGCTCGCCCTGCGCGGCTGGCAGCTCGCGCTGCACGTTGGCGTAACCGGTCATGCTGTAAACTGCCATGGGACTTTTCGGTGGTGGGTGGTGGTTGCTTGCGAGCCGGCGATTATCCGGGTTTCCTGCCACTGGCCCGCGTGCCCTTCGCCTTCGCTCCATGTCAAAAGTCAAACCGGCTCCCCTGCCTGCGGGCACCTCGATCGGCGGCTACCGCGTGATACGCCGGCTGGCCGCCGGCGGTTTCGGCGTCGTTTACCTGGCACTCGACCCCGAGGGGCAGCAGGTGGCGATCAAGGAATACCTCCCCGCGTCGCTGGCCACGCGCGAAGCGGGCGAGCTGTTGCCCAAGGTGCCGCCGGAAAAGCTCTCGCTGTACCGCCTGGGCCTGAAGAGCTTCTTCGAGGAAGGCCGCTCGCTCGCGCAGATCTCGCACGCCTCGGTGGTGAGCGTGCTCAATTTCTTCCGCGAGAACGAGACCGTCTACATGGTGATGAACTACCTGGAAGGCGCCACGCTCCAGGACTTCATCATCACTGCGCGCGAGCTCAAGGCGCAGAAGGTCTTTCGCGAGTCCACCATCCGCTCGCTGTTCGACGAGGTGCTGCGCGGCCTGCGCATCGTGCACCAGCACAAGATGCTGCACCTGGACATCAAGCCGGCCAACATCTTCATCACCGACGACAACAAGGCGGTGATGATCGACTTCGGCGCCGCGCGCGAAGTGCTGTCCAAGGAAGGCAACTTCATCCGCCCGATGTACACCCCCGGCTTCGCTGCGCCCGAGATGTACCGCCGCGACGGACAGATGGGGCCGTGGACCGACATTTACGCGATCGGCGCGTGCATCTACGCCTGCATGCAGGGCTTTCCGCCCAACGAAGCGCCCCAGCGCCAGGAAAAGGACCGCCTGACCATGGCGCTGGGCAAGCTGCGCGGCGTGTACTCCGACAACCTGATCGAGGTGGTGGAGTGGTGCATGGCGATCGACCCGATGTCGCGTCCGCAGTCGGTGTTCGCCCTGCAAAAGGAGCTCTCGCGCGAGGGCGAGCGGCGCTACACCAAGCTGACGGTGACCGAGAAGATGCGCATGCAGCTCGACACGCTGGTCGCCGACACCAAAAAGGCCACGCCCAAGGCCGGCGAGGCCACGGGCGCTGCCGCGCGGCCTGCCAAATGAAGTTCTCCGTCTTCCAGATCAGCCGCCGCGGCGGCCGGGAGAGGAACGAGGACCGCATGGGCTACTGCTACACGCGCGAGTCCGGCCTGTTCGTGCTGGCCGACGGCATGGGCGGGCACCCGCAGGGCGACGTGGCCGCGCAGATCGCCATCCAGACGGTGTCCGCCATGTTCCAGCGCCAGGCCCACCCGGCGCTGGAGGACGTGCCGGAGTTCCTGTCCTCGGCGCTGCTGGCCGCGCACCACCAGATCCTGCGCCACGGCAACCGCCAGGGCATGCTGGACTCGCCGCGCACCACGCTGGTGGCCGCGGTCGTGCAGGACGGACGTGCCACCTGGATCCACTGCGGCGACTCGCGCCTGTACGTGGTGCGCGGCGGCGAGATGATGGTGCGCACCCGCGACCACTCCTACGCCGAACTGCGCAACACCGCGATGCCGGGCCTGGAGCGTGTGAACCGCAACGTGCTGTTCACCTGCCTCGGCTCGCCGACCAAGCCGCTGTTCGACATCTCCCCGCCGCTGCTGCTCGAGCAGGGCGACCGGCTGCTGCTGTGCTCTGACGGCCTGTGGGGCGCGCTGGACGACGCCGCCATCGCACGGCAGCTCGCGCGCCTGCCGGTGGCCCAGGCCGTGCCCGAGCTGGTCGAGGACGCGCTGCGCCGCGCCGGCGAGACCAGCGACAACGTCACCGTGGTCGCCATGGAGTGGGAAACGCCGGACGCGTTCGAGTCCACGCGCGGCATCTCCACCGAAGACTTCGGCGACGACGCCTTCGCCTCCACCATCCAGCACGAGCCGATGGACGGCTTCGTCGACGACCTCGACGACGAGGCCATCGAGCGCTCCATCGCCGAGATCAACGAAGCCATCCGCCGCTCCGCGGCGCGCAAGCTGTAGCCGCTGCGCGCGGGGGCCGGCCGCGCCGCACGCGGGTGGCTCCACTTTTTCTTTTCGCCGCCTTCTTTTCGACCGGTCCGCCTTTCATGCCTGTCAATTCCATTTCCCGCAGCGGCGGGCGCGCCGCCGACGCACTGCGGCCCGTGCGCCTGACCCGCGGCTACACCATGCACGCCGAGGGTTCGGTGCTGGTCGAGTTCGGCCACACGCGGGTGCTGTGCACCGCCTCGGTGGAAGACAAGGTGCCTGCGCACCGCCGCGGCACCGGCGCCGGCTGGGTGACCGCCGAGTACGGCATGCTGCCGCGCGCCACCCACCGGCGCAGCGACCGCGAGGCCGCACGCGGCAAGCAAAGCGGGCGCACGCAGGAGATCCAGCGCCTGATCGGGCGCAGCCTGCGCGCGGTGTTCGACCTGTCTGCCCTGGGCGAGCGCACCCTCCACCTGGACTGCGACGTGCTCCAGGCCGACGGTGGCACGCGCACCGCCGCCATCACCGGTGCCTGGGTGGCCGCGCACGACGCGGTGGCCACGCTGCTGGCGGCCGGCAGGCTGCAGGCCTCGCCGCTGCGGGGCGCGGTGGCCGCCGTCTCGGTCGGCCTGGTGCAGGGCGTGCCGATGCTGGACCTGGACTACACCGAGGACGCCGCCTGCGACACCGACATGAACGTGGTGATGACCGGCGCTGGCGGTTTCGTCGAGGTGCAGGGCACAGCCGAGGGCGCGGCGTTCAGCCGCCAGGAGCTCGATGCGCTGCTGGCCCTGGCCGAAAAAGGCGTCGCCGAGCTGGTCGCCCTGCAACGCCAGTCGCTATCATAAGAATAGCGCCCAGCACACGCCTGACAAGCGCTGGGGGCTGGTTTCACCTGAATTTTTTCGCCATGCAACTCGTCCTCGCCTCCAACAACCGCGGCAAGCTGGCCGAACTGCAGCAGATGTTCGCTCCGCTGGGGGTGCAGCTGGTGGCCCAGGCGGCGCTCGGCGTGGGCGAGGCGGAAGAGCCCTTCGACACCTTCGTCGAGAACGCCCTGGCCAAGGCGCGCTTTGCCGCCGCGCATACCGGCCTTGCGGCGCTGGCCGACGACGCCGGCCTGTGCGTGCACGCCTTTGGGGGCCTGCCCGGCGTGCAGACCGCCCACTACGCCACGCAGTTCGGCTACGACAAGGGCGACGCCAACAATGTGCGCGCCCTGCTCGCGCAGATGCAAAGCATCGACGACCGGCGCGCGGCCATGGTCAGCACCCTGGTGGCGGTGCGCAGCCCGGGCGACCCGGAGCCGCTGATCGCCGTAGGCCGCGTGGCCGGCGAGATCGCCCGCGCGCCGCGGGGCAGCGGCGGTTTCGGCTTCGACCCGGTGCTGGTGCTGCCCGCCCTGGGCAAGACGTTCGCCGAGCTGCCGTCCGAAGAGAAGAACGCCCTGAGCCACCGCGGACGTGCTGCCCGGCAGATGCTGGAACTGATGCGCGAGCGCTGGCTGTAGCCTAGAAAATGTGAGCAGCTCGCGCTTGTCCTGCAAGGGTTTCGAGGTGCTTTCACCCTGAAATCCTTGTGGTTCAAGCGCTAGCAGCTATGGTTTTATGAGCACTGCATGACGATTCCGATCACCCCGGCCGCCCCGCAGCCCGCGCCGCTGCGCGACGTGCAGCACTACCTGCGGCCCGGCGTGCTGCAGCTGACCAGCCTGCCGCCCCTGTCGCTGTACGTGCACATCCCGTGGTGCCTGCGCAAGTGCCCGTACTGCGACTTCAACTCGCACGAGGCCCGCGCCGGCACGGACGGCCTACCCGAGCAGCGCTACATCGACGCCCTGGTGGCCGACCTGGAGGCCACCCTGCCCCTGATCTGGGGCCGCACCGTGCACAGCATCTTCATCGGCGGCGGCACGCCCAGCCTGTTCTCGCCCGAGACCATCGACCGGCTGCTGGCCGCCATCCGTGCGCGGCTGCGGCTGGATGCCGGCTGCGAAATCACGCTGGAGGCCAACCCGGGCACGTTCGAGCGCGAGCGCTTCTGCGCCTACCGCGGCGCGGGCGTGACGCGCCTGTCCATCGGCGTGCAGAGTTTCAACGATGCGCACCTGGCCGCCCTGGGCCGGGTGCACGACCGCGCCCAGGCCCTGGCCGCCGTACAGGAAGCGCGCGAGGCGTTCGACACTTTCAACCTCGACCTGATGTACGCCCTGCCCGGCCAGAGCCTGGCCGAGCTGGAGGACGACGTGCGCACCGCCCTGGCGCTAGCGCCCCCGCACCTGTCGATCTACCACCTGACCGTCGAGCCCAACACCTTCTTCGCCAAGCACCCGCCCGCCAACCTGCCCGAAGACGATGACGCCTATGCCATGCTCGACCGCATCACCGAGCTGACGGCGGGCGCGAGGCTGCAGCGCTACGAAGTGTCTGCCTTCGCGCGGCCGGGCCACGAGTGCGTGCACAACCGCAACTACTGGCAGTTCGGCGACTACCTGGCGATCGGGGCCGGCGCGCACGCCAAGCTCAGCTTCGCCCACCGGGTGGTGCGGCAGGTGCGCTTTCGTGAGCCCGGCCTGTACATGGAGCGCGCCCTGGCCGGCCAGGCCGTCACGCAGGAGCACGACGTGCGCCGCGCCGACCTGCCATTCGAATACATGCTGGGGGCGCTGCGCCTGCGCGAGGGGTTTGCGCTGGCGGACTTCACCGCACGCACCGGCTTGCTGGTCTCGGCCATCGAGCCGGCGCTGGCCACGGCCGAAACCCGGGGCCTGATCGTGCGCGACGGTGACCGCGTGCGCCCGACCGAGCGGGGCCTGGATTTCCTGAGCGACCTGCAGGCGCTGTTCTTGCCCGACTGACCGCAGGCGCCGCAGCGCCCGCCGCCGCTGCCTCAGCCGCAGCGCACCGCCGTCACCTTGCCGCTGCCGTCGACCTGCAGGTTCAGGCGTTCGGCGTAGAACTCCTGCGTCACCGCCTGCCCAGGGCGCAGCACGCGTGCCATGCGTGCGCCGGCGCGCACGCGGGCGTCTTCCACCACGCGCGCCGTCCCGCTCTTACCCACCGCCGACTGCGCCGCCTGGGCATTGCAGGTGCCCCCGACCGGCGCGGTGCTGGCGCCGATGGGCGGCGGCGGGGCGGCAGGCGCCGCGGGCTCCGGACTGCCCGGCAACCGCACCGACGAGCACCCGGCCAGCGCCACCAGCACCGCCCCCGCCACCCACCGCATCCCTGGCATTCCCATGATTCCCACTCCTTGGTGTTCGTGAAACAAAGGCGGCACCATAGCGCGGCGCTCCCGGCGCGGGGGTCACGAGCGGTAACGCCGACGCTTCAGGGCGTGGCGACCGGCCCGGCCTCCAGGCCCAGCGCCTGCACCTGCCGGGCCGCGGCGTTCGCCTCGGCCGACGATTCGAACGGCCCGACGCGCACGCGCTGCAACCGGCGGCCATCGGCCGCGGTGACCGTGCCCACGATCGAGGGCAGGCCGGCGCGCTGCAGCCGGGCGTGGACGCGGCGGGCGTTGGCCGGCTCGGCGAACAAGCCGACGTTGAGGAACAGGCGCCGCTGCGGCGCGGCCGCGGCGCCGGCGTCCGCAGCAGCGACGGCACGTGCAGACCGGCGCTTGGGGGCAGGCGCGGGTGCGGCCGCTGCGGCGCTGGCGGGCGGTGCAGCGGCTGCGTCCGGTGCAGCGGGGCGGACCGCCGCGGCAGCATGCCCGGTTGCTTCGGCCGCCGGCGCAGGCGGCTCGGCCGCGCCATCGGCGATGCTCGCCGCGGCGGCAGCGGCTGCAGGAGTGGCAGAGCCCGCTGGCGCCGCAGCGGCCTGCGCAGCAGCGGCGACCGCTTCGGACGTGGACGGGAGCTGCTCTTGCGGGAGCGCCGTCGCAGGCAGGGGCGTTGCCCCGTCCCTTTCTTCGGGCGACGGTGGCGCGGCCTCGGCGGCGGGACCCGCAATGCCGGGCGCAGGCAGTCCAGCCGGCTGTGCCAGCGCAGCGCCTTCCTGTGCAGCACTGCCCGGCGGCGCAGATGGCGCCGTCCCCGCAGCCGTTTCGCGCGCAGGCGCTCCCCGCTCCTGCCAGCCGAACGCCAGCGCCGCCGCGCCCAGCGGCACCAGCACTGCGGCGCCTGCTGCCACCCAGGCGAGGCGGCGGCGGTCGCTGGCCTGCGCCTGCAGCCGCGCCATCGCTTCCTGCATGGTGCTTGCTGCCGCCACCTCGCGCGCGATGCGGGCCTGCACGTCCCGGTACACCAGCGCGTCGCCATACAGCCCCGGCGCCACGAACGCCACCAGCACCAGCGCCAGCATCACTCCGGCCAGCACCGGCACGGGCAGGCCCGCGCCTGCGCGCCACAGGCCGGCCAGCAGCACGCCCAGCGCCGCCCATCCGGCCAGGTAGCCGAGCAGTGGCACCCAGAGGCGGCGCAGCACCATCCAGCCGATGGTGCACAACGCCGCAGGCGCATTCCAGCCGGCCAGCAGGCGTCCGGTAGCGTCCATGCGCTCGAATGCCGCGAGGTAGTGCGCGCTGCCGCGCAGCGGGCCCAGCGCCGCCCGGTACAGAGCGCCAGTGACGCTGCCCGGCAGGGGGCTCACGGCATCATGGCTGTAGCTGGCCACTGCGGCGGACAGGGGAGGTGCAGGCATGGCGGGCATTCTGTCATGCAGCCCCTCGAAAACGCGGCGGATCGCCGCTAGAGTTTGCCCGTGACCAAGCCGCGCAGGCCCATCCACAGCGCCTTGAACAAGCCCGCCGTGAGCAACCCGGCCAGCAGCAGCATGCCCAGGAACGTGACCGGCTCCTCGGACAGCGTGAACACGACGCGGGCGCGTCCCCCGGGATAGAACAGCGCCGCGAGCGTGCCGGTGGTCAGCCCCTGCCAGACGGACAAGCCGCCCAGGGTGGCCAGCGTGCCCAGAATGCCGGCCGCGGGCAGCAGCGCCACCCGCGCAGCCGGCCCGAGCGGTGCTTCGGCGCCGACCGGCGCAGTGCGCCGCCCGTCCAGGGCCTGCGCCCGGGCCCGGTAGCGCTGGCCCTGGCCCGCAACCGGCGGCTTTTTGCCGGGCGCTCCGACTGCCACTTCGTCCGACAGGCAAGCGTGGAGAAAGTCTGCCAGCGCCGGCAGCCACGGCGCGTGCGGCGCGACGTTGACATGGTCGGCGCCGATGCGGTGCGCGCTGCCGTCGGGATCCACCAGGCTCAAGGTGCGGAATGCGGACGCCGCAGACGGCCCGGCCGGGTGCCACACCTGCAGCCGGCCACCCGTGCGCAAAGCAAAGCGCTCCTGCTCGCGGCGCAGGCCGCCCCACAGTGTGCTCACAAAGCGCACGGCATGGCCATTGGCCCGGTCGAAGATCCAGTCGACGCGCACTTGCCACAGCAGCAGCGCCCACGCTCCGAGCAGCGCGAAGCTGGGCAGCGTCACCGCGACCAACAGGCGCCGCTCCCAATCAAAGGGCCACAAATCGCTCTCACCGTGCAGCGCCAGCTCTGTCACCACGGCCGCCAGCGGTGCCATGCCCACCAGCGCCAGGAACACCACCACCACGGTCAGCAGGTGATGGTAGGAGCGCAGTTCGAACACGTCGCCCTGGACGCGGTAGCGGTAGCCGTACAGGATGTGCATTCGAAACGGGGGCAAAAGCCCGCGGGCGCGTGGCGCCGGTTCCGGTCCCGGTGCGGCGGCACAGAAGGGTCGGGTGGTAGGGCGTGCTGGGCTCGAACCAGCGACCAAGGGATTATGAGTCCCCTGCTCTGACCAACTGAGCTAACGCCCCGGAGGCGCCGTTCACGGCGGGCGCTATTGTAAGGGGCTCACTTGCGGTGGCTCAGGGCGTTGGAGACCAGCTTGGAGGTGATGTCCACGATCTGGATCATGCGGTCGTAGGCCATGCGCGTGGGGCCGATCACGCCCAGCGTGCCCACCACCTGGCCGTCCACCTCGTAGGGCGCGCTGACCACCGACAGCTCCTCGAACGGCACCACCTGGCTTTCACCGCCGATGAAGATGCGCACGCCCTCGGCGCGGCTGGAGATGTCCAGCAGGCGCAGGATCTGGGTCTTCTGCTCAAACAGGTCGAAGGCGCGGCGCAGGTGGCCCATGTCGCTGGAGAAGTCGCTCACCGACAGCAAATTGCGCTCGCCGGAGATCACCACCTCTTCGCGCGACTCGCTCATGGCCTCGGTACCGGCGCTCACCGCTGCCTGCATCAGGTCGGCGATCTCGCCGCGCAGCTGCTCGACCTCGCCCTTCAGGCGCTCGCGCACCTGCTCCATGGCCAGGCCGGCGTAGTTGGAGTTCAGGAAGTTGGCGGCCTCCACCAGCTGCGACTGGGTGTAGTCCACCTCGGTGAAGATGACGCGGTTTTGCACGTCCCCGTCGGGCGAGACGATGATGACCAGCAGGCGCCGCTCGGACAGGCGCAAGAATTCGATGTGGCGAAACACCGACGCGCGCCGCGGCGCCATGACCACGCCCACGAACTGCGACAGGCTGGACAGCAGGTGCGCCGCGTTGGCGATCACCTTCTGCGGCTGCTCGGGCACCAGCTGCAGCGCCGGCAGTTCGCCTTTTTGCACCGTGAGCATGGTGTCGACGAACAGCCGGTAGCCCTTGGCCGTGGGAATGCGCCCGGCCGAGGTGTGGGGGCTCACGATGAGGCCGAGCTCTTCCAGGTCGGCCATGACGTTGCGGATGGTCGCGGGAGACAATTCCAGCCCCGAGGCACGCGACAGCGTCCGCGAGCCGACCGGTTGGCCCTCGGCGATGTAGCGCTCGACCAGCGCTTTGAGCAACACCTTGGCACGGTCGTCCAGCATCAGGCCATTTTAGTGATGTAATTTCCCTCCAATGACGCCCATCTTCCGCCGTGTCGCCGTCATCGGCAAATACCAGCGCCCCGCGGCCGGCACGGCCCGTGACAGTGCACGCGCCATCATCGACTGCATCGCGCAGTTCGTCGCCGCGCAGGGCTGCGAGGTGGCGCTGGAGGTCGAGACCGCACAGCACCTGGAGCTCGCCGCCTACGCCACGCTGGACGAGGCGGGTATTGGCCGCCAGTGCGACCTGTGCTTGGTGGTGGGCGGCGACGGCACCATGCTGGGCGTGGGCCGGCGCTTGGCCAGCTACGGCACGCCCCTGGTGGGCATCAATCAGGGCCGGCTGGGCTTCGTCACCGACATCCCGCTGGACAGCTACCAGGAGGCGCTGCTGCCTATCCTGCACGGCGAGTACGAGGAAGACGTGCGCCCGCTCATGCAGGCGTGCGTGATGCGCGGCGGCGAGTGCGTGTTCGAGGCGCTGGCGCTCAACGACGTGGTGGTCAACCGCGGCTCCACCTCGGGCATGGTCGAGCTGCGCATCGAGGTGGACGGCGTGTTCGTTGCCAACCAGCGCGCCGACGGCCTGATCGTCGCCTCGCCCACCGGCTCCACGGCCTATTCGCTGTCGGCGGGCGGACCCATGCTGCATCCGTCCATTCCTGGCTGGGTGCTGGTGCCGATTGCGCCGCACATATTGTCCAACCGGCCCATCGTGCTGTCCGACGCCAGCGAGGTGGCGATCGAAGTGGTGGGCGGGCGCGACATCAGCGCCAATTTCGACATGCAGTCGCTGGCTTCGCTGCAGCACGGCGACCGCGTTCTGGTGCGCCGCTCGGCGCACCGCGTGTGTTTTCTGCATCCGCGCGGCTGGAGCTACTTTGCCACCTTGCGCAAGAAGCTGCGCTGGAACGAGGGAGGTTCCTGACCATGGCCCTGAGGCGAATCGCGCTGACGGACTTCGTGATCGTGCGCACCCTGGAGCTGGAGCTGAACGCCGGCTTCACCGTGCTGACCGGCGAGACCGGCGCCGGCAAATCCATCCTGATCGACGCGCTGCAGCTGCTGCTGGGCGCACGTGCCGACACCGGCGTGATCCGCGAGGGCGCCCAGCGCACGGATATCAGCGCCGAGTTCGACGCCGACGGCTCGCCGGCGTTGGCGTCGTGGCTGCACGAGGCCGGCATCGAACCGCAGGAGGCGCTGCTGCTGCGCCGCACCGTGGACACCGCCGGCAGGAGCCGCGCCTGGATCAACGGCACGCCCGCCACGGCTGCGCAGATGCGCGCCCTGGGCGACCACCTGCTCGATATCCACGGCCAGCACGCCTGGCAGAGCCTGACGCGCCCGGACGCGGTGCGCGCGCTGCTGGACGCCTACGCCGGCGTACAGGACGAGCCCCTGGCCGCCCTGTGGACTGCGTGGCGCGACGCGCAAAAAGCCCTGGCGCACGCCCAGGCGGCGCAAAACACCCTGGCGCAAGAGCGCGAGCGGCTGCAGTGGCAAATCAGCGAAGTGGACAAGCTGGCCCCGGCCGAAGGCGAGTGGGACGAGCTCAACGCGCAGCACGCGCGCCTGTCCAATGCCCAGGCGCTGATCGAGAACGCGCACGGGGCGCTGGCGCTGCTGGAGGGCGACGATGAGGGCGGCGCGGCCGCCATCAGTGCCCTGACGCAGGCGCAGGAGCTGCTGCAGGGCTACGAGCATGTGGACGAGGCGTTTCGCTCCATGAACGAGGTGCTGACTTCTTGCATCGCCCAGGCCGGCGACGTGGTGCACTCGCTGCAGGGCTACCTGCGCCACGCCGAGCCGGACCCGCAGCAGCTGGCCGAACTGGACGCGCGCGTGGCCCAGTGGCTGCAGCTGGCGCGCCGCTACCGCCGCACGCCCGAGGACCTGCCGGCGCTGCTGGCTGGCTGGAAGAGCGAGTTGCGCCGTCTGGACGACGCCGCCGACCTGGACGCGCTGCAGGCCGCCGAGCAGCGCCACGCGGCCGCCTACCGCAAGGCCGCGCAAGCCCTGAGCCAGCAGCGCGCGCAGGCGGCGCCGCGGCTGGGCGCGGCCATCACCCAGGCCATGCAGGGCCTGGGCATGACCGGCGGGCGCTTTCAGGTGCAGCTCGATGCGGCCGACCCCGGCCCCCACGGCACCGACCAGGTGGCGTTTCTGGTCAGCAGCCATCCGGGCATGACGGCG
>DAMCAL010000050.1:0-18239 GCA_032059585.1 Burkholderiaceae bacterium
TGGCCTCGATCTTGTCCAGCGCCTTCATGATGGCCGTGCCGCCCACCGACAGCGACCGGCTGCCGTAGGTGCCCATGCCGAACGGCACCCGTCCCGTGTCGCCGTGCACGATGTCCACCTGCGACGGGTCCAGTCCCAGGCGCGCGGCGACGAGCTGCGCAAACGTGGTCTCGTGGCCCTGCCCGTGGCTGTGTGAACCGGTGAAGACGGTGACGCTGCCCGTGGGGTGCACGCGCACCTCGCCGGCCTCGAACAGGCCCGCCCGGGCCCCCAGCGCACCGGCGATGTTGGACGGTGCCAGGCCGCAGGCCTCGATGTAGCTGCTGTAGCCGATGCCGCGCCTGAGGCCCCGGGCCTCGCTCGCCGCGCGCCGCGCCGCGAAGCCGGACACGTCGGCCAGCTGCTGCGCCTGGTCCATGCAGGCGTGGTAGTCGCCCGTGTCATATTGCAGCGCCACCGGCGTCTGGTAGGGGAACTGGGTGATGAAGTTGCGCTTGCGGATCTCGTCCTGCCCCAGGCCCAACTCCCAGGCGCAGCGCGTGACCAGCCGCTCCACCACATAGGTCGCCTCGGGCCGGCCGGCGCCGCGGTAGGCATCGACCGGCGCGGTGCTGGTGAACCAGCCGTCCACTTCGACATAAATTTGCGGCGTGGTGTACTGCCCGGCCAGCAGCGTGCCGTACAGGATGGTGGGCACGGCCGAGGCGAAGGTGGACAGGTAGGCGCCCAGGTTGGCGTCGGTGTGCACGCGCATGGCGAGGAACTTGCCTTCCGCGTCCATCGCCATCTCGGCGTGGGTGAGGTGGTCGCGCCCGTGCGCGTCGGACAGGAAGGCCTCGCTGCGGTCGGCCGTCCACTTGATGGCGCAGTTAAGCTGGCGGGCGGCCCAGGTCAGTGCGACGTCCTCGGCGTACAGAAAAATCTTGGAGCCGAAGCCGCCGCCCACGTCCGGCGCGATGACGCGCACTTTGTGCTCGGGCAACTGCAGCACGAAGGCGGTCATCAAGAGGCGCTCGACGTGCGGGTTCTGGCTGGCCACGTACAGCACGTACTCGTCGGTCGCGCGGTTGTAGCTGGCGTTGGCCGCGCGCGGCTCGATGGCGTTGGGGATCAGGCGGTTGTTGACCAGGTCGAGCTTGGTCACGTGTGCGGCGCCGGCAAAGGCAGCGTCGACCGCTTCCTTGTCGCCCAGCGTCCACTTGTAGCAATGGTTGTCCGGCGCCTCGTCGTGCAGTGCCGGGCCGTTGCGGGCGGTGCGCATGTCGATCACCGGCTCCAGCACCTCGTAGTCGACCACCACGGCCTCGGCCGCATTGCGCGCCTCATCCAGGCTGTCGGCCACGACCACGGCCACGTGGTCGCCCACGTAGCGCACCTTGTGGAGGGCCAGCACCGGGTGCATGGGCTCCTTCATGGGCGAGCCGTCCGGGTTGTGGATCAGCCAGCCGCACGGCAGGCCGCCCATTTTTCCCTCGATGTCCTTGCCGGTGAAGATGCGCGCCACGCCGGGCATGGCAGCGGCCTCGGCCGTGTCCACGCTTTTGACGATGGCATGCGCGTGCGGCGAGCGCACGAAGGCGGCGTATTTTTGGTGCGCCTGGCGGATGTCGTCGGTGTAGTTGCCCACCCCGGTCAGAAAGCGCGCGTCTTCCTTGCGCTTGAGGGACTGGCCGATGTGCGGCAGTTTGGCGAAGTCGGTGGCACCCATGTGTGGCTCCTTCGTCAGGCCGCGGTGGGCTGGGGCTGCTGCGCCATCTGCACGGCGCGCACGATGTTCTGGTAGCCGGTGCAACGGCACAGGTTGCCCGCGAGCTGCTCGCGGATCTCGGCCTCTTCGGCCTGCGGGTGGCGCGCCAGCAGGTCCACCGTGCTCAGGACCATGCCCGGCGTGCAAAAGCCGCACTGCAGGCCGTGGCACTCCTTGAAAGCGGCCTGCACCGGGTGCAGTGCGCCGTCGGCCGCGGCCAGGCCCTCGATGGTGGTGATCTCGCACCCTTGCATCTGCACCGCCAGGGCATTGCAGGCCTTGATGGCGCGGCCGTCCGCCAGCACCGTGCAGGCACCGCACTGCGCCGTGTCGCAACCCACGTGCGTGCCCGTCAGGCGCAGGTGCTCGCGCAGGAACTGCACCAGCAGCAGCTGGGGCGGCACATCGGCCGTGAGGGCCTGGCCATTGACCTTGAGCTCGAGTTGCATCGCGCTTGTCTCCTTGTCGTGGTGTGCAGACGGGTGGGTCCGTTGCATTCTTGAGACATCGCCGACAAACACACCTAGGTGAAACCCTTGAAGGGCCAGGACTGCATGGCGCATTCAGGCCATTTGCCGTAGTGGATCCGCGGCATCTCGGGTGCGACGCAGGCCTGCCCACTGCAGGTCGGCCAGCACCACCACCACGATGGCCTGGGCTGCAAGCCACGACACACCCCAGCCTGTGGGCGCCAGGAAGTTACCCAGGGCCAATGCCATGCACCCTGCGGCCCATGCCAGGTTGCCCACTGCGACCAGACCGATCAGCGTGCGTGCGGTCGGCTGCCTGCGTGCAAGCCACGCCGCGATGCAGGCGTAGGCCAGCAGAAAAATGCCGGTGCCGGCAAGCAAGGCTGCGGGCAACCCGGTCAGCGCCGCCAGCGGCCCGGTGGCAGCCAGTTGCACTGCCCCGGTCGCGGCGCATGACGCTGCATCGGCCCACATGACGCGGGGCAGGAAGCGGGGAGAAGCGAAGACGGACATGGCGGTACTCCTGTCAAAGTGAGGTGAATGCCACCCGCGGATTGCAGGCGGCTGGCATGCATCGTGGTCTGGCGCCTGCAGCCAGTCCATGACGCCACAGGTCATGGGCGCGCCTCGGCTGCGGTCACTACGATGGCCCCATGCACCAAGCTTCACCCCTGCCCGCCTGTGCGATGCCGGACGCCCGCGCTCCGTTCGGTGAGCACCTGCGCCACTGGCGCCGTCACCGCCGCCTGAGCCAGCAGGAGCTGGCACTAGACGCCGACGTCTCGACGCGTCACCTGAGCTGCGTGGAAACGGGCCGCTCGCAACCCAGCCGCGATATGGTGCTCAGGCTGGCGACACGGCTGGAGGTGCCGCTGCGCGAGCGCAACGCGCTGCTGGTGGCGGCCGGCTTTGCGCCGATGTACCCGGCCCGCCCGCTGGAGCACCCTGACCTGGCGGGCGCGCGCCAGGCAGTCGACCTGGTGCTCCAAGGCCACGAACCCAGCCCGGCCCTAGCCGTGGACCGGCACTGGAACCTGGTGTCGGCCAACGCCAGCGTGGCGCCGCTGCTCGCAGGGGTGGCGGCGCATTTGCTGGTGGCGCCCGTCAACGTGCTGCGCCTGAGCCTGCACCCGCAGGGCCTGGGTCCGCGCGTGGCCAACGCCGCCCAGTGGCGCGCCCATGTGCTGCACCGCCTGGACCAGCAATACGCCACAACGGCCGATGCGCAACTGCAGTCGCTGCGCGACGAGATCGCCGCCTATCCGCCCAGCGGGGGCGCGGACGATATCCGAGCACCGCACAACCCGGTCGCGGTGCCGTTTCGCCTGCGCACCGAGCAAGGCATCTTGAATTTCATCAGCACCGTCACGGTGTTCGGAACGCCCCTGGACGTGACGCTTCAGGAGCTGGCCATCGAGTCGTTGTTTCCGGCCGACGACGCCACGCGCAGCGCGCTTCGCAGCCTGTGCGAGCGCCATGCCCGCGCTTGAGCGGTAGCGGCAGCCGCCCTGGGAAGCAGACGAAGCACAAGACAAAAAAAAGCCGCCCCTTTTGGAGGCGGCCCGCGCTGCTGCCCAAGCCTGTCCCCCGCATGGCGCGGCGGACCGGGGGCGTGGATCAGTGGAACTGCTCTTCTTCGGTCGACCCGGTGAGGGCCTTGACCGAGGACGAGCCGCCCTGGATCACGGTGGTCACGTCGTCGAAGTAACCCGCGCCCACTTCCTGCTGGTGGCTCACGAAGGTGTAGCCCTTCTCGCGTGCCGCGAACTCGGGCTCCTGCACCATGTTCACGTAGTGCTTCATGCCTTCGCCGCGGGCGTACGCGTGGGCGAACTGGAAGGTGTTGAACCAGTTGATGTGGATGCCGGCCAGCGTGATGAACTGGAACTTGTAGCCCAGCGCCGACAGCTCTTCCTGGAAGGACGCGATCTGGCTGTCGTTGAGGTTCTTCTTCCAGTTGAACGAGGGCGAGCAGTTGTAGCTCAGCAGCTTGCCGGGGCAGGCGGCATGCACGGCCTGGGCGAACTCGCGGGCGAAGCCGATGTCGGGCACGCCGGTCTCGCACCACACCAGGTCGGCATAGGGTGCGTAGGCCACACCGCGGCTGATGGACTGCTCCAGACCGTTCTTCACACGGTAGAAGCCCTCCTGCGTGCGCTCGCCGGTCAGGAACGGCTTGTCGTTGGCGTCGTGGTCGCTGGTGATCAGGTTGGCGGCTTCGGCGTCGGTACGCGCCAGCACGATGGTGGGCACGCCCATCACGTCCGCAGCGAAGCGGGCGGAGATCAGCTTCTCGCAGGCTTCCTGCGTGGGCACCAGCACCTTGCCGCCCATGTGGCCGCACTTCTTCACGGCGGCGAGCTGGTCCTCGAAGTGCACGCCGGCGGCGCCGGCGGCGATCATGTTCTTCATCAGCTCGAAGGCGTTGAGCACGCCACCGAAGCCGGCCTCGGCATCGGCCACGATCGGCAGGAAGTAGTCGATGAACTCGGCGTCGCCCGGGTTGGTGCCCCGGCTCCACTGGATCTCGTCGGCACGCTTGAAGGTGTTGTTGATGCGGCGCACCATGGTCGGCACCGAGTCATACGCATACAGCGACTGGTCGGGGTACATGGTCTCGGAGGTGTTGCCGTCGGCCGCCACCTGCCAGCCCGACAGGTACACCGCCTCCAGGCCGGCCTTGGCCTGCTGCATGGCCTGGCCCGCGCTGATCGCGCCAAAGGCGTTCACATAGCCCTTCTTGGCGCCGCCGTTGATCTTGTCCCACAGCTTCTCGGCGCCACGCTTGGCCAGCGTGTGCTCAGGCTGCAGGCTGCCGCGCAGGCGCACCACGTCGGCTGCGCTGTAGCCACGCTTGACGCCCTTCCAGCGCGGGTTCTGTGCCCAGTCCTTCTCCAGGGCGGCAATTTGTTGTTCACGGCTCAGTTGAGCGTTGAGGGCGTCAGGCATGGTGGTGCTCCAAACAGGGGTTGATTGACCGTCTCGGCGTTGCAGCGCCGTTGGGAGAACTTTAAGTCTTCTATAAGACCAAAACAACCTCTTATGTCTTATATAAGACAGAAGTTTTTTCCATTGACAAACAAGGACTTAGCCACAGGCGAGGATTCCCGGCCTCCCGAAACAATGTTCTGGGGTGTGCCCGCAACGCAAGCGCCCTTGCCCATGATTTCACCATGCGGAAGCAAGAATTCACATCATGGAAGGAAAGCGAATTCCAGCCTGGACACTTCGTGCACGAGCCCCGCACGCAGGCATGATGCGCGGCCTGCTTTCTTGTCGCCGCCCTCCCCGTGCACAGCCCTTCCCGAATCACCGCCTACGGCTGCCTTGCGTTGAGCATGTCCCTCGTGGGCAGCTACGTCGCGTTGTCCAAGCCGCTGGCGGCAGTGTTTCCCGTGTTTTTGCTGGCGTGGCTGCGGTTCGGAATCGGCGGCCTGGCGATGGTGGGCTGGCTGCGCCGGCCGCCGGAGGAGCCTCCAATGACCGGCCAGACCCGCGCGCTGCTGTTTCTGCAGTCGCTGCTGGGCAACTTCCTGTTCACCGTCTTCATGATCTACGGCGTGAGCCTGACCGGAGCCACCTCGGCCGGGGTGGTCATGGCGTCCATTCCCGCGTGCGTGGCGGTCATGAGCTGGGCGTTTTTGCGCGAGCAGGTGTCCCCGCGCACGTGGGTGGCAGTGGGGTGCGCGGTGGCGGGCATCGCCCTGTTTGCCGTGTCGGGACCGGCGTCGGGCGCTGGCGACGCAGACTCCGCCACGCCGCCCCGTCTGTTCTGGCTGGGACACGGGCTGCTGGTGGCGGCCTCGGTCTGCGAGGGCGCCTATTCCGTGCTGGGCAAGAAGCTCACCAGTGCCTTGACGCCCAAACGCATCACCTCGCTCATCAACCTGTGGGGGTTCGCGCTGGCCACACCGCTCGGCCTGTGGTGGGCCCTGGACTACGACTTCGGCGCGGTGCCGGGCGGCATGTGGGTGCTGCTGGTGTTCTACGCACTCGCTGCGTGCATGTGGACCGTGTGGCTGTGGATGACCGGCCTGCAGGTCGTGCCGGCTTCACAGGGCGGCGTGTTCACCGTCCTCCTGCCCGTGAGCGCCGCCGTGGTGGGCGTGCTGGTGCTGGGCGAGCGCTTCACGGCCATGCAGCTGGTGGCCTTCGGCATCGCGCTGGCCAGCGTGGTGCTGGCCACCCTGCCGTCTCGCAACGCTCGGCGGACCGTGCAGGCTCAGGACTGAAGCGGCCGGTCGCTCACCACGACGCCGTCGGCATCGGCACAGAGCCAGTCGCCCGGCCGCACCGGCACGCCGCGCAGCTGCACCGCCACCTCGGCCTGGCCCTCGCCTCGCTTGTCCGTGGGCAGCGGAACCAGGCCCAGCGCCCTGACACCGATCGGCGTGGCCGCCAGCTCGGCGGCATCGCGCACGCACCCGTCGACGACCAGACCGGCCCAGCCGTTGCGCGCCGCGGTTGCCGCCACGTTGCCGCCGACCAGTGCGCGGCGCAGCGAGCCCCCGCCATCGACGACCAGCACGCACCCGTCACCAGGCGACTCGACCGCCGCTTTCACCAGGGAGTTGTCTTCGAAACACTTGACGGTGCGCACCGGCCCGCTGAAGGCTGCGACGCCGCCATAGCTGTGCAGGCCCGGCGGCAGCACGCGAAACGCTCCGCTGTCGTCGCCCTTGTGCGCGTCGCACAGGTCGCAGGTGCTGGGGGAAGAAGCGGGCGCAGCGTCCATGGAAAGAGGCCTCCGAATGCCAGGTTAACGAACAGAAGTGGCGCGGCGCCTTCGCGAGCGCCGGGCGCACGGTGCGCATTTTCGCCCGGACCGCTCCCTGGCACGGCGTGTCAAAAAAGCACCGCTCGCCTTGGAAAGCCGATTTTTTCCCAGTAGCATCGCCGCTACCAGTGGAGCACCCGGCGTTCGCTGGTGACATCTCCACTACCAACAAGGACCGACCGACATGGCAACTGCAAAGACCGACTCCGCCGCTCCCGCGAAAAAGCGCACTCCCAACGCCGCCTTCATGAAGCCGCTGACCCCCAGCCCTGCACTGGCTGCGGTGGTGGGCTCCACCCCGCTGCCGCGCACCGAGGTCATCAGCAAGCTGTGGGTGTACATCAAGGAGCACAACCTGCAAGACCCTGCCAACAAGCGCATGATCAACGCCGACGCCAAACTCAAGGAAGTGTTCGGCAAGCCCCAGGTCTCGATGTTCGAGATGGCGGGCCTGATCGGCAAACACGTGAAGTGACCCTGCAGCGCCCGCACAGGGACTGCGACGCGACCGATACCCGAGCGGGTATCGGTTTTTTTTCGCCTGCGCCAGAGATCTTCGGGCGGACTTTCTCCAGGAAGGCGTCAGGGAAATGGAAAGGAATGCGACGGATTCTCATTTATACTCCGTGCACTTCTTCATCCGAGCCAGCCACCCCTGCTGCCTGCGCCATGATCGTCTGTGTCTGCCACCGCATTTCCGACCGCGAGATCGCACGCCATGCCCGGGCGGGCATGAGCTTCGATGAGATCCAGTTCGAGCTGGGCGTCGCCACCCAGTGCGGTCGCTGCGAAGACTGCGCGCGCGATGTGGTGGCGCAATGCTGTTCGGCACAGCCGGTGGCCGCGCTGAGAAACGAGGCGGACTCCCAGGCGCGCGAGATGGCCGCTGTCCAGGAAGGTCGTGCATGCTGCAGGTCCTCGCACCCCTCGCCGGCAGCCTGATCATCGTGCTGTGCACGGTGTGGTGGATCGTGCGCAAGTGACTTCGTCGCCGCCGCGCCCTTGACCTTCTTTTGTACCGCTGGCCGTTGCCGGCCCAGCGTGTCCCGCTTTCTCTCTTATGCCCCAGCCTGAACGATTTGGCTCCCCGTCCGGTGTGGCCGGACGCAACGCCGCCATCGTCGGCTCGGTGGCGTTGCTGCACGTCGCCGGCTTGTGGGCGCTGCAGTCGGGCCTCGGACGCACCACACCGCCGCAGATGGTCGTGCCGGTGCAGGTCATCAGCGAAATGCTCGTCGCCCAGCCGCCGGCCCCTGCACCTGCTCCTCCTCCCGCTCCCGTCGTCGCTGCCCCGCCGCCACCGCCGAAACCCGCCCCTGCGCCGCCCAAGCCTGCGCCGCCACCGCTCCGACCTGCACCGCCCAAACCCGTGGTGCAAAAGCCGCGCCCGGCGCCGCTGCCCATCGCCGTGGCCGACCCCACGCCCGCGCCCGACGCACCGTTGGGCGCGCTCGAACCCCAACCGCCCGCCCCACCGGCGCCCGCTCCGGTCGCCGCTCCTGCGCCCCCGGCGCCACCAGCGCCTCCTGTACCACCGGCTCCGCCCGCGCCGCCCGCCCCTCCGGCGGTGGTGCAGCCGTCCAGCAATGCCAGCCACCTCAACAACCCTGCCCCGTCCTACCCCGCGGTGAGCCGCCGCCTGGGTGAGCAGGGCGTGGTGCTGCTGAGCGTGCTGATCGGCGCCGACGGCCTGCCGCAGAAGGTGGAGCTGAAAAAGTCGAGCGGATTCGACCGCCTGGACCGGCAGGCGCTGGAGACCGTGCAGCGCTGGCGCTTCGTGCCTGGCTCGCGCAACGGCGTGCCAGAGGCCATGTGGTTCGTGCAGCCCATCAATTTCGTGCTCAAGTCCTAACGCCCTACGGCCTTCCCAGGAGTTTTCCCCATGCATTCGCAATTCGGCATCGCCAACGTCTGGCTACAGGGCGACTTCGTCACCCGCGCCACTGCTGCCCTGCTGCTGGCCATGTCGCTGGCTTCGTGGGTGGTCATCGTCATCAAGGCGCTGGACATCGTGAAGTTCAAGCGCCGCGCGCGCGAGGCGCGCGACTTCTGGCACAGCGAGGACTTCGCTGCCGGCCTTGACAAGCTCGGCGGCGATGGCACCAACCCGTTTCGCCACCTGGCGCTGGAAGGGCGCGAGGCCACGCAGCACCACCGCAACACGCAGGCCCACCTGCACGACAGCCTGGACGTGAGCGACTGGGTCACGCGCTGCCTGCGCAACTGCATCGACGAGTTCACGGCGCGGCTGCAGTCCGGCCTGGCCATCCTGGCCTCGGTGGGCTCCACCGCGCCCTTCATCGGCCTGTTCGGCACCGTCTGGGGCATCTACCACGCGCTGGTGGCCATCGGCACATCAGGCCAGTCCACCATCGACAAGGTCGCCGGCCCCATCGGCGAGGCGTTGATCATGACCGCCCTGGGTCTGGCCGTGGCCATCCCCGCGGTGCTGGGCTACAACGCGCTGGTGCGCGGCAACAAGCACATCCTGAACAGCCTGAACAGCTTCGCGCACGACCTGCATGCCTACTTCGTGACCGGCGCGCGCGTCAGCCTGCCGTCCGAGAACGGCGCCCGCATCGTGCCCATGAAGAAGGGCTGACACCATGGCTTTCGGAACGCAGGACAGCGCCGACGAGGTGATGAACGAGATCAACATGACGCCGCTGGTGGACGTCATGCTGGTGCTGCTGATCATTTTCATCATCACCGTGCCGGTGATGAAGCACGCAGTACCGGTGGACTTGCCGCGCGCGGCCAACCAGGAAGAGGTGATCAAACCCGAGACCATCCGCCTGTCGGTGACGGACGATGGCGTCTACCACTGGAACGAGAGCACCATCGGCGACGAGGAGCTGGAGCCGCGCCTGCGTGCCGAGGCCGCCAAGGATCCCCAGCCCGACCTGCACATCCGAGGCGACAAGGACGTCCGGTACGAGCGCGTCGCGCAAGCCATGGCGGCGGCGCAGCGCGCCGGCGTGCGCAAAATCGGCTTCGTCACCGACCCTGCGCCGTAGGGGCGAGCAGGAAGCCTGCGAACGCTTTTTAACGAATTGGATGGGAAGCGGGCTTGACGATCAATTGAGAATGGTTATCATTAATCAACTTCGATGCCCGGTCCTGTTTCCATGCAAGCCATTCTGACCCCCATGCCCGCCGCCATGCCCAACCGCGGGCAGCCTTCAGCGCCTGATGCGGTGCGCGAACATGCCCCCGTGGACAGCGCCACGATGCTGCAGGGCCACAAGGCCGTCACCATCGTGCACAACGGCGCACCCTACCGGCTGCAGGCCACGCGGCTGGGCAAGCTCATCCTGACCAAATAAACCACCCGACAGTGTTTCATCGTGGGGCGACTCGACGGCCGTTGCGGCCCGACCAGTCGTTTTTGCCAGCCAACGGGAGGGCCTCGGCCTTTCCCGCGTAGCCAGGCGTTTTTTCCGATCCGCCCCACGATCTGCCCAACGAAAAGCCGGCCCCGAGGGCCGGCTTTTTTCTTGCGCGCCCGCTGCGGCGCCGCAGCCGAACCGGCTACAGGCCCAAGGCCGCGATGCCGGCGCGCGCAATTTGCGCGTCCTCGTTGGACTTCACCCCGCTGACGCCCACCGCGCCCAGGCACTGGCCGTCCTTCATGATCGGCACGCCGCCTTCCAGCAGGCCGTCGATGGCAGGGGCCGACAGGAACGAGGTCCGCCCGCCGTTGATCATGTCCTCATAGCCCTTGCTCTCGCGGCGGCCGAGTGCGGAGGTGCGCGCTTTCGACGCGGCGATGTGCGCCGAGACCGGCGCTGCACCGTCCAGCCGTGTCAGCGACAGCAGGTGGCCGCCGTCGTCCACCACGGCGATGGAGACGGCCCACTGGTTGCGCAGCGCTTCTTGCTCGGCGGCGGCGGCGATCGCCTTGACGTCGGAGAGTTCGAGGGCGTGGATGGTCTTCATGGCAGAGCAATCTGGTTGGTGGATGAGGCATACAGCATAGCCACTGCCCGCGCATCCACTGCCCGGCGCCAGGGCAAAACAATACGTCCCTTAAAGTAGGGGATGCCACGCGGGTATTGCAAAAGGCCGGCCGGCGCCCCACCTAGAATCCGTCGGCCTGCCCCTTGCAGGCCCTGATTGCAGGAGAAAGAGACACATGGACAACGGAATCACCCGCATCAACTCTGCCGGTTATGGCATTTCGCAAGACCAACGCCACCGCGTGCTGCGCAATACCTACTGGCTGCTGGCACTGAGCCTGCTGCCCACCGTGCTGGGCGCGTGGCTGGGCGTGGCCACGGGCATCACCCGCTCGCTCCAGGGCGGCCTGGGGCTGATCGTGTTCCTGGGCGGCGCCTTCGGCTTCATGTACGCCATCGAAAAGACCAAGAACTCTGCGGCCGGCGTTCCCGTGCTGCTCGGCTTCACCTTTTTCATGGGGTTGATGCTGTCGCGCCTGATCGCGATGGTCCTGGGCTTTTCCAACGGCGCCGAGCTGGTCATGACGGCATTCGCCGGCACTGCAGGCGTGTTCTTCGTGATGGCCAGCCTGGCCACGGTCATCAAGCGCGACCTGTCGGGCCTGGGCAAGTGGCTCTTCGTCGGCGCGCTGGTGCTGATGGTGGGCGCCGTCATCAACGTCTTCGTGGCCTCGTCGGCCGGCATGATGGCCATCTCGGTGGCCGCCATCGGCATCTTCAGCGCCTTCATGCTGTACGACATCAAGCGCATCCTGGACGGTGGCGAGACCAACTACATCAGTGCCACGCTGGCCCTGTACCTGGACCTGTTCAACGTGTTCCAGAGCCTGCTGGCGCTGCTGGGCATCCTGGGCGGCGAGCGCGACTGACGCAGTCTGTTCTGCCCCGCCGGGGCTGAACCATCCCTGCAAGCCCTGCCTTCCGTGCAGGGCTTTTTTCATTCGGGCTCAACTTGGGGCCCGTTTCTGCCGATAACAGGGGACCATGCTGCTGCGTCACCTCCCGCTCTCTTCTTTCGCCGGTGCGGCCGCGCGCGCCACGTTGCTGGTGGCCGCGCTGGCGCCGCTGGCCGGCTGCGACATCCCCGGCCTGGGCCCCGATCCGCGGGTGCTGCAACGCGACGCCGAAGCCAAGGCGGTGGGCGGTGCCTGCCGCCACGCGCTGCGGGGCCTGGAAGACTGCTTCACGCTGAACCCCAAGGCGCAAAAGGCCCTGGTGTTCGCGGGCTGGAAGGAGATGGACCAGTACATGCGCGAGAACAAGCTCGAAGGCACGCCCTCCGTGCTGACCCAGCTCGAAAAGCCGGCCGAGGCGCCCAAGGCGCGCCCCGCTCCACCCCCTGAGGACGAGCCGCGCAGCGCCTCCCGCAACCGCGGTTGACCGCAGGGTCTCAGGCCGCGCGCTCGAACACCGCCATGCTCTCGACGTGCGCGGTGTGCGGAAACATGTTCACCACGCCCGCCGACAGGCAGCGGTAGCCGGCCAGGTGCACCAGCAGCCCCGCGTCGCGCGCCAGGGTGGCCGGGTTGCAGCTCACGTAGACGATGCGCTGCGGCGGCGTCCAGTGCTGCGCGCCCGGTGGGAGCGGCTCGGCGCCTTCCGCGCCGATGCGGGCCTGGTGCACGTCGGCCAGCGCCTTGACCAGCGCGAAAGCCCCCTCGCGCGGCGGGTCGACCAGCCACTTGTCGGCCGGCCCGTCCTGCATCAGCAAGCCAGGCGTCATCTCGAACAGGTTGCGCGCTACGAACTTTGTAGCTGCCAGCGCTTTCCCCGCCTGCGCTAAAGCCTGATTTCTCTCGAAATTTTCCTGGGCGCGTGCGACCAGGGCGGCGCTGCCTTCCACGCCCAGCACCTCACGCGCCTGCGTGGCCAGCGGCAGCGTGAAGTTGCCCAGGCCGCAAAACCAGTCGATCACGCGCTCGCTTTGCTGCACCTGCAGCAGCCGCAGCGCCCGCGTGACCAGCACGCGGTTGATGTGCGGGTTGACCTGCGTGAAGTCGGTCGGCTTGAACGGCATGGTGATGCCGAAGTCCGGCAGAGCGTAGGCGAGCTGCGCCCCGCCCTCGTCCAGCAGGCGCACCGTGTCCGGCCCCTTGGGCTGCAGCCACCACTGCACGCCGTGCGTCACGGCAAAAGTGCGCAGGCGCTCGAGATCGGCGCCGGACAGCGGCTCCAGGTGGCGCAGCACCAGCGCCGTGACGTCGTCGCCGCAGGCCAGCTCGATCTGCGGGCAGGTATCGCGCGCGTCCATGCTGCCGATCAGCGCGCGCAGCGGCATCAGCATCGCGTCCACGTGCGGCGGCAGGATCTTGCAGGTCTGCATGTCGGCGATGTAGCGGCTCTTGCGCTCATGGAAGCCGACCAGCACCGTGCCTTTCTTGGCGACATAGCGCACGGACAGGCGTGCGCGAAAGCGGTAGCCCCAGGCCGGGCCTTCGATGGGCCGCAGGATGCTTTCGGGCCGCACCTTGCCCAGGTGCCACAGGTTGTCCTCCAGCACGCGCTGCTTGACCGCGACCTGCGCGGCCGGTTCCAGGTGCTGCATCTTGCAGCCGCCGCAGGCGCCGGCGTGCAGCCCGAAGTGTGGGCAGCGCGGGCGCACGCGCAGGCTCGATTCGCGGTGGATCTCGGTCAGCGCCGCCTGCTCCCAGTTGTTTTTCTTGCGGCCGGTAGTGGCGCTGACCAGTTCGCCAGGCAACGCGCCGTCGATGAAGACCACCTTGCCGTCCGGACGCCGCGCAACACCCTGGGCATCCAGGTCCATGGAGGCGACTTCCAGCCAGCCCGGTGGCCATTGGGAAGCGTCAGACGAGGGAAATTCGGGGGTCTCGGGGAAAGTTTCTGCGGGGGCGCTCATGCTCCGATTGTCTCAGAGCGGGTTTCCCCGCACGGCGACCGCGGCGCGTGTCAGCGCGCGGCGGCACCAGGCGGGCGCACCGCGGTAACTTCGATCTCGACCAGCCACGCGGGGTTGGCGAGCGCCGCGACCTGGAACGCCGAGCGCACGGGAAGGCGCGGCTGAGCGCTCGTGCCGAAGTACTGCGTGTAGCCCCGCATGAACCCGGCGAAGTCCATGGCGTTGCCCTTCCTCGGGTCTGCTACCAGGAACACCTGCATCTTCACGACGTCGCCCATCCCCAGCCCCAGGCCCTTGAGCCTCGCCTCGATGTCGCGCAGCACCCCCAGCGTCTGCGCCTGGGTGTCACCGCCATAGGCACGCGGGTCGGTGCCGGACCAGGTCTTGTCCACCAAGGGCGGAACCTGGCCAGACAGGTACACCGTGGTCGCGCCAGCGGGCACCTCCACCGCTGCCGCGATGGGAAAGTCCGAGCCGGGCGTTCGGTGGCGTACCACCTCGGTGCCGGAGGAGGGACTCGCGCAGCCGGCGAGGGCCGCGAGGGCGACAGCTGCACTGGGCCAGCCGGCGCGGCGAAGGAAGGCCGAGGAAAGCAAGGTCATGGTGTCAAACCTGAAGGTAGCTGAAGCTGCAGGGAGCGGCACGCGATCACCGCGTGCGACGGGGGATGCTGCGATGCTGTCCGGCCGAGGCGAAGAGCCAGCCGCAGCTCAGGGACGCAATTTCTTGACCTCCTGCGCGGTGATGGCGTCCGGGTAGGCATTGCCGAAGTGCGTGCGGATGTAATTCACCACGTCGGCCACCTGCTGGTCGTTCAGCCGATGATCGAAAGGGGGCATCCCATGCAAACCATTCAAAATCACATAGACCGGATACTGCCCCGCCGCGAGTCGGACATTCTTGGCCAGCGGCGGATAGAAGCCCGCGCCCTGCGCGCCCTGCCCCTGTGGCATGTGGCACCCCTGGCAGACCGAGCGGTACAGTTGCTCGCCGCCCTGCTGGACAAACCGTTCGCCGTCCGGCGAAAACCGCGGGTTGAACCCGGCAGGCTTGGACGCGCCGGGGGCGTCACGCTTCGTCATGGTGCGCGTACCGGCGTGCTGCGCTTCAGGAGAGGGGGCGACGCTGGCCGGAGCAGGCGCCGGCGCGGATTGCTGCGCGAGTGCAATGGGAGCGACGCCAGCAGCCACCAGCGCAGCACCCGCCACACGGCAGAAAGATAAGGGGGTCATGGTCGGTGTCCTCGAATCGGATTAAGTGGGGTTCGCTGGATCGCGGAAACGGGATCTACGCCGCCTGCGCACGTTCGTGCAGGCGCTTGACGGCGTCCAGCGAAGACAGCACGGCGCCCTCCATCCACGCGGGGATGTACGAGGCATGTTCGCCAGCCAGCACGATGCGCCCATCGATCTGGCACAGGTTTTCGTAGTGCTGCTTGCGTGCCTCCTCCGACCAGATGCCGAAGCAGCCGTTGATCCACGGGATGCGGTGCCAGCCCACCGACACGCCATTCTGGAACTCCTGCTTGTACTGGGGATGCAACTGGGAGCCGAACTCGACCGCCGCGCGGATGCGGTCCTGCGGCGCCATGGAGGTGAATTCGTACGCCCGCGTGTTATCGAAGGCGTAGCCGCCCAGCAGCACGCCGGGTCCGCGGGTGTTGAAGTTGTTGGAAGGATAGGAAATCTGCTCGATCGGCAGGTCGGTGTAGCTGATGCCGCCGAAGATGCGCTCGTCCTCTTCCCAGAAACGCCGCTTGAACTGCAGCCCGACCTTGAACGACGCGCCGTACGGCACCGCGGCGATGGCGGCCTTCATGGGAGCGCCCACCTGGATGTCGATCTGGCTCAGGATCGACAGCGGGATGGTGCACACGCACCAGTCGGCCTTGGCCTGCTGCACCGCACCACCGCCATTGCCGCCCTGCTGCGCATCGACGTGGCTCACGGTGACGCCCTGGGGCGACTGCTCGATCTTCGTGACCTTGCGGCTGTGCTGGATCAGCGCGCCCACCTCGCGCTCGAAGCCCTTGGCGATCATGTCCATGCCACCCACCGGCTCGAAGATGGCACTCTGGAACTCGTAGAGCTGGCCGATGTTGATCTGGGTCCACAGCCGCGACTGCAGCAGGTCCTGCAGCGCGATGGGCTTGGACGGGCGGGCCAGCGGCATCAACCCGCCCGCGGGGTCGCTGTCGTAGCCGCGGTATTCGCTGGCGGTGTGGCCTTCGCGGTAGCGGTACTGGGCGTCCAGGCCGCCCCACGCCTTCAGGTCTTCCAGCAGCAGGCCCAAGTCGTCCTGCGTGACGGCCTCGTCGAGCGCCTTCTGGTTGGCCGCCTTGGCCAGCAATTCGGCCACATAGCCGTGCACGTCGGACTGGATGTGGCGAAAGCGCTGCGGCTTGCCGCCGAACGCCTTGGTGGAGTGCACCAGCGCGTTGTAGTTGACCTGCATGAACGGCTCGAGCTGCACGCCGAAGCGCTTGCAGTAGTCGAGCAGCGCGTAGTGGTGGTACGGAATGCGCCAGGGGCCGGGGTTGATGTACAGGCCCTTGTCGAACTCGCAGGTCTGGCGCGTGCCGTCCAGCTCGGTGAACGAGTCGCCGCCGCGCAGCGTCCAGCAGCGCCCGCCCGAACGCGCCTGGTACTCCAGGATCTGCACGTCATAGCCGGCGGCGCGCAGCTCGTACGCGGCCGTCATGCCCGCAAGCCCGGCGCCCAATACGATGACCGAGCCGCCGCGCCTGGCCCGGCTCAGCTCCAGGGGCCCGCGGTAGCTCGACTCCTGCGCGTGGCCCAACGACGCCATCGCCTGGTACATCAGGCCACCGCCGGCGCTCTTGCCGATCAGGGACAGCAGGCTGCGGCGACTCAACTGGGGGGTCTGCAAGGGCATGGTTTCTCCTGTGAAGGGCCGTCTGGCCGTCCACGCAGGAGGACCGCACCGGGCCGGGAACAGGAAAGCACAACGTGCGGCAGCACCCCTCCAAAGGCCATCCAGGGCACCAACCTTCTTTCCTGTGGGGCCTATGGTGAAAGCGGAAGGAGCCCGCACCCATCAGCGGTCATGCGTCCCGTCTGTAGGACCCGGTCGCCCCTGCCTCGGGATTGCGGCGGACGCCGCACCAGCCTGGGTGCGTTGCTGGCAGGCCTGCCGAGGCGGCTCCACCGCTTCAGGAACGCCCCTGGAGCGCCGGCAAATGGAGCGCCGCAGCGGCCTATTTCAACCGCGGGGTGCGCGGGGTGCGCGCCGTCGTGTGTCGGACGCCCACGAGGGGCGCGTCGCCGTGGTGGCGGTGGGCAGGCGGTTGAGTTCGAATTCACAGCGGTTGCTGTCCAGCGAGAACACCATCGTCCCGCCTGGCGCCACCAGCGGCAGGGTCTCGTGCAATTGGCGCGACATGTCCACCGGCGGGTTCTGCGAGCGGTACACGATTTGCTCGTCGGCGCCATAGACGATATAGCAGGCCGCGTGCGCAACCGGGGCGCCCAGCGCCGCCAGCGCCAGGGCGGCCAGGGGGCTGAAAATACGGCGGGTGTTCATGGGGTCCTCCTGTCCTCTCGTAGGGGTGATGGCGGCGATTATTGCCGCAGCCGGCAGCGCGCCGCTGTCAGCCCAGGTGCAGGTGGTTGGAGTGCTTGACCTCCTCCATCACCGCGTAGGTGCGCGTCTCGCGCACACCGGGAAGCTGCCACAGCACGTCGCCGGCGAAGCGCCGGTACGCCGCCATGTCCGCCGAGCGGGTCTTGAGCAGGTAGTCGAACCCGCCGGCCACCATGTGGCATTCCATGATTTCGGGGTAGACCTGCACCGCCGCCTTGAACTGCTCGAAGACGTTGGGAGTTGTGCGGTCGAGCAGCACCTCGACGAAGACCAGCATGCCCGCGCCCAGCTTGAGCGGGTTGAGCCGCGCCTCGTAGCCCAGGATGAAGCCCTCGCGCGTCAGGCGCTGCACGCGTGCCAGCACGGCGGTGGGCGACAGCGCCACGGCCTCCGCCAGCTTCAGGTTGGACAGGCGGCCGTCCTCCTGAAGGATTTTCAGGATCCGCAGGTCGGCACGATCCAAATTGATGTGATTCATCGTTTTCACCCGCGAATTATCAAGCGGCCGAAGTGATTTTTGGTGATTCATTCGCGCACCGACCCGCGATGATCCGCGCATGCCACACGCCGCCTTTTCCCCCCGTCCGCCGGACCACGATCCGCTGCGCCAGGCCATCACCGCTGCCTGCCGCATCCCGGAGCCCGAAGCCCTCGCTCCCCTCCTTGCACTGGCCCGTCTGCCCGCCGCGCTGCAGCAGGCCGTGCACGACCGGGCCCTGGGCCTGGCGCGCGGCCTGCGCGAGCGGGAACGCGACGGCGGCCGCGCCGGCCTGGTGCAGGCGCTGCTGCAGCAGTTCGCGCTGTCGTCCCAGGAAGGCGTGGCGCT
>DAMCAL010000051.1:0-18025 GCA_032059585.1 Burkholderiaceae bacterium
ATGCAGACCATGACCCGGTCGCCTTCCTCGATCATGTTGAAGTCGACGATGGCGCGCCCGACCTCGCGGCACAAGCGCTTTTCCAGCTTGTGCGCTTCGCGCTCGATCTTGGGCTTGGCCAAGCCCGGCGCGGGGGCATCTGCAGCGTCGGCAACGGGCGCCTCGGCGGTCCAGGGAGAGTCGGTCACGGCGGTCATGGGCAGGGCGGTGGGCAAGAGGCAGAAGGGGAAAAACGGAGCGCGGGCCAGCCGGCCCCGGCGGGGATTTTCGCTGCTGCGGGCCGCCAGTGCGCCACGCCGGGGTTTTTCCCTGCCTGCGGCTGCGCGGGGCGGCCGGGTGCGGCGCCGCGTGTTAACGTCGTTTCACGTTGACACAAGGCTCGTCCGATGCCGGCGCTTTCCACACCACCGCATTCCCTGACCACGCGCGTGGCGGTGTTGACCCTGGTCTTGCTGCTGGCAGGCATGTGGTCACTCGCCTGGTACGCCGACCACCGTCTGCGCGCCGATGTGCGCGAGCAGCTGCAGGCCCAGCAGCAGACGCTGGCCGGCGTGCTCGCGCGCGAGGTGCACAGCGCGCTGCACGAGCGTGCCAGCGCGCTGCAGGCGGCAGCCCGCGGCCTGTCCAACCTGCCCGGCAGCCCGCAGGCGCGGCTGATGCAATCGGGCCTGCAGCGCCTGGCCGTGGTGCAGCAGGCGTTCAGCGGGGGCTACTACGTGACCGACGCGACAGGGGAGGTCGTCGCGTCGTTTCCGCCGCAGCTCGGCCCGCGCCGGCGCGCGGAGCCGGTCAGCGCGACGGTGCGCGCGGCGCTGGCCGGCGGCACGGCGATCGGCAGCCCGGGGCCCGGGCTGGTGGAGGACGTGCCGGTGCTGGAGATCGCCACGCCGCTGGCCGCCTCCGAGCCCGGTGGCGCGGCAGGCGCGCTGGTGGGCGTGCTGCGCCTGCGCGACGATTCCCTGCTGCACCCGCTGCCCAGCGCCGGCCGGCAGATCGCCTACGAGTGCATCGTGGTCGACCGGCCCAGCCGCTCGATCGTCGCCGCCAGCGCGCCCGAGCGGGTCTTCACGGCGCTGCCGGAGCCGGGAGTGGATGGCGCGGTGGACGGTCTGCTGGCCGGCGGCGGCACGGCAGTGCAGCGAGGCGGCGCGCAGCCCATGCTGGCCTCGTCCAGCGCACTGGATGAGCCGCCCTGGTCGGTGGTGGTGTCGCAGCCGCTGGCCCAGGCCCTGGCACCCCTGGACGCCATGCGCCGGGCCTTGCTCACCGCGGCGCTGGTGCTGACGCTGCTGGCCGCCGGCGGCGTCTGGTGGATGCTGCGCCGGGCGCTGCGCCCGCTGCAGGAGATGGGCCTGCAGCTGGCCGACATGGCGCGCGAGGGCGCGTCCCTGCAGCCGCTGCCGCCGCAGCGCGCGCGCGAACTGGCGCAGCTGGTGCATGGCACCAACCACCTGCTGGCGCAGCTGGGCCAGCGCCAGCGCGCCCTGCTGGAGACCCAGGCGCTGTACCGTACCGCGTTCTTCCTCAGCCCCGACGCGCTGGACATCACCCGCGTTCGCGACGGGCAGCACCTGGACGTGAACGCCGGCTTCGAGCGCCTGTTCGGCTGGTCGCGCGCCGAAGCGCTGGGCCACTCGGCGCTGGAGTTGCGCATCTGGGCCGCGCACGATGCGCCCGAGCGCGAGCGCTTCGTGCGCCAGGTGCTCGCGGAAGGCGGCGTCAGTGGCTGGGAGCAGCAGCTGTGGCGCCGCGATGGCAGCCCGGTGGCGGTGGTCATGAGCGCGCGGCTGCTGGACGTGCAGGGCGAGCCCTGCATGCTGTGGATCTCGCACGACGTGACTGCGCGGCGCGAGGCCGACGCGCACATCCGGCGCCTGACTTCGACCGATGTGCTCACGGGGTTGCCGAACGTGCAGCAGCTCATGCAGATGCTGGAGCAGGCGCAGTCGCGCTGCGCCGACACCGGCAGCCTGGGCGCGCTGCTGTGCCTGAACCTGGACGACTTCAAGACCGTCAACGACAGCCTGGGCCGCATGCACGGCGACCAGCTGCTGCAGCAGGTGGGCCGGCGCATCAGCGCCGCGTTGGGCGCAGACGGCGCCGTGGCTCGCCTCGCCGGCGACGAGTTCCTTGTGCTGCTGCCCGACCTCCCGGCGCCGCTGGGCGTGGCCGCCCATGCCGCCGAAGCCGCGGCGCAGCGCATCGCCGCCCTGCTGGCCCAGCCGCTGGGCGTGGAGGGCACGACGCACAGCGTCAGCGCCTGCGTGGGCATCCAGATGCTGGGCGAACGCCACCAGGAGCCCAGCGAGTTGCTGCGCCAGGCGACGTTGGCGCTGAACCAGGCCAAGGCCAATGGCCCGGGGGCGATGCTGTTCTTCGAGCCGCAGATGCAGGACCAGGTCAGCAGCCGCGCGCGGCTGCAGCGCCACCTGCGCGAGGCGCTGCGCCTGCAGAGCTTTGCGCTGCACTACCAGCCGCAGGTGGACGAGACCGGCGCCGTGGTCGGCGTCGAGGCGCTGGTGCGCTGGCCGCTGCGGGGCCAGGGCATGGTGCCGCCGTCCGAGTTCATCCCGCTGGCCGAGAAAACGGGCCTGATCGTGCCGCTGGGGCGCTGGATCCTGCATGCGGCCTGCCGGCAACTGGCGCAGTGGGCGCGCGAGCCGTCGCGCCAGCACCTGGAGATGTCGGTGAACGTGAGCGCCGGGCAGTTCCGCCAGGGCGATTTTGTCGAAGTGGTGCGGGAGGCACTGGCGCAGACCGGGGCGCCGCCCGGGCGGCTGAAGTTCGAGCTGACGGAAAGCCTGATGACGCACGACATCGAGGCCGTGGCGGCCCGCATGCAAGCGCTGCGGGCGCAGGGCCTGCGCTTTTCGCTGGACGACTTCGGCACCGGCTTTTCGTCGCTGGCCTACCTCAAGCGCCTGCCGCTGCAGCAGCTCAAGATCGACCAGGGCTTCGTGCGCGGCATGCTGGACGACCACAACGATGCCACCATCGCGCGCACCGTGATCGCCCTGGGCGCCAGCCTGGGCCTGGAGGTGATCGCCGAAGGCGTGGAGACGCAGGCGCAGCGCGACGCGCTGATGCGCTGGGGCTGCCGCAGGTTCCAGGGCTACTGGTTCAGCCGGCCGCTGCCCGCCAACGCGCTGGAAGCCTTCCTGCAGGAGCGCCGCGCCGCGCCGTCACCCTAGCGCAGGGCTGCCGCGCGCGCCGCCGTGGCCGTGCGTCACCACTGTCCGGTCTGTACCCGGATGGCGACCTCGCAGTCGTCGAAGATCTCCAGCTTGGCGATCTTCACCCGCACGCCCAGCACCCCGGGCAGCTGCAGCAGGCGCGCGGCGAGCTTGCCGATCAGGCTCTCCAGCAGGTTCACGTGCTCGGCCTGGCACTCGTCGATGATGATCTGGCGCACCTTGCGGTAGTCCAGCACGTGCAGGATGTCGTCGTCGCGCGGCGACAGCGGCTGCGCGCCCAGGTTCAGCTCGGCGTCCACGCGGATGGGCTGGGGCGCCGCCTTCTCGTGCGCCAGGATGCCCAGGTTGGCGGCAAAACGCAGGCCGGTGAGGGTGAGGATCTGGGTGCCGGCAGCGGTGTGCATGGGTGCGGAAAAGAAGAGTGGGAGGTGGGCCGGCGCGGGGCTCACATCAGGGAGAAATCGCGTTCGAAGCGCATCAGGTGCTGGCCCCCGTCCACCAGCAGGGTGGTGCCGGTGATGGAGCGGTTGTCCAGTGCGAAGCGCACGGCGGCGGCCACGTCGCCCGGCGTGGACGAGCGCCCGAGCGGGCTCATCGCGTGCAGCTCCTCGAAGCGCTCGCCCGTCAGCATGTGGCTGGTCAGCGTCAAGCCCGGGGCCACGCCGACCACGCGCACGCGCGGCGCCAGGGCCAGCGCCAGCATGGTGCCGGCGGCTTCCAGCGCGGCCTTGGACAGGGTGTAGCTGACGAAATCCGGGTTCTGGTTCCACAGCTTCTGGTCCAGCAGGTTGACCACAGCGCCCTGCAGTTCGGCCTCGCCGGCGGCGGCGCGCTGCTCCAGGTGCGCGTGCAGCGCCTGGGCCAGCAGCACCGGCGCGCCGGCGTTGCTGCGCAGGTGGCGCTCCAGCTGCGCGTAGCCGACGGTGTCGAAGCCGTCGTGCTCGAACAGCGAGGCGCTGTTGACCACCGCGTCGACGCTGCCGAAGTGCGCGACCACGCGCGGCAGCAGGGCGCGCACCGCGGCCTCGTCGTCGAAATCCGCATCAAAATGGGCACTAGCGCCCGCCAGTACTGCGCAAGCAGCTACTGTTTCGATAGCATCCTCCAGCGACGAGCGGTAGTGCACGGCCACCTGCCAGCCGCCCTCGGCCAGGGCCAGGGCGATGTGGCGCCCCAGGCGCCGGGCGGCGCCGGTCACCAGCACGGTGCGGCGGCGGGAGGGGGTGGGGACAGGGATGGCAGGCACGGATGCAGGGACAATCGACCGCGTGGAACACGACAAAACGACCGATCCAGAGCGGCCCGCGAGTGTAGCGCCCGCGCTGCACGCGCACATCGCCCGTGCCATCGCGCAGGCCGGCGGATGGCTGCCCTTCGAGCGCTTCATGCACCTGACGCTGTACACGCCCGGCCTGGGCTACTACGCCAACGCGTCCGCCAAGTTCGGCACCATGCCCGGCAGCGGCAGCGACTTCGTCACGGCGCCCGAGCTGTCGCCCGCGTTTGGCGAACTGCTGGCGCGCCAGGTCGGGCAGGCGCTGCAGGCCACCCATACCGACGAGGTGTGGGAGTTCGGCGCCGGCAGCGGCGCGCTGGCCGGCCAGCTGCTGGGCGCGCTGGGCGAGCAGGTGCGCCGCTACCGCATCGTGGACGTCTCGGGCACGCTGCGCGCGCGCCAGCGCGAACGCCTGGCCGCCTGGGGCGACCGCGTGGACTGGGTGGACCGTCTGCCGCCGGCCATCGAGGGCGTCGTCGTGGGCAACGAGGTGCTGGACGCCATGCCGGTGCAGCTGCTGCACCGCGTGGCGGGCACCTGGCACGAGCGCGGCGTCGCGCTGGACGGGCAGGGCGCTTTCGTCTGGGCCGACCGCCCCACGCCGCTGCGCCCGCCGGTGGACGTCGAGGGCACGCACGACTACCTGACCGAGGTCCACCCGCAGGCGGAGGGCTTCATGCGCACGCTGGCCGCGCACCTGCGCCGCGGCGCGGCCTTTTTCATCGACTACGGTTTTCCGGAGGCCGAGTACTACCACCCCCAGCGCCACATGGGCACGCTGGTGTGCCACCGGGCGCATCGGGTCGACTCGGACCCGCTGGCCGACGTGGGCCTGAAGGACCTGACGGCCCACGTCAACTTCACCGCCATGGCGCTGGCCGCGCAGGATGCCGGGCTGGAGGTGCTGGGCTATACCAGCCAGGCGCACTTTCTCATCAACTGCGGTTTGCTATCGACATTGGAGCAGTTGCCGCAAGCGGGGCGGGCGCAAGCGGCCAAATTGATGATGGAGCACGAGATGGGCGAGCTGTTCAAGGTGCTGGCCGTGGCGCCGGCCGGGCAGGCCATGGCGCAGCCGGCGTGGCAGCCGCTGGGCTTTGCCCAGGGCGACCGCACGCACCGGCTGTGAGCAGCGCCGCTCAGGCGGCCGGCTGCACCCGCGCCGCGGGCGTGCGCGGCAGCGCCCGCAGGCGCCGGCCCTGCGTCCACCACACCAGCAGCACCAGGGCCAGCGCCGGCAGGTAGAACCAGTGCGCCGATGGGCGGTCCGCGCGCACCTGGATGTCCTGCACGTCCCAGCCCTGCTCGAAGCCGCTCTTGGCCGCGCGCGAGCCGAAGCGCACGGCGCCGATTTGCAGCGCCTCGCCCAGCGGCACCAGCTGCAGGCCGACGTCGGCCAGGCGTTTGCGCCCGTCGTCGCCTGGCGCGCCTTGCAGCACCACGGCCACGGTCTTGCTGCGCTCGTCGCCCTCCAGCGTGGTGCCGTGGATGCGCATCACCAGCCGCCCGCCGGCGGGGCGCTCGCGCGCGGCGTCGTAGACCTGCGCCGCCGGTGCGCTGACGTACTCGGGCGTCACGCGGTCCATGAACAGGTCGGGACGGAACAGCAGCACCACCGCCAGCAGCAGCGCCGCCTGCTCCCACCAGCGGCTCCTGACGCGGAACCAGCGCATCGTCACCGCGGCGAACAGCAGCATCGCCAGCACGCTGGCGGCGATCACGCGCACCGTCTCGCCCATGCCCTCGGTGCTGATCAAGAGCAGCTGGGGGTTGAAGATCCAGATGAACGGCAGGATCAGCGTGCGCGAGGCGTAGACGAAGCCCTGCACGCCGGTGGCCAGCGAGCTCTCGCCGGAGATGGCCGACGCGGCGAACGTCGCCAGCCCCACCGGCGGCGTGATGTCCGCCATGATCCCGTAGTAGAAGACGAACATGTGCACCGCGATCAGCGGGATCACCATGCCGGCCTGCGCGCCCAGCTCCACCACCACCGGCGCCATCAGCGTGGCCACCAGGATGTAGTTGGCCGTGGTCGGCACGCCCAGGCCGATGACCAGGCAGGTTAAGGCCACGAACAGCAGCATGACGATGACGTTGCCCTGGCTGATGAACTCCACGAACTCCGTCATGCGCAGGCCCAGGCCGGTCAGCGTGATGCCGCCCACCACGATGCCCGCGGTGGCCGTGGCGATGCCGATGCCGATCATGTTGCGCGCGCCGTTGTGAAATCCTTCCACCACGGCCTGGCCGCCCTCGCTCCAGGTGCCGGCCACGGGCCGACCGCGGAAGAAGGCCGTCAGCGGGTGCTGGGTCAGCATCAGCACTGCCAGCGAAGTCACGGCCCAGAACGCCGACAGCGAAGGCGACATCTGCTCGACCATCAGGCACCACACCAGGATGCCGATGGGCATGATGAAGTGCAGCCCGGCGCGCACCGTGGGCCAGGTGTCGCGCAGGTGGCCGCCTTCGGAGGCGTCCTCGATGCTGGTGGGCAGGTCGGGGCAGCCGGCTGCCTGCTTCACGGCGAACAGGTACAGAGCCAGCACCGTGGTGCCCACCGCCCAGGGCGCGGCGGCACCCAGCAGCGCCTTCATGGCGCCGATGGCGTAGTACAGCGCGCCCACCACGATGACGGTCCCGAAGGCCCCGAACAGGTTGCGCACGATGCGATCGCGCCAGGGGCGGTGGCGGCGCTGAGCAATGGGCTCCATGCCCATGCGCAGGGCCTCCAGGTGCACGATGTAGAACAGACCCAGGTAGGACAGGATGGCGGGCAGGAAAGCGTGCTTGACGATGTCCGAGTACGGAATGCCCACGTACTCGACCATCAGGAAGGCCGCGGCGCCCATCACGGGCGGCATGATCTGTCCGTCCACCGAGGACATGGTCTCGATGGCTCCCGCCTTCACGCCGCCGTAGCCGGCCCTCTTCATCAGCGGGATGGTGAAGATGCCGGTGGACACCACGTTGGCCACCGATGAGCCGGAGATCATGCCGTTGAGCGCCGACGAGGCGACCGCCACCTTGGCCGGCCCGCCGCGCAGGTGGCCCAGGGCGGCAAAGCTCACCTGCATCATGTAGTTGCCGCCGCCGCTGCGGTCCAGCAGCGCGCCGAACAGCACGAACACGAAAATGGTGCTGGCCGACACGCCCAGGGCGATGCCGTACACGCCCTCGGTGGTCAGCCACATGTGGGTCAGCATGCGGTTGAGCGAAGCGCCCTTGTGCGAGATGACTTCCGGCAGCCAGGGCCCGGCCATGCTGTAGCCGATGAAGGCCAGCGCCAGCACCGCCATGGGCCAGCCCACGGCGCGGCGCGTGGCCTCCAGCAGCAGCACCAGGCCCACGCAGGCGACCACGATGTCGCCCGTGGTCGGGTTGCCGGGCCGGTTGGCCAGCTCGGCGTAGAACAGCATGACGTAGGCCGCGGCGAAGGCGCCGGCCGCGGCGAACAGCCAGTCCAGCAGCGGCACGCGCTGGCGCGGCGAGCGCTTGAACGCCGGCCAGGCAAGAAAGGCCAGGAACATGGCGAAGGCCAGGTGCACGGCGCGCGCCTCGGTGTCGTTGAGGATGCCGAAGCCCAGGGCGAAGGGCAGGGGCGAGGCATACCAGTACTGGAACAGCGCCCAGGCCAGTGCCACGGCGAACAGCAAGTGCCTGACCAGGCCCCGAGGCTGGCGCCCGCCGGTGTCGGTGTCGGCGACGAGCTGCTGCAGGGCCTCGGGGGCCTTGTCCATTTCAGAGGCCATGGTGCGGTCCTTGGAGAAAACGAAAAAGGGGCGAAGCGGCGGGGCTTCGCCCCTGCGGGCGCATCGGCGTCAGGCGGGTGGGCCGTTTACTGGATCCAGCCCTTTTCCTTGTAATAGCGCGCGGCGCCTTCGTGCAGCGGCGCCGACAGGCCGTCCTTGACCATGCTCTCGGGCGTCAGGTGGGCCAGCGCCGGGTGCAGTTTCTTGAACTCGTCGAAGTTGTCGAACACCGCCTTGGTCACCGCGTACACCGTGTCCGCCGGGGTCTTGGCCGAGGCGACCACCGTGGCCAGCACGCCGTAGGTCGGCGTCGGGTTGGGATTGCCCGGGTACAGGCCGCCGGGGATGTTGACCTTGGCGTAGTACGGCTTCTCGGCCACCAGCTTGTCCACGGCCGGTCCGGTGAGCGGCACCAGCTTGGCGCCGCAGGTGGTGGTCGGGTCCTGGATGTTGGCGCTGGGGTGGCCCACGCCGTAGACGAAGCCGTCGATCTTGCCGTCGCACAGCGCGGGGCCGTGCTCGTCGGCCTTCAGCTCGGACGCCAGCGAGAAGTCCGACATCTTCCAGCCCATGGTGGCCAGCAGCTCCTCCATCGAGGCGCGCGTGCCCGAGCCGGGGTTGCCGACGTTGAAGCGCTTGCCCTTGAAGTCCTCGAACTTGGTGATGTTCGCTTCCTTGCGCGCCACCACCGTGAACGGCTCCGGGTGCACGGCGAACACCGCGCGCAGGTCGGAGACGGGCCCGCCTTCCTTGAATTGCGCCTGGCCCTTCACGGCGTTGTACTGCACGTCCGACTGGGTGAAGCCGAAGTCCAGCTCGCCGGACTTGATGGCGTTCACGTTGAACACCGAGGCGGCGGTGGACTCGACCGAGCAGCGCGTGCCGTGCTTGGCGCGGTCCTTGTTGACCAGGCGGCAGATGGCGCCGCCCGCGGCGTAGTACACGCCGGTGACGCCGCCGGTGCCGATGGTGACGAACTTCTGCTGGGCGACCGCCGGCGTGCCGGCCAGCGTGGCGCAGGCGAGGGCGACCGGGGCGAGGGCCTTGACGGCAGTCTTGGCGAACGGGGACATGGTCATGGTAGGGACAACTCCTGAAGGGTTCTGGCGCGCACGCCCGGGTCACGGGCCCGCGCGCGGGCGGTGCGAACGCCCGGCGGGCCGGGCGGTCTGCGCAGCAGCCTCGCGGCTGGCGGCAGCACGCGACCACCATAACGAAACGTTGCAGGCCGGCCCAACCGGGTTAACCACAACGGCCGGGGCGCAGGCGCCGGGGCCGCCGCGCCGCGCCGGGGCGGCTCCGGGCCCGCCGGGGCGGCGTTCGCCCTGTGCCAGAGCGCGTCGCGGCCGGGTTCGCCGCGCCGGCCGGACCGGCTGGATCGCGTGCGCGGCGGGGCCATGATTTTTTCGCGGCCCGCCATGCCGCAACGTTATGCGCACGGCACGGCGTGCATGGCGGCATGAGTTTGCGGCATGGCGTTGCCCGCAAAGGGCATTGGCGCGTGCGCAGGGCGCGGCCTACAGTGTCCCGCCATGGAACCCGTGCACACCCCCCGCACCCACGTGTGCGTGCTGGGCGCTGGCATCGTCGGGCTGGCCTGTGCCTGGGAGCTGGTGCAGGCCGGCATGACCGTGACCGTGCTCGATCGCGCAGACCACCCCGGCGCCGGCACCAGCAGCGCCAACGGCGCGCAGCTGAGCTATGCCTACGTGCAGCCGCTGGCCGACCCGTCGCTGTGGCGCCAGTTGCCGGCGCTGCTGCTGGCGCGCGATTCGCCCCTGACGCTGCGCCTGCGCATGGACCCGTGGCAGTGGGCCTGGGGCCTGCGCTTCCTGGCCGCGTGCCGGGCCAGCACTTCGCGCGACACCACGGTGCAGCTGCTGCAGCTCGCCGCCGAGAGCCGCGCCGGCTTCGACGCCTTTCGCGCCGGCGCGCCCATCGACTGCGATTTTTCCGCCACCGGCAAGCTGGTGCTGTATGCCAGCGACGAGGCGCTGGACGGGGCGCGCCGGCAGCTGGCGCTGCAGCGCCAACTCGGCAGCGTGCAGTCGGCGCTGACGCCGGCCGAGTGCGTGCAGGTGGAGCCGGCGCTGGGGCACTACGCGCCGCGCGTGGCCGGCGCCATCCACACGCCCGGCGAATGCGCGGCCGACTGCCACAAGGTGTGCCTGGCGCTGGCGCGCATGCTGCGCGCGCGCGGCGTGCAGTTCGTGCTGGGCGAGCAGGCCACGGCGCTGGCCGTGCAAGGCGGCCGCGTCGCCGCCGTGCGCCTGGCCAGCGGCGCCAGCGTGCAGGCCGATGCCTTCGTGCTGGCCCTGGGCGCAGCCTCGCCAGGCCTGGTGCGGCCGCTGGGGCTGCGGGCGGCGTGGCAGGTGCCGGTGCAGCCGCTCAAGGGCTACAGCATCACCGTGCCGGCCCATCCGCAGGCAGGTGCGGCGCCCAGCGTGAACGTGACCGATGCCGCGCGCAAGGTGGTGTTCGCCCGCCTGGGCGACCGCCTGCGCGTGGCCGGCATGGCCGAGCTGACCGCCGTGCACGACGTGGCCGTGGCGCCGCGGCGCATCGCCTCGCTGGTCGACACGGCGCGCGACGTGTTCCCGCAGGGCGGCGTGTACGACCAGGCCCAGCCCTGGGCCGGCTTGCGGCCGACCACGCCGCGCGCGCTGCCGGTGCTTGGGCGTCTGCCGGGCGGGCCGGCCAACCTGTTCATGAACACCGGGCACGGCGCACTGGGCTTCACGCTGGCGTTCGGCAGCGCGCAGCGCGTCGCCGCCCAGGTGGCCCGCCTGCGCGGGTGAATGCCTGCGCGGCCGAGCGGCGCTGCGCTTTTGGTCAGCCAGGCACCTGTGCCAGGGCCTGCTGCATGCAGCGGGTGAAAGCGCGCGCCGGCAGGGGCGTGGCCCGGGTGCTCGCATGCAGCGCGTACACGCCGGTGGCGATGGCCGGCTGCACCGGCAGCACGTCCACCCGCGCGGGGTCGGCCGAGGCGGCGGTGCAGCCGTCCACCAGCGCCACGCCCACGCCCTGCTGGGCCAGCGCCAGCGCCACGTGGTAGGTCTGCACCGTCATCACCGGCTGCACACCGGCGCCCTGCTCGCGCAGCGCGTGGTCCAGCAGCACGCCCAGCGGATCACCGCCGTCCAGGGCGATCACCGGCAGCGCCGCCAGCGCGTGCAGGTCGATGGCGCCCGCGCGCAGCAGCGGTGCATCCAGCAACCCCTTGGGCGCCACGCAGACCATGCAGCGCTCTGCCAGGCGCTCGCGTGCCAGCGCCGGGTGGGCCGCGGCGCTGAAGGTGTAGCCGACGTCGGCTTCCTGCAGCACCAGGGCCGAGACGATCTGCGGCGTGTGCAGCGCCTGGTAGTGCACCACCACCCCGGGGTGCAGCGCGCGAAACGCCTGCATCGCCCGGGGAAACACCGCATGCCCCAGGCTGGGCACGGTGAGCACGCGCAAGGTGCCCGCGCCGCGCCCGGCCTTCAGGCTGGCCGCCAGCCGCTGCACCTCGTCCAGCTGGGCGAACAGCCGCTCGACGTGCGGGTGCAGCGCCAGCGCCTCGGGCGTGGGCTGCAGGCGCCCGCCCACACGCTCGAACAGGGCGAAACCCAGTTGCAGCTCGGCGTGCTGCAGGGTGCGGCTGACGGCCGGTTGCGTCACGCTGATCAGGCGCGCCGCACCGCTCACGCTGCCGGTGAGCATGATGGCGTTGAACACTTCGATGTGGCGCAGGCGCATGGCGGGCGATTATGGGTAACTACACTGGGCGCCATGGTGCGCTGGCTGCTCGTCGTCTTTTTGGCCCTGGTCCTCATCGAGGGCCTGGCGCCGTGGTTGCGCCGCATCGGCCTGGGCCGGCTGCCGGGCGACTTCCGCTTTCGCCTGCGCGGGCGCGAGTGGTCGATCCCGCTGGCCAGCACGGTGCTGCTGAGCGTGCTGTTGTCGCTGCTGGTGAAATGGCTGTGATGCACGCACTTGGACTTGCAGGGTTTTAGGCCTCCAGCGCTTGCTGGGCAAGCGTGGGCAGCTATCAAAAGATGAGTCTATCGACCGTTTTCGCGCCCCGGTGCGGTGCGGTCCGCGCTGCTGCCGCGCTCCTACAACGCTCGCGCCGGCCTTGCCGCATGATCGCGCCATGCCCGATCCCCGCGATCCCTCTCCCCGCACCGGCCTGCAGGCCGGCATCGACATCGGTGGCACCAAGGTGGCCGTTTGCCTGGCTGGCCAGGCCCAGGAAGGCCAGCCGCCGCCCATCCTGCTGCGCGTGAGCGCGCCGACGGTCAAGACCGGCAGCCCCGACGCGCTGGTGCGCCAGGTGCTGGCCTTGCTGGACCAGGCCTGCCAGCAGGGCGGCATCGCCCGTGCGGCGCTCGCCGGTGTGGGCGTCTCGTCGTGCGGGCCGTTCGTGCGCGTCGGCGGCTGCATCGAGGTGGCCAACCCCAACATCTGTGGCGCGCTGGCCGACGCCGCACACCCCGGCGCGGGCGCGCCGGACAACGACTGGACGCAGGTGCCGCTGCAGGCGCCCCTGGCGCAGGCCCTGGGCGGCACGCCGCTGCACATCGCCAACGACGCCGTGGCCGCGCTGCAGGCCGAGCGCCGCTGGGGGGCGCTGCGGGGCGTGGCCGACTGCGCCTACGTCACCTGGAGCACCGGCATCGGCGCCGGCCTGTGCGTGGACGGCCGGCTGCTGGGCGGCAAGAACGGCAATGCCGGCCACGCCGGCCACAGCTTCGTCGGCGACGTGGCGGGCGCCGCGCCGCTGTGCGGCTGCGGCAACCGGGGCGACGTGGAGTCGCTCGCCGGCGGCGGTTCGCTGGCGGCGTGGCTGGGCACCGAGGCCCCGGCGCTGCTGGCGGCCGCGCAGCGCGGCGAGGAGCCGGCCGCCACGCAGGCCCAGCTGCTGTGCACCCTGGTGGGCCGGCTGCTGTACAACCTGGTGGCGACGCTGGACCTGTCGCGCATCAGCCTGGGCGGCGGCGTGTTCCTGCACCACCGGCAGTGGCTGCTGCCACGCCTGCAGCGCGAGGTGACGCGGCACTTTCCCGCGCTCACCGGCGGGGTGGAGCTGGTGGCCGCCGGCCTGGGCGCGCAGGTGGGCGACTACGCCGCGCTGTCGCTGCTGGACGCGTAGCGCGCCGCGCGCGGTCCGCGTGGCCTGCACGCCGGGGCGGGGGCAGCAGGCATCAACGCGGCCTTACGCGGGAAGCGGCTGCAGCGGCAGCGCGATCGGCTCCGCGGCCGGCGCGGCCTCGTCGCCCTGCAGCGCCTGCAGGAAGCTGCGGCGCCACCAGTGCACGTCGTGCTCGCGCACCCGCTGCATCAGCCGCGCGTGGCGGTGGCGGCGCTCCTCCAGCGGCATGCGCAGGGCGGTCTGGATGGCGTCGGCCATGCCTTCCGTGTCGTACGGATTGACCAGCAATGCTTCTTTCAGCTGCTCGGCGGCGCCGGCGAAGCGCGAGAGCACCAGCACGCCCGGGTCTTGCGGGTCCTGCGCCACCACGTATTCCTTGGCGACCAGGTTCATGCCGTCGCGCAGCGGCGTCACCAGGCCCACGCGCGCGGCGCGGCACAGCCCCGGCACCCGCCTTCGTGCCACCACCCGGTGGATGTAGCGCAGCGGCATCCAGTCCAGGTCGCCGAAGTCGCCGTTGATGGCGCCGCACAGGCCCTCCAGCTCCTGGCGCAGGTCGCCATAGGCGTGCACGTCGTCGCGCGAGGGCGACGCGATCATCACCAGCGTGGCGCTGTGCTCGTTTTCCGGGTACTTCTCCAGCAGCTGGCGAAACGCCCGCACGCGCTGCGGGATGCCCTTGGAATAGTCCAGCCGGTCGATGCCCAGCAGCAACTGGCGGCGCGAGTACTCGCGGCACATGGCTTCGTACGTCTGCACCGCTTCGGGCGCGCGGCCCAGGCGCTCGAACTCCTGCACGTCCATGCCGATGGGAAAAGCGCCCAGGCGCATCTCGCGGTCGAAGGCCGCCAGGCGGCCGCCGCCCAGGTCCTCGGCGCCTGCCTCGTTCAGCGTGTAGCGGCGAAAGTGCGCGACGTCCGCCTCAGACTGTAGCCCGACCAGGTCGTAGGCGAAGAACGAGCGCATCAGCCACTGGTGGTGCGGCAGCGCCGCCAGCACCAGGGGTGGCGGCACGGGAATGTGCAAAAAGAAGCCGATGCGCTGGCGGCAGCCCAGGGCGCGCAGCTCGGCCGCCAGCGGGATCAGGTGGTAGTCGTGTATCCAGATGGTGTCGTCGTCGCGCAGCAGCGGCAGCAGCCTGGCGGCGAACATGCGGTTCACGCGCCGGTAGCTCTCGATGTAGGCGGCGTTGAAATCGGCCAGGTCCAGCCGGTAATGGAACACCGGCCACAGCACGCTGTTGGCGTAGCCCTGGTAGTAGTGGGCGAAGTCCTCGGCCGAGAGGTCCACGGTGGCCAGCGTGACGCGGCCGGCCTGGCGCGTCTGCGCCGGGGCTTCCGGGGTGGCGTCCGGCGCCACCGTACCGCTCCAGCCGAACCACAGGCCGCCCGTGCGGCTGAGCGCATCGCCCAGCGCCACGGCCAGCCCGCCGGCCGCAGGCTTGCGCGGGTCCGCCAGGCGGTTGGAAACGACGACGAGTCGGCTCATTGCAATTCCTCCTTGATGTTGTTTGTGGTCACCCAGCCCCCAAGACGCCGCGTACCCCTCGCCGAAGCTCAGCACGCGCGCAACGCAAAGCGCGAACCGACGTGCACGGGCCGCCCCGCCGCACTGGCGGTGTCCCCCTTCCCGAATGGCGCAGCCATTCGAGAGACGGGGGAAGCGCCGCAGGCGCTCAGGGGTTGCTCTCTAGATCACGCTGTCCCACGGCGCAGACAGGCGCATGGCGGCGTTGATCACGCCCACCATCGAGTACGTCTGCGGAAAGTTGCCCCACATCTCGCCCGTATCGGGGTGCGTGTCCTCGGACAGCAGGCCCAGCGGGTTGCGCACGGCCAGCATGGCCTCGAAGATCTCGCGTGCCTGGTCGCGCCGGCCCACGCGCGCCAGCGCGTCGATGCGCCAGAAGGTGCAGATGTTGAACGACGTCTCGGGCTTGCCGAAGTCGTCGGCGGCCTCGTAGCGGCGCATGAACGGGCCGTCGCACAGGACCTGCTCCATCACGTCCAGCGTGCGCACGAAGCGCTCGTCGCGCGCATCGACCAGCCCGACCTCGGCCATCAGCAGCACGCTGGCGTCCAGCTCGCGCCCGCCGAAGCTTTCGGCGAACACGCCGCGTTCGGCGTTCCAGGAGCGCGCCAGGATTTCGCCCTGCATGTGCTGCGCGTGCCGGCCCCAGTACGTGGCGCGTTCGGGCAGCTGCAGCGCGTGCGCGATCTTGGCGAGGCGGTCGCACGCCGCCCAGCTCATCAGCGCCGACGAGGTGTGGATGCGCGCGCGCGTGCGCAGCTCCCACATGCCCGCGTCCGGCGTGCCGTAGACCTGCACCGCCAGCTCGCCAATGCGCTCCAGCCGCGCGAACTCGGCCGCGCCGGCCGGCTGCAGCAGGCGCCGGTCGTGGAAGGCCTGGGCCGAGCCGAGCACGATGTTGCCGTACACGTCGTGCTGGAAGTGCTCGGCCGCCTGGTTGCCCACCCGCACCGGCCCCATGCCCCGGTAGCCGCCCATGTGCGGCACCATGGACTCGGGCAGCTCGTGCTCCAGCCCGATGCCGTACAGCGGCTGGATGTGGCCCTCGCCGGCCTTGACCACGATGTTGCCCAGCCAGCGCAGGTAGTCCTCCATGGTGCCCACCTCGGACAGGCTGTTGAGCGCGCGCACCACGAAGAAGGCGTCGCGCAGCCAGCAGTAGCGGTAGTCCCAGTTGCGCCCGCTGTTGGCCGACTCGGGAATGCTGGTGGTCATGGCCGCGACGATGGCGCCGGTGTCCTCGAACAAGGACATCTTCAGCGTGATCGCCGCGCGGATCACGGCGTCCTGCCACTGCAGCGGCACGTGCAGGCGCATGGTCCAGTGCTTCCAGTAGCTGATCGTCTCCTGCTCCCAGTAGCGCGCTGTGTCGGCAATGCCCTGGGTAAGCGTCTCGTCCGCGCCCAGGATGAAGTTGTGCTCGCGCGAGACGTTGAAGGGCTCGCTCGACAGTACATACGGCACTGGAGCGTCGGTGGTCAGGCGCAGGGTCAGCGCGCCGCCGACATAGCGGATGTGGTGGCTGCCGCGCGTGAGGTGGGGCGTGGTCTCGCCCCAGTCATAGCGCACGTTCAGCACCACGCGGATGCGCGGCGAGCCGCGTACCGGGCGGATGCGCCGCACCAGGGTCACGGGCCGAAAGAACCGTGCCCGGGCGTGAAAGCGCGGGCAGAAGTCGGTCACCTCCAGGCAGTTGCCGGCCGTGTCCGTCAGCCGTGTGCGCAGCACGGCGGTGTTGGGCTCGTACCCCTGCTGGCTGCTGGCGAAATCCTCCATCTCGATGGCGAAGCGCCCGGCGTCCTCGCCGGGGTGCAGCAGGGCGTTGAACACCGGGTCGCCATCGAAGCGCGGCAGGCAGCTCCAGACGATGGCGGCGCGCGTGTCCACCAGCGCGCTGATGGTGCAGTTGCCGATCATGCCCAGCGCCAGGGAGGGCGCGGCGGTGCCGGGAGCAGTGGGAGTGGCGGGGTCCAGGGTCATGGCGGGTTCAGGAAGCGGTGGCTGCGGTGGAAGGGGAGGGACTTGCGCCCGCGTCGCTCAGGCGGCGCGCTGCCTCGTGCAGCCAGGCGCGCACGGCGGTGGGTGACTCGATGCGGGCGTGCGCCACGCTCTCGCCGGGGCCCACCTTCACGCCCAGCCCGCCGGCGGCCTGCACGGCGGCAAAGCCCGCCTCGTCGGTCACGTCGTCGCCGACGAAGACCGGCGTGCGGCCGGCGAAGGGCGCGGCCTGCAAGAAGCGCTGGACCGCGCGGCCCTTGTCACTGCCTGCCGGCTTGACCTCGAACACGCACTTGCCGGCCATCAGCTCGGCGCCGGGCACGGCCTGCAGCACCCCGGTGAGCGTGTCGCGGCACACCTGCTGCAGCTCGGGCGCCTGGCGGTAGTGCACGGCCACGCCGGCGCGCTTGCGCTCGACCAGCAGGGCAGGATGGCGGGCGGCCAGCGCGTCCAGCGCCGCGTGCACGGGCGCCAGATCCAGCGCAGGCGCGGCCTCGGCGCTGGCGCCGCCGGCCAGGCGCCACTGGGCGCCGTGCTCGCAGGCCAGCGCTGGTTGCCAGAGGTGAAGATGGGGTTCGATGTCGGCCGGGGTGCGGCCGGTGACGATGGCCAGCGCCCCGTCCAGGCAGCGCTCCAGGGTGCGCAGGTCGGCCAGCACGGCCGCCTCCAGCCGCACCGCGTGCGGGTGCTCCGCGATATCGGCCAGCGTGCCGTCGAAGTCGAGAAACAGGGCGTGACGCGGTGTCAATTTTGGAACGGAAAACATCGCCGGGGACCTTAGCAGTGCCGCCCTGGCGCGCCTGTAGGCCAGTGGCCTGAAACCGGGGCGGCAGGTTTTGGCGCCGCGCTCTGGCGGCCCGCACGCGTTGAAAAAGCCGGCGCGCGGCCGCAGGTGCAGGCCATCGCCCCTTGACCCACCCCCCATTCCCTACCGGATCCGCCATGACCCAGGACACCGCACCGCACATCGTCTGCCCGCACTGCCACACCACCAACCGCGTGCGCGCGGACCAGCTCGGCGCCGCCCCGGACTGCGGCAACTGCCACCGGCCGCTCTTCGCCGGCGAACCCCTGGCGCTGGACGGCGCGAGTTTCGACAAGCACGTGAACCGCAGCCACATCCCGGTGGTGGTGGACTTCTGGGCGC
>DAMCAL010000052.1:0-17941 GCA_032059585.1 Burkholderiaceae bacterium
GGTCGCGTACCAGGCCCGTCACGCGCGAGGCCAGGGTCAGCAGCGAAACGGTGGATGCGGCTTTGAACAGGGACACCGCGGCAAGTGTATGCGGGGCGCGCTGCGTGCCTGGAAAAAAGGCGCCTGCGCTATAATGGCGGGCTTTGCTGGCAACATCCACAGACACCACAAGGAATACACACCATGGCATCCAACAAGCCCAAGAAGAAAAACCCCCGCCTGGCATCGGGCCGCAAGCGCGCCCGCCAGGGCGTCAAGCTCAACGCAGCCAACACCTCGCTGCGCTCCAAGTACCGCACCGCGGTGAAAAACGTCGAGAAAGCAGTCCTCGCCGGCGACAAACCGAAGGCCACCGAACTGTTCGCCAAGGCGCAGTCCGTGCTGGACATCATTGCCGACAAGGGCATCTTCCACAAGAACAAGGCCGCTCGCGACAAGAGCCGCCTGTCCGCCAAGGTCAAGGCCCTGGCTGCTCCGGCCGCCTGACCCTCTTCAGGCAACAGCCCGGGTGGCCCGCCACCCGCCGTTTGCAACGGGTGCGCTGCCAGCAAAAAAGAAACCGCCTTCGGGCGGTTTTTTCGTGGGCGACTCGGACCGTTCCGACGGCGGGCCTCAAGCTGCAGGTTCGTCGGGCAGCAGGCAGGCTTCGACCACCTGCAGGTCGTTGTCGCGGGCGAAGTTCATCACGAAGTCCCAGGCCATGGGCTCGTGCTCGCGCAGCTCGTGGCGCACCACCACGCACTTGACACCGGCGAGCGTGGTGGGGATGCACCAGGGCGAATAGCTCAGGTGGCTGCCCGGCGCGGTGCGCGCACCGCCGGGGCGGAACTGGCTCATGACGCCGGCCAGGCGTTCGGCCCAGTCGCTGGGTCGAAAGGTCCGCCCCTCATGGGTGATGCCTTGGATGAAGACTTCCTGGGAAGCAGAAGAGGGAACAACCATAGGTAGGGGGTCGGAGGCAAGAACCAGGGCGTTGTGCGCCGCAACCCGGCATTCTAACTCTTATATAAGAGTGACCCCTTGCCGCCCCACCGCCCCAGGGCGCGGCGCGCATGGCTGTGATGCGCAATCGTCAACGCAGCGCTGGCGAGCGGCCCCTAGAATCGCTCTTCGCTATCGCTGGCGCCGCCTGCCGCGGCGGCCGGCGCTTTTGTTTGTTGTTGTATGTCGCTATGCCAGGAGATTCCCGCATGACCGCATTTGCCAGGGCCGACTCGCCCCACGTGATGAACACCTACGCCCGCGTGCCGATCGCGCTGGAGCGAGGCCAGGGCGTGCGCGTGTGGGACGTGAACGGCAAGCAGTACCTGGACGCCCTTGGCGGCATTGCCGTGAACACCCTGGGCCACAACCACCCCAAGCTGGTGCCGGCGCTGCAGCAGCAGATCGCCAAGATCATCCACACCTCCAACTACTACCACGTGCCGCTGCAGGAGGAGCTGGCGCGCCTGCTGGCCGAGCGCTCTGGCCTGACCAACGTGTTCTTCTGCAACTCGGGCCTGGAGGCCAACGAGGCGGCTCTGAAGCTGGCGCGCAAGTACGGCCACGACCGCGGCATCGAGCGCCCGCAGATCGTGGTGTATGAAAAAGCCTTCCACGGCCGCTCCATCGCCACGCTGTCGGCCACCGGCAACCCCAAGGTGCAGGCCGGCTTCGGCCCGCTGGTGGAGGGCTTCATCCGCGTGCCGATGAACGACATCGCGGCCATCCGCGCCGCCACCGAGGGCAACCCCGACGTGGTGGCCGTGTTCTTCGAGACCATCCAGGGTGAAGGCGGCGTGAATCCCATGCGCGCCGAGTACCTGCGCGAGCTGCGCGCCCTGTGCGACGAGCGCGGCTGGCTGATGATGATCGACGAGGTGCAGTGCGGCATGGGCCGCACCGGCAAGTGGTTCGCGCACCAGTGGGCCGGCATTGTGCCGGACGTGATGCCGCTGGCCAAGGGCCTGGGTTCGGGCGTGCCGATCGGTGCGGTGGTGGCAGGCCCCAGGGCCGCGCACATCTTCGGGCCGGGCAACCACGGCACCACGTTTGGCGGCAACCCGCTGGCCATGCGCGCCGGCGTGGAAACCATCCGCATCATGGAGCAGGACAATTTGCTTGTTCAGGCAGCAGAAGTGGGCGAACACCTCAAGAATGCGCTGGCCCGGGCATTCACCGGACTGGAGGGCGTCACGGAAGTGCGCGGCCAGGGCCTGATGCTGGGCATCGAGCTGGCCAAGCCCTGCGGCGCGCTGGTGCAACGCGCGGCCGATGCAGGCCTGCTGATCTCGGTGACCGCCGACCGGGTGATCCGCCTCGTGCCGTCGCTCATCCTCACCCGCGCCGAGGCCGACGAGATCGTCGCGCTGCTCGCGCCGCTGGTGCGCGAGTTCCTGACCGAACAAGAAAGTGCCGCGGCATGACCACGACCCTGAGGCACTACCTGCAGTTCGGCGATCTCACGGCCGACGAGTACCACTACCTGTTCGAGCGCGCCGCGACCATCAAGGCCAAGTTCAAGCGCTACGAAAAGTACCACCCGCTCACCGACCGCACGCTGGCCATGATTTTCGAGAAGGCCAGCACCCGCACCCGTGTGAGCTTCGAGGCCGGCATGTACCAGCTCGGCGGCTCGGTGGTGCACCTGACCACCGGTGACAGCCAGCTCGGTCGCGCCGAGCCCATCGAGGATTCGGCCAAGGTCATCAGCCGCATGGTCGACCTGGTGATGATCCGCACCTTCGAGCAGACGAAGATCGAGGCCTTCGCGGCCAACTCGCGCGTGCCGGTCATCAACGGCCTGACCAACGAATTCCACCCCTGCCAGATCCTGGCAGACATCTTCACCTTCATCGAGCAGCGCGGCTCGATCGCCGGCAAGACCGTGGCCTGGGTGGGCGACGGCAACAACATGGCCAACACCTGGCTGCAGGCCGCCGAGCTGCTGGACTTCCGCGTGCACGTGAGCACGCCGCGCGGCTACGAGATCGATGAGAAATTGGCCGTTGGCGCAGGCGGAGCAAGCGCTAGCAGCTATCAATTTTTCAGCAATCCGCATGACGCCTGCCGCGGCGCCGACCTGGTCACCACCGACGTGTGGACCAGCATGGGCTTCGAAGCCGAGAACGAGGAGCGCCGCCGCGCCTTCGCCGACTGGTGCGTGGACGAGGACATGATGGCCGTGGCGCAGCCGGACGCGCTGTTCATGCACTGCCTGCCGGCACACCGCGGCGAGGAGGTGACGGCCGAGGTCATCGACGGCCCGCAGTCGGTCGTCTGGGAAGAAGCGGAGAATCGCATGCACGTGCAGAAGGCACTCATGGAGTACCTGCTGCTGGGCCGGCTGGCCTGATTCAGGCGGCCGCTTCAGGCGGCGCCGGGTAGCGCACGGTGCCATCCCCCTCCACCACCGCGCCAGGGGTGAGCGTCACCGGGTCCACCCGGCCCGCGGCCATGATGTGGAACACCGCCTCGCCCCGCGCCACCAGCCAGTCGGCCACGATGCGCCGGTGGCAGCGCCACCACACCGCTTCGGAGCACATGAACGCGACACGCTCTTGCCGGCCCAGCCCGATCAGGGTCTGCAGGCCCTCGGCGTAGGGCGGCGTGAGCGCATAGTCGGCATAGCGGTGAAAACTGGCGTTGGTCCAGTAGCCGTTGACCTCGCGCGGCACGCCGGTCACCTTGCCGCGCAGCCCGCCCAGCGGGGCCAGGTGTTCGTAGGCCACGCCATGGGGCGCCAGCGCGGCGGGCAGCGCATCCTCGTTGAACTGCGGGTTGGCACGCGAGCGCGGCATCTTGCGGATATCGACCACGCGGCGCACTTCGGCCTGCGCGAGCAGCTGCAGAAACTCCTCGACGCTGCGGCTGGAGTGGCCAATCGTGAAAAACGGCAGCGCCTGCACTCAGGCCACCTTGTGCAGCGCGCTGCCCTTGTGCGCGGCGACATGGTCGGTCTTGTCGCTCTCGATTTCGTATTGCGGCTCGTCCCGGCTGGCGCGGTGGGTATGGCCTTTGTAGTCAAAATCGCGGGTATGGACGGCAACGATCTTGCCCGTCACGTGCCCGGCCTCGGAATTCCAGCGCACGTGGTCGCCCACCTTGAACGTCTTTTCGGTCACCTTTGATCCTCCTTTGTCGATCCCAGCCAGCCCCGCGCACCGCTGCCTGAACGCGTACCAGCACGTCCTGGTGCATCCGCCGCACGGCCCGGGGACGCACGCCTGAGGCGGTCGCCTTCGAGCGCCGCCCTGCCCTGCACGCTGCAGGGCCGCGTGGCGCGCGCCACCAACGCCGCGCGCCGTTCGATTGCTTGTACCGAAGCGAAAGGCTCTCGACCATGTCCGAGACCGTGCACCCGTGCCTGGCCTGTGGCGCCTGCTGCCACCATTACCGCGTCGAGTTTTCCGTCTACGAACTGGCCAGCATGGGGGGCAGCGTACCGGACGTGCTGGCGCACGAAGTCAGCGGAAACCGCTGGCGCATGAACGGCACGGCCGCGCGGCCGGTGCGCTGCGCCGCGCTCACCGGGCGCTGCGGCGAAGAATCGATCTGCAGCATCTACGAGGGCCGCCCCAGCGCCTGCCGCGATTTCGCCATGGGCAGCGAGCGCTGCGGCCAGGCCCGCGCCGCGCATGGCCTGGGGCCGGTGGACCCGCTGTGGGATCAGGGTGGGGGCAGCGGCGACCTGCCGCTGGCTGCGTGATGGGGCTGCACCCGGCCTTCTCCACCGCGTCCGCCCACGCGTCTGCCGGTTGACGCACATCCACCATCCCGCCATGACCCACCCCTGCCTGGCCTGCGGTGCCTGCTGCGCGAGCTTTCGGGTGGACTTCTCCGTGCACGAAACCGAAGCGCTGGGCGGCAGCGTGCCGCAGGGCCTGGTGGTGCAGGTGACGGCGCACACCGCCCGCCTGCGCGGCACCGACCACGCGCGGCCGCGCTGCGCCGCGCTCACGGGCCAGGTCGGCGTGCGAACGGCCTGCGCCATTTATGAGTGGCGGCCCGCGCCCTGCCACGAGTTCGAGCCAGGATCACCCGCCTGCGAGCGCGCCCGGGCACGCCATGGCTTGCCCGCGCTGGAATGAGGCGTTTTATGCCTCCAGCGCTTGCCAGACGTGCGCCAGTTGCTCCTATTTCAATAGCGTTGCAGATAACCGACACCACGCCGCCACCAGCGCGCTAAGGTCCCGCGCCATGCCTGTTGCCACCACCCTCTGGGACATTTCCCCGCCCGTGCATGCGGGCAGCCCGGTCTTTCCCGGCGACACCGCCTACCAGCAGCGCTGGAGCGCCACCATCGCACCGGGCTGCCCGGTGAACGTGGGTGCGCTCACCCTGTCGCCGCACGTGGGCGCGCACGCCGACGCGCCGCTGCACTATGACCCTGACGGAGCCGCCATCGGCGCCCTGCCGCTGGACGCCTTCCTCGGTCCCTGCCGGGTCATCCACGCCATCGGCTGCGGCGCGCTGGTGCAGTGGCAGCACCTCGCCCATGCCGTGGATGGCAGCCTGCCCCCGCGCGTGCTGGTGCGCACCTACCAGCATGCGCCGGTGGACCGCTGGGACCCCGACCTGGCCGCCTACGCGCCCGAAACGGTGGAGCGCCTGGCCGACGCCGGCGTGCAGCTTATCGGCATCGACACCGCCAGCATCGACCCGGCCAGCAGCAAGGCGCTCCCCAGCCACCAGGTGATCCGCCGCCGCGGACTGCGCGTGTTGGAAAACCTGGTGCTGGACGCGGTGCCGGAAGGCGACTACGAACTGATCGCCCTGCCGCTGAAGCTGACCACCGCGGACGCCTCGCCCGTGCGGGCGGTGCTGCGCACGCTGCCCAAAATTTAAGCCAAATCGGCCTCCCGCGCCCGTCCATCAAGCGCGAGTAGCTATCAATAAAAGAGCAAATAATGCCCATGACCACCCTGCAAGACTGCCGCGCACTGGATGCGCAGGACCCGCTGCGCAGCCTGCGCGCGCATTTCACCCTGCCCGAGAGCACCATTTACCTGGACGGCAACTCGCTGGGCGCCCTGCCCCGCGCCGCGCCCGAGCGCGTGGCCGAAGTGGTGCAGCGCGAATGGGGCCAGGACCTGATCACCTCATGGAACAGCGCTGGCTGGGTGCACCTGCCCGCCCGCCTGGGCGACCAGTTTGCGCCGTGGATCGGCGCCGGGCCGGGCCAGGTGGTGTTCACCGACACCACCTCCGTCAACCTGTTCAAGGTGCTCACGGCCGCCGCCCGCGTGGCGCGCGCCGACCACCCCGGCCACACCCGCGTCGTCAGCGAGCGCAGCAACTTCCCGACCGACCTGTACATCGCCCAGGCGGTGTGCGAGCAGCACGGCCTGCAACTGGTGCTGGTGGAGGCCGAGGAGATCGACGCGCACCTGCGCGCGGGCGACGTCGCCATCGTGCTGCTCACCCATGTGAACTACCGCACCGGCGCCATGCACGACATGGCGGCCATCACGGCCCGGGCGCACGCGCACGGCGCCCTGTGCGTGTGGGACCTGTGCCACAGCGCCGGCGCCGTGCCGGTGGACCTGCTGGGCGCGCGGGCGGACTACGCCGTGGGCTGCGGCTACAAGTACCTGAACGGCGGGCCGGGCGCGCCGGCCTTCGTCTGGGCGCATCCGCGCCTGGCGGACCGCTTCGAGCAGCCGTTGTCCGGCTGGTTCGGCCACGCGGCGCCGTTTGCCTTCACCCCGGAATACCGGCCCGCGCCGGGCATCCAGCGCTACCTGTGCGGCACCCAGCCCATCGTGAGCCTGTCTGCGCTGGAATGCGGTCTGGACGTGTTCAGCGCCGCGCAGGCCCTGGGCGGCATGGCCGCGTTGCGCGCCAAGTCGCTGGCACTGACCGACCTCTTCATCGCACTGGTCGAGGCACAGTGCGCCGGCCACGGCCTGGGCCTGGCCACGCCGCGCGAGCACGCGCTGCGCGGCTCGCAGGTCAGCCTGACGCGCGACGAGAACGCCTACGCCATCGTGCAGGCACTGATCGCGCGCGGGGTGGTGGGCGACTTTCGCAAGGGGGACGGCGGCGCACATCCGGACATCCTGCGCTTCGGCTTCACGCCGCTGTACACCCGCTTCGAGGACGTGTGGCACGCCGTGCAGCACCTGCGCGCGGTACTGGAGACGGGCGAATGGCAACGCCCGCAGTTCCACCAGATCAACGCCGTCACCTGACCCGAGGAGGCACCACCATGTCCTGTCCCATGCATGGCGCCGCCGATGCGCGGCCCGAAGAGATCGTCCACACCGAAGGCGCGCAGCTCGACTTCAGCCGCAGCATGAGCTATGGCGACTATCTGCAGCTCGACCAGATCCTGACGGCGCAAAAGCCCTTGTCGCCCGCGCACGACGAGATGCTGTTCATCGTGCAGCACCAGACCAGCGAGCTGTGGATGAAGCTGATGCTGCACGAGCTGGGCGCGGCCCGGCAGCTGATCGCGCAGGACGAGTTGCAGCCGGCCTTCAAGATGCTGGCGCGGGTCTCGAAAATCATGGAGCAGCTGGTGCACGCCTGGGACGTGCTGGCCACCATGACGCCGCCCGAGTACAGCGCCATGCGCCCGTACCTGGGCCAGTCCAGCGGCTTTCAGAGCTACCAGTACCGCTGCATCGAGTTCGCCATGGGCAACAAGAACGCCGCCATGCTGCGGCCCCACGCCCACCACCCCGAGCGCGCCGCGCAGGTGCAGGCGGCCTTCGAGGCGCCGTCGCTGTACGACGAGGCGCTGCGCCTGCTGGCGCGCCGCGGCCTGGCCGTGCCCGCCAGTCACCTGCAGCGCGACTGGACCCAGCCGTACGAGGCCAGCGAGCAGGTCGAGCAGGCCTGGCTGGCCGTGTACCGCGATCCGCAGCAGCACTGGGACCTGTACCAGCTGGGCGAGGAGCTGGCGGACCTGGAGGACGCCTTCCGCCTGTGGCGCTTTCGCCATGTGACCACGGTGGAGCGCATCATCGGCTTCAAGCGCGGCACGGGCGGCACGGGCGGCGTGAGCTACCTGCGCAAGATGCTGGACGTGGTGCTGTTCCCCGAAATCTGGCGCCTGCGCACTGCGCTGTAGGGACGCCGGCGCGGGCGCACGCACCAACGAAGAAGGGCTGGCCGCCTGCATGGCGTCAGCCCTTCTCCGATTCAGGCGCGGTCGGCCATCGGCCCGCCTGCGGGGCTACCTACTGCTTCACGGCCTCGATCTGCGCCACGATGCGCACGTTCTTCGGGAAGCCGAACTGCACGCCATAGTCCACCCCGAAGGCGGTGCGGTCGATGGTGGCCTCGAAGTCGCCACCACACACCTCGCGCTTGAGCATGGGGCTTTGGTAGCAGGCGAACTGGTTGGCTTTGAACGTGGCGGGGAACGTCTTGCCCTTCAGGGTCAGGTTGCCCGCGACCGACACGACTTTGTCTCCGTCGAACGTGAACTGCTCACCGACGAAGCGTGCCGTCGGATGCTGGGCCGCGTCGAAGACATCGGCGCTCTTCAGGTGCTTGTCGAACGGCGGTGTGCCGGTGTTGATGGAATCGATGTGGAAGGTGATGTCCACCTTGCCGGTCTTGGCCGCCTTGTCCAGCTGCACCGTGCCCTCTTTCTTGTCGAAGCGGCCGCGGTTGACGCTGGCGCCGAAGTGCCCGATCTCGAAGGTGGCGAACGTGTGCGAGGGATCGATGGCGTAGGTGGCCGTCTCGGCCTGGGCGCTGGCGGCCAGCAAGGTAGCGGCGAGGGCCAAGGCAGGGGTGTGCAGTCGCATGGTGGTGACTCCGTCTGGTAGTGGGGTAGAAAACGAGAAAACGAGCGACGACGCGGGGTGCGTCAGAGCTTGGGCACGCCGGTGAAGGCCAGTTTGAATTTCACCTGTACCTCGTCGGCCACCATGGAAGTGTCGGCCCACTCGTCCTGGCCGATCTTGAACGCCAGGCGAGGAATGGTGAAACTGCCGGTGGCCGTGGTAGTGCCGCCGCCCTGTGCCAGCGCCACGGGCACGCTGACGGGCTGCGCGGCGCCCTTGATGGAGAGCGTGCCCCGCACTTCGTACTTGCCCGGGCCGGTGGCGCGGATGGCGCTGGACTGGAACGTAGCCTGGGGGAACCGGCCCACATTGAACCAGGTGGGCTTGGGCAGTTCGGCGTCGGTCTCCTTGACGCCCAACGTCGCGCTGGCAGTGTCCACCGTGATCATCACGGTGCCGGTCTCGGGTTTGGCCGGGTCCAGCGAGAGCTTGGCGTCGAACTTGCGGAAATGGCCCTCCACGGGCACCCCCATCTGCTTGCTCACGAATGCGATCTCGCTTTGCGCCGGCACGAGTGGCTGCGAACCCGCGGGCGGCTGCTGGGCCCACACCGAGCTTGCGCCCGCCAAGGTGAACGCAGACGCCACGGTGAGGGCAGCAGCCGGCAAGGATGTCGAGGAAAAGGGAAAACGCATGGTCAACGAAGGCCAGGTAGAGGGTCGAAAGGAGAAGGAATCACCGCGCCGGAGGTGGTCACGTGGCGGCGCCCGGCCACATCCGCGCCAGCAGTCCATCACGGTCAACAAAATGGTGCTTGAGCGCCGCCGCGATATGGACCGCTGCCAATGCTGCAAGCGAATAGGCCGCCACGGCGTGCCAGGGCTTGATGGCCTCGGCGAGCGGTTTGTTGACGGGCAACAGGTCGGGCAACGGCAACAGGCCCAGGAACACTACCGGAAATCCTGCAGCCGAGCTGTAAGCCCACCCCACGAGCGGCACGACCAAGAACAGCACATACAGAAGGCGTTGCACACCATGGTGCGCCCGGCGTTGCCACGGAGGCATCGCCGTGGTGACATGCGCAGGCAACGCGGGCGGCCGGTGGGCCAGCCGCCACGCCAACCGCAGCGCCGCCAACACCAGCACGGCGATGCCCAACCACTTGTGCCAGTTGTACAGCTTGAGCCGCTGCGGCGAGAACGGCAGACCGGTCATATACCACCCTGCCCCGAGCATGACCAGGAGCGCCAGCGCCAACAGCCAGTGCAGGGCGATGGCCACCGCGCCGTAGCGCTGCGTGGGGACGGCCCCGGGTTTGGACTGAGAAGAAAGAACCATGGCGTTGGAACGACTGACGTGATGGTGTGAAGCTGATGGGAACTTGCCCGGGCCGAAGGGCGCGACCGCCGCATGCTAGACCAACACCTGTGGGTGCCAGGTGAGCCGCGTTGACGGCAGAATTCAGTTTTTTTGCACGCGCGAAGAAGGGCCGTGGTGCTCGCGGCAAATGCAACAAGCGGTTCGCCTTCTGCGGCTGGCGTGTCATGATGACCGCTCGCCTTCACTGATCGCCCGTGGCTATTTTTTCCATGACCCACTTTCCTGAACCGCAGCCCGTCTACGGCACCGAAAACGTCCTGCTTTCCCTGTGCAACTCAGTCACGCGGGTGCTGACGGTTGCCACGCAGGGGCCGGTGCACTACTCGGCCATGGTGCAGCGCATCACCAAGACCTGCCTGCGCCCGGACATTGGCTGCTTCGTGCTGTTCGACGGTGGCTTCTCGGGTCTGGTGATCATCAATTTCTCCGCTGCCGCCGCCATGGAAATCTATGAGCGCTACATGCTCAGCATGGGCATGGCCCGCGAGGAGCTGGCGCGCTCGTACACCTCGGACGAAGTCAGCAACGTGATGGGCGAACTGATGAACCAGGTGGTGGGCGACTTCACGGGCACCGTGCGGCGCGAATTGCAAACGCACATCCGGCAGAACCAGCCGAAGATGCTGGTGCTGAACCAGCAGGTCATGTTGAGTGTGGACGCCAACCTGGACCAGCCGGAGGCGCGGCGGGTGACCTTTCACACCGGCAACAACAACATCTTCTACTTGGAACTGGCGATGGACCGCACGCAGTTCGTGAAGCTGTACGACTTCGAGCCGCAGGCGGTGCCCGACCCGGATGCGCTGATGGCGCAGGTTGCGCGGGAAGGTGGCAGTGGCAGTACGCCTGCGGCGCAGACTCCTCCGCCGAGCGGGGACGATGACGATACGCAGTCGCTGCTCAGGTCGTTGGGCATGTAGCGCCGGGAGAAGCATCGGTTGTGCGCCGCAGCCTTCTCACAGGGTGACGGTCACATCCACATTCGCGACCTTGGACGAGCGGAAAGCACACCCCACGTTGACTGCGCTTCACGCAGGGATTGAAAGTTCTTACACCGCCGCGCCACTTCTTCCGACGCCGCGGTGCCCGGCGCGTCCTAGCCTTTGGCCATCAACCATTCTGGAGGTGTGCCATGCCGCAAGCCTGGAGCGACAAGCGTGAGCGCCAGTACGAACACATCAAGACCCGCGCCAAAAAACGAGGCAAGAGCGAAGACCGCGCCGAGGAGATCGCGGCGCGCACGGTGAACAAGGAGCGAGCCCAGCATGGCGAGGCAAAGCACGCCAACCCCAAGACAGTGAAGGACACGCCGGCACCGGTGCGGGGCGGGCACCGCTCCCACTCCGGGGCGCAAGGCCGCACGCGCGACCAGCTTTACGAGGAAGCGCGCCGCAAGAGCATCCACGGACGCTCGAAGATGAATAAGGCGGAGCTGGAGCGGGCGGTCAGCCACTGATTTTTCCTGAATCTCCTCGCCAGAGGTGTTCTTGGTCTCACCCTCAGCCTTCGCTCTTACAATGCGAGCCCTGCGGAGGCTTGGGTGAGTGGTTTAAACCAGCAGTCTTGAAAACTGCCGACGGGCAACCGTCCGTGAGTTCGAATCTCACAGCCTCCGCCAGATAACGTCCGACCAGCGCCTTGAAGGCGCTTTTTCGTGCCGCCAACCGGTGTGCCGATCAAACCTGTTGACGCTTTTTTATCGCATTCGGATTTCGCCGAAGGCAGTACAGACCCGTGTACAGGCGATGTGCCGGCCCCAATACGGCGGCAGGGTTTGCATAGCGCTGCTGGTCAATACCCCAGGAGCACATTGAGATGAAGTGGCGCTGCGGCCTGCTCTACCGCTCATCCATGTAGTAATTCCGGTCGTCCCTTGTCTGACCGGTCGGCAGCGCGGCGCGCCTAGGATGGGTACATGCGCTTTACGCACCCGTCGTCATTCCAAGGCCGCAAGCCAGTACGCGGCTTCACCATCATCGAATTGATGGTCGTGATCGCCATCCTGGCTATTCTGGCTGCGCTGGCTGCACCTAGCTTCACGCCCATCATCGAGCGTTGGCGCGTGCGCCAAGCGGTAGAAAGTCTCCAGTCAACTCTGTACTACGCACGGTCGGAAGCCATCAAGCGCGGAGGAAACGTAGTTGTCCGAAAGAACCTGCAAAACACGGATGGTTGCCGAGAAGCCGCCACCACCCAAGAGTGGGGCTGCGGCTGGTTCATCTTCGTGGACACCAATGGCAACGGGTCCCGGCAGGCTTCCGAGGAACTGCTGCAGACGATTCCTCCCCCTCCCAAACTCAACGTCATGCGCAACCCTGCGGGAAACACCCTCAGCTTCGATCGTTATGGAATGGCTGGAGGGAACATGCTCAGTTTCACGATTTCCCCGGTAGGTCCCGATACCACCTCGCCCGCCACCCGCACGCTGTGCATGGCCAGCGGCGGCCGCATCAGGGTTCTCGAAGGGGAAGTGACATGCAACTGATTTCCCCGCGGCGCCAGCATGGCGTCACCTTGGTCGAGTCGCTGGTCGCCGTCGTCATCACGGCCCTGGGCATTTTGGGCATCCTGGGCGTGCAGATGCGCACCCTGACCGACACGCATACCACCGTGCGCCGCGCACAAGCCATCCGGCTCGTCGAAGACCTGGGCGAACAGATGAAAGTCGATCCCAACGCCTTGAGCAACCTGAACGCCTATGTTTCAGGCTGGGGCTCGACTCCCGCAGCAGGAACGAACTGCGCCACCCAACCCTGCAACCAAGCAGAACTGGCTGCCTACGACCTGAGGCAGTGGAAGCTGGCCGTCCAGCGGCTGTTGCCGGCCGGGGATGCCAGCATCTTTGTGGCGCCTGACGAAAACGACGCATCCAATCGTCGCAACCTGGGCGTCATGATCCGGTGGCGCGAGAACGAGCGGGAGATCAGCGGAAGCTACAAGGACAACGTGGATGTGACCCAGATCCGCCAGGCGGACGGGACCTTCGTGACCGCCGGCGGCGGCACCGCCAACAGCACCTGTCCTGCCGACTTCAGCTGCCACCTGCAATACGTCCCGGTAGCTGCACGCTGCGCGCCCTACACGGCCGGCACTGCCATCCAGTATTTCTGCCCGGGATCGTGAAATGACGTCAAGAACCATGGATGCTCGCGTTTGCCCCACAAGCCTCTGCAGCCGGAAATTTCCTGGGATGCAACTGCGCCAGCGTGGCGTGACGTTGCTCGAACTGCTGGTCGGCCTGAGCATCGGCCTGCTGACCATCGCTGTGGCGATGGGAGCGCTCATGGTCTCCCGTGGCATCTCGGGTACGGTCAGCGACGCCAGCGAACTTCAGCAGCAAGCCGCCTATGGGTACCGTGTGATCGGGCAGCAGCTACGCCAAGCAGGCTCCATCAAGCTGGAGCTGGATGCCAAGAACCAGGATCCGGCCCGGGACGCCACGCTCGCCGCGACCCTCGATCGCTACAAGCTGATCGACGCAGCCGCACCTGTGGCGTTCGAGACCAACGCCTCCGCCAGCAATCCTGTTCCTCTCGCCACCGATACCGTGAACGGTGACGCGGACACAGTGGCCGTGGGCTTTCGCAATTACAAGGAACCTTCGTTTGCCGACCCCGCCAAAGGCCTGGAATTCAGCAACTGTCTCGGAGAAAACCAGGGCAACGCCCTCGTCACCAGCAGCTTTACGCGCAATGCCGCCACGGACGAGCTGCGCTGCACCGGCGATGGTCAGACCCAGCCGGTCCTGCGCAACGTAGCCAACTTCCAGGTGCGCTACCTCGTGCAAACCGATGTGGCCACAGGAACCCCGCGCATCCAGTACACCAGCACCGTGAGCGCTACAGACTGGAGCCGGGTGCAAGGCGTCGAAGTCTGCCTCGTGCTTTATGGCAACGAGCCCATCGACCTGCCGGCCGGCAGCGCCTACATCGACTGCGATGGCACCACCTCGGTCGTCATCCCCACCCTCACCGGCGCACGCGCGCGTCGCATGCACATGGTCTTTCGCAACGTCTACCAGGTGCGCAGCCAGGGTCAGATTTGAAGAGCGCCACCATGCCCCTTGCCCCCTATTCCTCCAGACGTGCCGGCAGGTGCGGCCGACAGCGCGGCATCGCGTTGTTCGTGGTCATCGTGTTCGTGATGCTGTCCATGCTGCTGGCGCTGTGGGCGTCGCGCACCTCGCTGTTCAACGAACTGATTGTCGGCAACGATGCCGACTACCAGCGCGCGTTCGAGGCCGCGCAGGCCCTGCTGCAGGATGCGGAACTCGACATCCGGGGCGAGAAGGCCGATGGCGCCATCTGCACTGGCAGCGGCGACATTTGCCGCACGAGCACGTCCGACAAGATTCCACTGGAGACCAAGGACATCGGCCTGCTGCTGGCCACCTTGGACGCGCAGTCCACCAAATGCCGCAACGGCCTGTGCACCAAGCGCACGGGCAGGCAGGATTTCTGGCACTACACCAACGCCACCAGCCCGGCTCCTTCCGACCTGCAGCCCGGCGAGGTAAAGCTGGAGCAGCTGACCGCCAATGGCATAGGTGCACGCTACGGCCAATACACCGGCGCCGCGACTTCCGGGACCAACCCCATCCTGCAAAACGCGACAGCTGGCCAGGGAGGTTGGTACTGGATCGAAGTCATGCCCTATGTCGAGGACGCGGGCAAGTCGGGCCTGATCGCCAATGCAGCCGCCAATCAAATGGCCCTGCACATGATCCCTAACGTGGTCTACCGCATTACCGCGGTTGCGAATGGACGCAAGCCCAATACCCAGGTGGTGCTGCAGCAAACCTATGCGCGGCAGAAACTCAAGGATTGACCTGCTACCAAAACAATAGCTGCTCGCGCTTGGCAGGAGAGCGCCAGAGCCAAATTTGACCAATATCCAAGCAGGAGCAACCCGATGCCCTACCCCCGTCCCCACCGTTTTCCCAAGACCTTGCTTGCTCTGGCTGCTCTCGCGGCGCTGGCACCGCAAGGCGGCTGGACGCTTGACTTATCGCATGCGCCGCCAGGCACGGTTCAGCCTTATGTAGCGCCGAATGTGATTATTTCTGTGGATGACTCAGGCAGTATGGATTACCGCCTGGATCGAGAAAATGCATCAGGCGCGAACAACGATACCGCTCCAAATGGTTCATCGCCGAACACTTGGCTTCCATCAAGTCGCCGCATGAATGTCTTGAAATATGCACTGAAGCAGGTTTTCAATGATACCAGCCTGCTCCCCGACGGAAAGATTCGTTTAGCTTGGCAAGCCATGAATGCCAATAACGGCACTCCGGGGACCCTCAATAGCGGAAGTACTGCCAAATCCAATATAAACTCAATGAAAGTATTGGATCAAAGTCATCGCACCAACTTTATTGGATTTGTAAATAAGCTATCTCCGAGCAGCAGCACCCCTTCTCACAAAATGTTCAAGCAGGCTGACGAATACATGCGTCTAGGCTTAGATGAGAATGGTCCTTGGGCTGCGAAACCAGGCTCCGATGGAACGCCTTATTTGGGTTGTAGGCGCAATTACCACATTTTTATGACCGATGGACGCTGGAACGGATCTGTTTCTGGAGGATCACAGGATGACAATACCAAAGACAAAACCTTTCCTGACACAACCCTATACGGAGGCCCTTACACTAAACTCTATCACGACAGTTACAGCAATACGTTAGCTGACTGGGCATTTAAAAGCTGGTCTGAAAGTCTTCAGCCCACCGGGCTGACGGGCTCAGTAAGCCCAGCTCCCGAATACAACCAAGCTCCATCAGCCGAAAATATTGGCGGGGTAGCGCTGCCGAAATATTGGAACCCAAAATACAATCCTGCCACTTGGCCGCATATGGTAACTTACACCATCGGCTTCAGTGCAATGGCCTACACGTGGAAAACGGATTTTTCGGACAAAAGGTACAATATCACTCGTCCAACGTCAATGGTTCCGTTCGGCTATGACGGTGATTTTCCCAATCTAGTGAATGGCACCAAGACCTGGCCCGAGATGAGCAATGAAGATCGGCGATCGCTGGATCTATGGCATGCTGCAATCAACGGCCGGGGCCGGTTTTATGCCGTCGAAAAGGGCGAAGACCTAGAAAAAGCCTTTCGGGAAATCATCAAGACGATCGGCAGTGATGTAGAACCCGACCGCGGCTCCACGGCCACCAGCGGCAGTAATGCCACGCGCAACGACGTGGGGCGCTTCACCGCAAGTTATGAGCCGGACAAGCACTGGAAGGGCATGGTCACTGGTGAGATCGTCAAGTCCGACAACACCGTAGTGCCCCATCCGGGCTGGAATGGCGAAAGCACAGCGGACAAGCTCGACGCTACGCCCTACGCAAACCGTGTGATCCTGAGCTGGAGTGACAAAAAAGACGGCCAGGGCAGGGAGACCGGTGGAGTGGCCTTTCGCTGGTCCAATGGCCAGGCATACCTGAGCACGCAGCAAAAAACCTATCTCAATGCCGGCAATCTCGGCTCCGACCGTCTGGACTACGTGCGTGGCGACACCAGCAAGCAGCGCACGTCCTCCACCTCCGCCCAGCCTTTCCGCCAGCGCACATCGGTGCAAGGTGATATCGTCAATTCGGAGGTCTGGTACACCGGCGCGCCTGCCAGCGGCTATGCCCTCAAGGACTACGCAAACTTCATCAAGGACAACCAGAGCCGCCTGCCCATGATCTATGTGGGAGGCAACGACGGCATGCTGCACGGCTTTTCCGCTAACAACGGCAGCGAGAAGCTGGCCTATGTGCCGCGTGGCGTGATCCCCAAGCTGGCCCGCTTGGCAGATCCGGCCTTCGATGACCAGCACCGCTATTACGTGGATGGCTCGCCCATGACCGGCGACGTGGACGTCGGGGGCGGCACGCTCGACCCCAACGACCCCAGTTATTCCGCCACCTACACTCCCAGTTGGCGCACCCTGCTGCTGGGTACCCTGGGCGCGGGTGGTAAGGGTTATTTCGTTCTGGACGTGACCAATCCTGGCAACTTCTCTGAAAACAACGCCCAGTCCCTGGTGGTGCTGGACCGGACCATGGACCCGGACGAGGCGGCCACCGACTGTTCCGCGTTGAGCGGCAGCGCCAAGACCGCCTGCGAGAAGGCCAACGAAGAGAATGCGGACATAGGGCATATCTTCGCCAAGCCCGTTATCGACCCGACCAACCCCCAGCGCACCACGCAGATCGTGCGCATGAACAATAACCGCTGGGCGGCGGTGATGGGCAATGGCTACAACAGCACCAACCAACGACCCGTGCTGCTGATCCAGTACCTGGACCAGGGTAAGGAGCTGGTGCGCTTGGCGGCCACGGGCAGCACCGCCCGCGGCGCCCATGCCAACACCACCGACAACGGCCTGGGCGCTCCGCGGCTGGTGGATATCAACAACGATGGCCGGCCCGACGTGGTCTATGCGGGAGACAACAAAGGCAACCTCTGGAAGTTCCTCGTCGCCAGCGACAACGACAGCCAGTGGGGCGTGGCCCAGTGGGGCGCCAGCGCCAACACCACTACCAACCTTGCCACCAGCGGCACGCCGCTGTACATCGCCAAGGGAGGCACAGAGGGCTCCCCGAATTCGCGGACCCTGCCTCAGCCCATCATGACGGCGCCCACCGTGCGTGCCAATGACCGCGCGAAAACGATCACTGAAAACAGCAAGCCAAAGACGGTGCCCGTGGGCGGCATGATGGTGGCCTTCGGCACCGGCCGGAACGTGGCCAGGACCGACCCCGAAAACACCAGCATGGGCATCCACAGCCTCTACTCGGTGCTGGACAACACGGTCTACAAGCTGGTCGGCAGCAAGAGGGATCGGGTTGC